>JBDTWJ010000119.1:0-11842 GCA_040006755.1 Ilumatobacteraceae bacterium | reverse complement strand
CTGCAACCACCCATTTCTCCGAGAGATCGCTCGCTCTCACCCAAATGTTGACTACTGGGCCTGGCAGCCCCTCCGGCTCGTCCTCGCATCGAGCGGCATCGTTGCAACGAATGGCCCCCTTCCGAAGACCTCGACGATCGACGCGGTCACATGTCGGGGACAGCAGCGGTGGTGGCCGCTGTTTGAGCTGCGACAGCGACGCGGTTCCGGCCGTCGGCTTTGGCCTGGTACAGGGCTGAATCCGCGGCAGAGACAAGGTCGCGGTGTGTGTCCATGCCTTCGTGCCAGGTACTGACGCCGAAAGAAGCGGTCACAGGGTCGGCGTCAGGGCCTTCGGGGAAGTGCTTCTCGATGCGGGCGCGAAGCCGCTCGGCGAGCAGGGCACCCTCGGCGTGGGTTGTTTCGCGGGCGAGGACGGCAAGTTCTTCGCCGCCGTAGCGGTAGACAGTGTCGCTGCCGCGCAGTGTCTCGGCGAGGACTCGAGCGATTTCCTGGAGCACTTCGTCACCACGCTGATGACCCCAGCGGTCGTTGAGGTTCTTGAAGTGGTCGACATCGATCATGAGCAGGCACAACGGCCGCTGATAACGCTTGGAACGCTCGACCTCGTTGTGAAGGTCGCTGTCGAATGCTCGGCGATTGGGGAGCCGGGTCAAGGCGTCGGTTCGACTCAGCTCGGCGATGTGCTCATGCAGGCGCGCCGCCTCCAACGCCGCCGCTCCGTGAATGCAGAGCGTCTCGAGCGCCTCGAGCGCTTCCCGATCGACGATCACGGGTGCGGTGGCGCGGAACTCGACCACACCGACGACCGCGGCGCCGACCACGAGCGGGAAGGCCATAGCGTCTAGCGGCACGTCGGGCTCGACCTGGCGAGCGGAGTAACCGGCGCGACGCGCCATCGGCCGCGCGAAGCGGGCCGAGTGACCGACCAGGCCCGCACCGATCTCCGCCGGCTCCTCCAGCAGCGCCGATGCGTCGTCTCCGGTGGCGACGAGCAGGTTGCGGTCCTCGTCGAGCATCCAGACCACGACCTGACCGAACCCGCTGACCCTGACAGCGCTGGCGACCACGGCCCGCAGAACATAGCGGACGCTCAGGCTCCCGGAGATCTCGCGGGCCATGCCAAGAATGGTTGTGAGCCGTTCGCCGTGGTGCCGGGCGGCCTCCAGGTTCAGCTCCGCCTCGGTCTGGCGTGCGGCGAGCGTGGCGGCAAGCCCGGCGAGGCCGCTGGCGATTCGGCGAAACTCGATAGGCGCGTCGGGTAACGCTCCGGCCGGTTCATTCATGCCGATGCGGTCGATCGTGGCGATCGTGGCCTCGACGGGTCCGACGATCGAACGGCGCAGTCGCCGGAACCGTCGCAGGCCGACCGCACCTGCGGCGACGCCGGTGAGGATCGTGGCCACGGCGGCCGCGACGAGGTACGCCCTTTGGCGGTGGTCGATTTCGCGGCGGCGGCCGTCGACGAGCCGTTCGAGCGTTGCCTCGGTGGCCCGGTAGGTGTCGAAGAGTGATTTCTCCCGATCGAGCAGCGTTTTGAGCTCCGCTGGCGTCCGCGCCGGCGCCGAATCCGACAGGGGTCGGGCGAACGACAACCACCGCTCCTGTGCAACGCGTAAGGCGACGACCGACTCCGTCATCGAGCCCGTGTCCGCCAGTTGGGCGGTAGCTTCTCGACTATGCGTCGGGAGGGCGTCTTTGCCTCGTTGGTACGCTTCCAAGAACCGCTCGTCTCGCGTGACTACGTAGCCGCGTAATCCCGTCTGTTGGTCGATCATCGCGGCGTGTGCCAGCCGAACCGACCGGGCAGCTTCCTCGTAGCGCTCACGTAGTGGCTGAACCTGCACCAGATTCACCGTGATCAGGGACACGGCGATCGTCGCCGCTATCGCTAGCCCGAGCAGCACGACCATCGAGGCCCGACGGACCTCCTCCGCGACCGACAACGGCTTGGACCTCACCTGTGGAGGCTAGCGAGACACACGATCGCAAGCTGGGGACCTAGGACCGCGGCAATGGAGATCGACGCGGCCCTCGTAGCCGCCGGCGCATGCGGTTGCCCCAAACGGCAGAGCTCACTCGGGTGTTTATCCGCGTCGGCCGGCGGGCATCAGTGATCGAAGCCGTGCGCGCATCGGGCGAGTGCCGCTGCAGAGGAGGTTACCCAATGGGCGTACTCAGTCTCTTGTTCATCGCCGGAGGGGCAATCATGGCGTGGGCCGTGAAAGACACGTCGACAGGGTTCGATATCCACATGATCGGTATCATTTTGCTCATTGTTGGCGCGGTCGGGCTTATCGCATCGCTGGTTCGTGGATCGTTCATGGGCTTCAGCAGTACCCGCGAGCGTCACGTGTCGGCCGACGGCCAGACGGTTGTCGAGCGCGAGAAAACTTCCGGGATCTGAAACCGATCATCTCAGCGCTCCTTTGTTCGAATCGAGCGGCGAAATGTCTCTCTGACTGAAGGAGCGGATGTTCCGTTCTGGGACGTCAGCAAACCCCGGACCCATTGAAGGTGCCGTTGACGAAGGCCTAGATCGGGTCGAAGATGCTCGACTCGAGCACGTCGCCGGCGAGGAGTCGCGCGACCCGATGACCGCCGAAGATCGAGGGTAGGAATCCGACTCCGTTGCATCCGAGGTTGTACATCAGGACCGGGTTCCGGGGCTCAAATCCGATGAGCCGAACCTTCGATTCGGTGTAGGCCATGAGTCCGTGCCAGGCGTAGTCGTACTCGCCGCCTCTGGTGCGAGTGGAGTCGACCAGCGGCAAGATGTCGGTGTCAATTTCGTCGAGGATCGTGGCAGGAAACTCCGCGTCGGGGATGTAGCTGGCGCGATTGTCGAGCTCGGCCTCTGGCCCCCCGATGCAAGTGAGCGTGGCTGGGCCAGCTGGTTGGTCGTATGGCCGTCGGGTCACATAGACGTACGGCGTGGAGTCCCCGATGATTGCGTTGCGGATGTAGCTGAGCGTGGTTGGCGTGCGCACTGTGTTTTCGATGAACGCGGCCATGTAGCCCACTCTGCCGCTGACGTGGTGATGGAGGTGAGTCGTGACGGCGGTGCCGACTCGGTTGTCGATGACGTGGTCGACGAAGCCGTTGGTGCACATCACGACGTGACCTGATGTCACGCGGTGATCACCGGTGTCGAGGGTGGCGTGCGTCGAGTGGAGGTCGATGTGGCGAACCGAGGTCTGGTCGACGTATTGGAAGCGATCGTCAAACCTGTCCATCAGGTATGTGAGGACCTGTTCGATCAGCAGTGCGCCGTTGATGGCTCCAGTCCTGCCGGACAGAACGGCGCAGTAGTGATCGTCGGTGGTATCCAGAAGTTCGCGGACGATCGCGGGTGTGACGACCGAGTAGAGGTGGGCGTATTCCGGCGCGATGTCGCCGAGGAATTCGGCTGCTTCTGACACGACGCACGATCCAACGCGAAGTCCGCCGCGCTCCCGCAGTGAGCTGTCTCGCAGATGCACCATGAGGTGATCGAGGGCAAACATGCCGAGGTATCCGGTGAAGCGATCGATACGTACCTGTGCGTTGGAGTCGGCGACCATGGTGTCGAGTAGGTCCCACGAGTTGTCGATCCCCCGTTGGGCAGCGATCACTTTGTCGAATCCGTACGAATCGACGAGGTCGAACAAGGGGCGTTCGAAGTACGTGGTCAGCTGCCCGGCATTGTGGCCGGTTGCTCCGCGGCCCGCTCTGTCCCGCTCGATCAAAAGAACCTTGCTATCGGTGTCTCGAAGTAGGAAGAAGGCGGTGGCGAGCCCTGCAATTCCAGCGCCGACGACAGCCACATCTGTCGTCACGTCACCGTCCAGCGGCAGCGGTGCCAAATCGGGCCGGAGCTGGGCAATCCACGGCGAACGACTCGCGATCTTGTCGGTCATCGCTGCGACTCTAGAAAAGCGATCGAGATGCCGTACGAACCCGCGGCCACATCCGTGCTCCATGCAATTTCCTGAGGCTTCCGGCAACCTCGGGCGTCACGATCCAGTGCCCCGCCCAGTGAGTCGCTCGTTGAGCAGCGACACCAGTGCGTGGATAATTTTGGTGGCAGGCATGGGAGTGTCGGTGAGCTGGCCGAGTTCGACGAATGACCCGATCAATGGTTCGATTTCGAGCGCACGATGGGCTTCGACGTCTTGGAGCATCGAGGTCTTGTGCTCGCCGACCTTCTCGGCGCCTTCGATGCGTTGCTCGACGGAAAGTCGCAAGTGCAAGCCGAGCCTCTCCGCCACCTCCGCTGCCTCGTGCATCATCTGGTCAGCGAGGGCGCGTGTCGGTGGGTGGCGACAGATCTCGACGAGCGTCGTCCCGGTGAGAGCACTAATCGGATTCATCGCCAGGTTCCCCCATGCCTTGATCCACAGATGTTGGCGGATGTCGGTGAGCACTCGTGCCTTGAAACCGGCCGTTGTCAAGACGTGAGCGATCTCGGTGACCCGCGCTGATCTCGTCCCATCAAGTTCGCCGACGGGGAACTTGTCACCTGCGATGAGACGGACGATTCCGGGCGATTCGCGCTGCGCCGCGGGATAGGCGATGGACCCGACGATTCGGTCTGCCGGGATGAACCGCTCCAGCACTCCGTGGGGATCCAACGCCTGCAGCCGGCGTCCGGCGAATTCGCCTGGAAACTTCTGGAAGAACCACCACGGCACGCCGTTCTGCAGCGGGAGCACGATCGTCGTGTCGTCGTACAGAGCAGGGAGTTGTTCGGCGATGTCACCGATTTGATGTGCCTTCAGTGTCAAGACAACAAGGTCCTGTGGGCCGAGCTCTTCGAGGTCGGATGAGGCTCGCACATCAGCAGCGAACAGCTCTGAGCCGTCTGGTTCGACGAGGCGCCATCCCTGCGATCGAATCGCGTCGAGGTTGTCGCCACGTGCAAAGACACTGACGTCCTGACCTGCCAGAGCCAGACGGACGCCCAGCAAACCGCCGATCGCACCCGCTCCAACAATGCATATCCGCATCTCTCCAAACTAAACAAGGAAGCTGGCGAACTCGTCAATCCCTGCGCGAATCTCCAACCTGGAGATTCGGGCCCGTCACGCGAAAGCCTCACAAATGTCAATCGATACTGAGACCTCCTCTTCCACACAGGACACAATCGCCGGGTTGCTCCTGCCGCACAGCACCGAACCGGGGCTTCTGACGATTGGAGGCGAGATCATCGACCACGCCACCCTCGTGCGTGAAGTTGAACGGCTTGCAGATCAGCTACGAAGTGCCGGACTCGGTCCAAGCGATCGGATTGCAATCATCCTCGGAAACGGGCCCGAGATGGCCCTCGTCCTACTGGCCGTGATGTCAGTTGGGTGCGCGGCGCCGCTCAACCCGAAGTATCGCGAGGACGAGTTTCGCTTCTATCTCGACGACCTCGGCGCCGCGGCGATGATCTCCGTTGATGGACAGTCACCAGCCGCTCGCGCCGCCTCGTCTGCCAGTGTGACTCAGATCGACCTTCATGGTGCTGGCCTAGAGATTGATCTCGTTGCACAGGTCGCAGTCGAACCGACGACCAAGCGCCCAGGCCGAGAGGACCAGGCACTTGTACTCCACACATCGGGCACCACTTCTCGTCCGAAGATCGTTCCGCTCTGTCAGCGGAACCTGGCTCGGTCGGCGCGCAACATCGCCAGCCACCTGCAACTCGCGGCTGCGGACCGTTCATTGAACGTGATGCCGTTGTTCCACATTCACGGGATCATGGCCGGCCTGTTGGCGCCTCTGTCGGCTGGTGGCTCGGTGATCTGCACGCCGTCGTTCGACGCGTTCAAGTTCAACCGTTGGCTCGACGACTTGCGGCCCACGTACTACAGCGCTGTCCCCACGATGCATCAGATGGTCCTGTCTCGCACAAAGCGGCCGCAACAGACCTCGCTGCGATTCATTCGCTCTTCCTCCGCGGCGCTTCCCGGCCCGGTGCTCGAAAACCTGCGTGCGATGTTCGATGTGCCCGTCGTCGAGGCGTACGGGATGACGGAGGCGTCGCATCAGATGACCTGCAACCCCCTTCCACCGGACGCGGCAAAGCCCGGCTCGGTCGGCATCGCGACCGGGATCGAGGTTGTCATCCTCGACAGCACCAACCGGGCCGTTTCGGTGGGCGAGCGCGGCGAGGTCGGTATTCGGGGTGCGACCGTCGTCGACGGCTACGAGAACAACCCCGCCGCGAATCAGGCGGCGTTCACCGCGGGATGGTTCCGCACGGGCGACGAGGGAATGCTCGACGCCGACGGGTACCTCTACCTCACCGGCCGCTTGAAGGAGCAAATCAATCGTGGTGGCGAAAAGATCTCCCCGATCGAGATCGACGAGGCGCTCCTCGGACATGAAGCGGTAGCCGAGGCAGTCGCGTTCGCAATCCCGCACGACAAGCTCGGTGAGGAAGTCGGCGCAGCCGTTGTGGTGGCTGAAGGACAGGAGACAACGGAGGCCGCGTTGCGCAGCTATCTCAGCGACAAGCTGGCGGCATTCAAGGTTCCCCGCCACATCGTGTTCGTCAGCGAGATTCCGAAAGGCGCGACAGGCAAGATTCAGCGGATCGGTATGGCCGACAAGCTCGATCTCGCGCGTCAGTTGTCCACGGACTCGTAACACAGCGCTTGCTCGAACCCAACGACGGGCCGCGTCTGCGTGCGAACGCGGGCGCGCTGTGCGGTGTTTGCGGCCACCACACCCGACTTTGGTGAGTGGGTAAAGGAAGAAGTCAACGTCCTTCGCGTCTCAACCCGAAATGACTGTGGATTGCCGTGAAGATGCGCCAGCGGAAATTGTGGAACCGACTTGACACGGATCGTCGATGGCCAAGACCAGCTCAGCACGCCACGTCGGCGTGAAAGGAATCGACTCGGTGACTTGCTCACCCACGGGCCATTTACAAGGATCTGCTTGCTGCAAACAGGTATGCATCCCAGACTTAAGCCTTTGCATTGAAAAGCGCCTACTCTTGGTGCGATGCGCGTGGTCGGGGGACTGAGCGGGGTGGCAGCGGTGTGGCTCTTGGCGTGCTGCTCCGCATCATCGAGCGCAACTGGTGGAATCGCGGTGCGGATGGACGACTTCAAGCTGCACCTGACGACAACCACCGCGCCGCCAGGGCAGGTCAAACTGCGGCTCGACAACTCCGGGCCATCCACTCACGAGATCAACGTCGATCGCACCGATCTGGCTGCAAAGGACCTTCCCATCAGAGCCGACGGTCTCGCCGTCGACGAGAAGTCATCGTTGCTCACCCGAATGGGCTCCATCGAGGTCGTCGAGGCTGGCGACAAGGCGACCCTCACGCTCGATCTCCCACCCGGCCACTACGTTCTGTATTGCAACCTCGAGGGCCATTATCTGGGGGAGATGTATGCCAACCTCGACGTCAGATGACCTAACACGCAACACCCCGCGCACGGATGGCCGCAGGGGCTTCGGGCTGCTCTCGCTGGTGCGCCGTGACCGCGGCATCGTCCTCACGATCGGGCTGTTCCTTCTGCTGATCGCCACGATGGTGGGGTACAACGTGATGACCACGTACAACCAGAGCGACTCGGCGCTGGTCGTCAACGTCACGGCCCGCCAGCGCACACTGGTCGAGCGCTACATCAAAGACGTCCTCTTGAAATTGCAGGGTGCGCAGGCGGATCCCAGCGAGAGCCGCGAGGTGCTTGTCAGCACGGCAACAGCGCTACTCGAGGGCGGCGAGGTCGCTGCCCCGCAGGGGAGCACCGACGCCAAGGTCACCATTCCGGCGATCACCGCGGCCAAGGAGCGACGCCAGTTGGAGCACGCTCGTGAACTGATCTCTGAGCTCACCGCGACGGGTGATCGGTTGCTCGCGGCACCCGACAGCTCACCGGTCAATGACGATGTGTACAAGATGCGCATCCTCGCTGCGCAGCTGTCCAGTGTCACCGGCGACGCCGCCGGCGGGGTCACCAGAAACGCACGCGATGCGCTGGTGCGCCTCGTGCGGGTCGAGGTGATCCTCGGAGCGCTCAGTGCGGCCGCCGCGGTCTGCATGGGTCTGCTGCTTCGCAGCGCCGGGGCGCGACAGTCGGCGCGTTTCCGGTCGCTCGTCAACAACTCCGTCGACCTCATCACCGTGATCGACCCCAGGGGCCGTGTCAGGTATCAAAGCCCGTCGTCGAGCCGCGTGCTGGGCTTGCCACCCAGCGACATCGTCGGCACCCCATACATCTCGATGGTGCACCCCGACCACCGCGCTCCGGTCTCTTCGCTTGTCACCGGGGAGACCATCGAACCCGGTGAGACGGCTCCCGTTCGATTCTCGCTCTGGACGAAGGACGACGGATGGCGAGCGATGGAGGGCTCGATCACCGATCTCACCCGCGACAAGTCGGTGAATGGCCTGGTCGCCAACGTGCACGACGTCACCGAACGCGACGAAGCCGCGGTCGAACTCGCTGCGGCACGCGACAAGGCGATGGAAGCGTCCAGAATGAAGTCCGAGTTCCTTGCTTCGATGAGCCACGAGATCCGCACACCGATGAACGCCGTCATCGGCCTCTCCGAG
Organism: Ilumatobacteraceae bacterium; assembly: GCA_040006755.1. Classification (GTDB taxonomy): domain Bacteria; phylum Actinomycetota; class Acidimicrobiia; order Acidimicrobiales; family Ilumatobacteraceae; genus JAENVT01. Next base: position 3,300 of record JBDTWJ010000119.1, on the reverse strand, counting down.
CTGCTCCTCGACACCAACCTCACCCAGGAACAGCGAGACTACACCCAGGGAGTGCAGCGCGCTGGCGAAGGCCTGTTGTCGATCATCGACGGGATCCTCGACTTCTCCAAAGTCGAGGCGGGGCGAGTCCAGCTGGAGCACGTCGAGTTCGATCTTGTCGAGTTGGTCGACGAGGTTGCGGGCTTGCTCGGTGATGTTGCCAACGGGAAGTCCGTCGAGTTGCTTGCACACTGCGCCCCCGACCTTCCCAACAGTGTGCGTGCAGATCCAACTCGGCTACGTCAGATCCTGGTCAACCTCACTTCCAACGCAGTGAAGTTCACCCAACACGGCGAGGTCGTGATCCAAGCCCGAGTCGACGGGCAGCTCGAGGACCACGACGGGGTCAACGTACAGCGCGTTCGTTTCGAGGTCCGCGACACGGGCATCGGGATGTCGGACGAGGCCAGGCAATACATCTTCGATCCGTTCTCCCAAGCTGATGCGTCGACGACGCGCCGTTACGGCGGTACTGGGCTCGGCCTGGCCATCGTCAAGCAACTGGTCGAGTTGATGGGCGGTGAGGTCGGCGTGGAGAGCAAGCCCGGTGTCGGCAGCACCTTCTGGTTCGTCATTCCAATCGAAGTCGTTCCGGCGTCAACCGCCGACGTCACCCACCACACGCTCAGAGGGTTGAACGCCCTCGTCGTCGACGACAACGCGACCAATCGCCTGATCCTCACTGAACAGTTGCGGTCGTGGGGAATCGACGCCGAGGAGGCAGAAGACGGTCCCACCGCGATCGTCAGGGCGCGCTGGGAGGCCACACGTGGCAACGGCTTCGATGTCGTCGTACTCGACCTGAACATGCCGGAGATGGACGGCCTCGAGGTTGCCAGAGTGCTACGCGACGATCCGTCGACCGCGCGGGCGCGCCTGTTCATGTTGAGCTCCTCGGGTCGGGTCAAGGCCGACGTCGCGGCCGAAGTCGGGCTCTCGGGCACGCTCTCCAAGCCGGTTCGCAAGTCCGACCTCTACAACTGCCTCGTCGGCGGATTCGTCACCGAGCTCGAACGCCCAGTCGCCGAACAGCCCGCCGTCGCGGCACCCTCGTCCACAGCGAACGACAGCAATCGGCCCCACGTGCTGCTCGTCGAAGACAACCCGACCAACCGCCTCGTAGCGTCGCGCATGATCGAGAAGCTCGGTTACGCCGTGGAGATGGCCGAGAACGGCCGAGAGGCCATTGACGCAGTCACCGCGACGATCAGGGCAGGCTCACCCAAGCGCTTCGAGGTGATCTTCATGGATTGTCAGATGCCGGTCATGGACGGCTATGAGGCGACGAAGGCGATCCGCGACCTAGAAGGCAACGAGCGACACACGCCCATCGTCGCTATGACGGCTGCGGCCATGATCGGCGATCGTGAGATCTGCATTGCCGCCGGGATGGACGACTACATGGCCAAACCCATTCGCCCCGACGTGGTACGAGCCGCCATGGCCAAATGGGCGCCGGACTCGATCCCGGCTGGCGAGGCAGGCGCCGAGCCGATCGCGAGCAAGGTTGCCAACGATGGAGTGATCGACATCGCTCGCCTCGAACTGCTGGTGCAGTTGGATCGTGGCGGTGGCGACCTGCTCAACGAGGTGCTTCACCAATACATCGACGACACGTCGGCACGGTTGGTGGCCCTCCACGAGGCAATGACCAGTCGTGACATGAAAAAGGTTGCCGAGGTGGCCCATTCGACGCGGGGTGCCAGCGCCAACGTCGGGGCGACCATGATGACCTCCCTGTGCGCCCGAATCGAGGATCTGGCCAAGAACGACGACGACGCCGGATGCTCTGCATTGACGGCTGTCGCCGACGGCGAGTTCGAGCGGGTCAAAGCTGAACTCCTGGCGGCATTGGAACGATCCGCGGGGGGTGCGCCGCTATGAGCACCGCCGCGAACATCCTCGTGATCGACGACGACCGCGTCAATCGCTTGATTCTCGCCCGCGCTCTCGAAGAGGAGCGCTTCACGGTGGAGTCGGCGGAAGATGCCTTGCGCGCCATCCGCATCCTTCACGAGAAGCCAACAGCATTCGATCTCATCTTGCTCGACGTCGTCATGCCGGAAATGGACGGCTACGACCTACTTCGGTACCTGAAGGCTGACCCCTCGTTGTCGCGCATACCTGTTGTGATGGTCTCCGCTCTCGACGACATCGCCAGCGTCGTTCGGTGCCTGGAGCTCGGCGCGGACGACTACATCACCAAACCCTTCGATCCGGTCCTGCTACGGGCGCGAATGAACGCCTCGCTGGCCAAGAAACGGCTGCGCGATGTCGAAAGTCGCTACGCGCGGGTTTTGGAGCAGGAGGAGGCTCGAACTGAACGGCTCCTGCATCACATCCTCCCCGTGCACATCGCGACGCGTCTGAAGGCCGGCGAACGAGTCATCGCCGACAACTTCGAAGACGTCACGGTGCTCTTCGCCGATCTGGTCGGCTTCACGCAGATGTCATCGCGAATGAAACCGCAAGACGTTGTCGGGTTGCTCAACGAGATCTTCTCGTCGTTCGACAAGTTGGCCCAAGAGCACAACCTGGAGAAGATCAAGACGATCGGCGACGCCTACCTCGTCGTCGGCGGCCTGCTCGACTCCGAAGGCGACCATCTGGCGTCGTGCGCCAAGATGGCCCTCGGCATGTTGGAGGCGATCGGCAGATGCGGCGAAGGCGACCTGACCTTGCGTCTCGGCCTGCACACCGGTCCTGTAACTGCGGGTGTGATCGGTGAGCACAAGTTCGCCTACGACCTGTGGGGCGACACCGTCAACATCGCCAGTCGCCTCGAATCACACGGGGTTCCGGGAAAGATTCACGTCAGTCACATCGTGAGGGACCGCTTGCACCCGAGCTTCGCCTTCGAGGAGCGCGGCACGGTCGACCTCAAGGGCGTCGGTCCGGTCCACACGTTCTACCTCACAGGTTGACGGTCGAATCTTCAGCTTTGAACGTGCCGCTCGGTGCAGTGACGCTGACCGGTCTCTGCGTCTGATCGCTACGACTCTGAAAGATCCTCATCTGCGGCGTGGCGTGCAACGTCGCCGGTCGTCACCCTCACTCGTTCGCTGGACCCGTCCCAGGCGAACGTGGCTCATGGCTTGTCACGCAAGAAGTCCGGTACCGGATTGCGCGGAGCGGGAGAGGGAGAATTGGCTCACACCGAGGTAACCGGCTGCGAAGCCGGCCTCGCAGTAGGCGAGGTAGAACTGCCACATCCGCTTGAAGACGGAGTCGAATTGGCTTCCGGCGATCGTCGACCAGTTG
>JBDTWJ010000118.1:0-11935 GCA_040006755.1 Ilumatobacteraceae bacterium | reverse complement strand
TGGAGCAGACGTTCCGCCGACGCGCTCTGCTGGTTCGTCGGGCACCGTAGCCCACTGCTCGACTCAGGAAAAGACCTGATCATGCAGTCTTTACACTGCGGCCCAGATTTGTCGCAAATGGCAGACGGTGGGTGGCACGACGTCACCGTCGGTGGCAGATCGCGACGCTGCGGCCCGACATTTTGTCGGGCCGCAGCAGTCAACAGGGTTGAGTTGTGTCAGATCTGCAGAGCCGAAACTCGCGTACTCCAGTTGGCAAGAGCGGTACGCGTTCCTCCGCAACTCCCGAGAGCACCCGACAAGTACTCGTCGAGCGTGCACGCTTGCTCGATGCTCTCGCTGGCGAGCCACAGGGTGTCACCGTCCATCGCGGCGGCTCCGTAGTCGCCCCAACGGGTGCGAATCGGTTCACCGACGAACGTTGCGTACCCAGTGAATCCGTCGTCCGGCCCGACGCCTTCAGAGATCACGCGAACTGTCGCCTTCTCGTCACTGATCGCGATGTACGCGGCACTCGGGTAGTGGTCGTTACCGGTGAGCGTGACTGCCATCACGACCTTTCCGGAGGATGACACGCCAATCGCCGGATACGTCACGTCGTTGTCGCGAACGCCGACATATCCAGACTCCTCGACCTCCGCTTCGCTGAGCACTCCCCTCTTCACCTTCGGCTTCACCTCTACCCACAACACGCCGGCGCGCGTCGAACCACCGACTTTCACGCCGGTGTCGAGAGAGCCGAACAGGCGGCCGTCGGCATAAACGACCTGGTTCATTCGAGTATCACCCGAGTCCAGACTAGGGAGCACCTCTTCTGCCGGCGGTGCACCTGCGAACAACCCCCAACATCCGATAGGGCCGACGTCGGGATCGGTACCGAACATATCGCTCCTGTCGTTGAGGCAGTCGCGCAGTGGTGTCGGCCCGTCTTTTTGCGTCGCCTTCGGCGGCATCGTGTAGGTACGCGCTCTGATCAACTTGTTGCTCAACCGCAGATCCGGTGTTGCGGAATCGAGTGATTGCGTGTTGGTGATTGCCCAGGTACCGATGCGGTTCTCACTGGGTGCAAGGTTTCCGGTCTCCGATCCGTCGCCGAGCGTGGAGCTCAGGAAGAACTCGGTGCCGCCGCCGTCCGCGGACGCTTGACCGGCGGGCGAGATTGCGGGCCACACTGTGAAGCTCTTGAACGGACCGAGCACCGGATTCTCGAACGACACCATCGTCGGCGTCGCGGCACCGGCGATGAGCTGCGACTTGGAGAACGCATAGATCTGGGCGCCCGTGTAGGCGATTCCGCCGTGGGTGCCGTCGCCGAAGAATGCGTACTCGTTCGTCGTGAGATACACGCCGTAGTTGTCGGTACCGATGTGTGGGAAGTCGCCGATGCACGCTGACGGATTCGTCATTCCCTCGGGTGGAGGGACCTCGGCGTCGGGATCGCAGTGGTGGTTGGGCGTTCCGTCGGTGCCATCGTTCTGCACCGGCAACTTGTAGAGGAACCACTCGCCGGTGGGGTCAGCTGTCTTGCTGACCGCGATGTCGAGGCGGTTCTTGCCAGTGAACTGACCATTCACCGAGTCCTGGTCGAGAGTGAGAACGGCCATGAAGAAGCGGCCGCTGTCAGCGTCGAAGTGACAGATCGGATCAGTGAGGAACGCACCGTATGCACCGGTGGTGCGGTTGATCGCTGGCGGATATTGAAAGAACTCGTTGTACGAGATCGTGTTGGACGCCGGGCTTCCTGCCTTGTCGTAGACACGCATCACCGTGTTCACACCTTCGAGCACATGGTTGGGACCGACGCAGAGTGCCTGGTCCGGTGGCTCGTTGGAGAACTGGTTGCCACCGTTGGCCAACCGGTTGTCCCTGTGGTTCAGGCCTTCGAAAGTGACCGATATCTCGTCGCCCGCTGCTTTCACTTTTGTTGCTCGTGCGCGTGGCGCCGGGCCGGGTGTCGGCTCTTCTCCCCCGCCGCCTTCGTCGCCTTCTGGGGCGTGGAGCTCGGGATTCGCCAAACCGTCAGCACCGGTGACGCCAACGAGACCCGACAGCGTCACGGAGCCGGCGCTGATGAGACGGCCTCCGTCGGCGGCATGCACCGCATGGCCGGACTCGACGATGATCATGGGCCCGGCGAGCAATGCGGCCACACAGATGTACCTCACTCGTTTCATGATTCTCCTTCGTAAACAGATTCCTCAGCGAGGAATGGAGCTATGGCCGTCCTTGCGCTGAATCCTCGCGCGGTGTCACGCCGATTGCGAAATGTCGTACGCGATCCTTATGACGAGGTCGTGGACTGTTCGAGACGGCGTAACCTGCGGTCCCATGCCGGGCCCGATGGAACGCGACGTTGCCGAGTTCATCAACGGCATCACTTGCGAGCTCTCGGCGCTCAGCGGCAGGCCCGCCGAGATGCACGCGGCGGACGCGGTGATCGAGGCCAGCAACCTCGTCGCTGCGATCGTCGCCGCGGATGGCAGGCTGACCGATTCTGAACTCGATGCATATCTCGACTCCATCGGCCCATTGCTCGATCCGCCCCTACTCACTAGTGCTGCTCATGTGCGCGACACGGATCTGTTCAGCAATCGCGACGACTGGCTGGTCCAGCCCAGCATGTTGTTCGACCTGTTGGTGAAGGCTGACCGCAAGCACGGCACCCGACGCAGCAATCGTTACTACGAATTGGCTTTGCGCTTGGCCCACGTGACAGCGGCGACCGATCTGATTCCCTCGTCAGACGAAGTCCAGGCGATCGATTCGTACCGCACTCTCCTGCTGCAGGCAATGGACCAAGCTGGTATCGCCCGGCCTGGGCACCCCGACCAGCCGCAACGACCGGTACCCGTTCCGGCCACGCCGTCGACAGCCACGGCTACGGGCGCCGCCGTGACAACGCTGCCGCAGACGGCACTCCCCCCGGCCCGTTCGATCGATGACGTGATGGGCGAACTCGACGCGTTGATCGGGCTCGCCAACGTCAAGGCCGAAGTTCGTCGCCTCACCAGCATGTTGCAAGTGCAACAAATTCGTGCCGAACGTGACTTGCCCGTGATCGAGACAAGTCATCACCTTGTGTTCACGGGCAATCCAGGAACCGGCAAGACGACGGTCGCGCGATTGCTCAGCCAGATCTATCGGGCCGTCGGCGTCGTCGACAAAGGGCATCTGGTCGAGACCGATCGTTCGAAGCTCGTCGCCGGATTCGTGGGCCAGACGGCGATCAAGACCCGGGAAGCACTGGAGGCGGCGCTCGGTGGGATGTTGCTGATCGACGAGGCGTACGCGCTGGCGCGCGGCGGCGACAACGACTTCGGGCGCGAGGCAATCGACACGCTCGTGAAGTTCATGGAGGATCATCGTGACGACCTGGCAATCGTCGCCGCGGGGTACACCGCCGAAATGGCAGATTTCATTGATGCCAACCCGGGCCTCAAGAGCCGGTTCACCCGCAGCATCTCGTTCCCCGATTACACCGACGAAGAACTGGTCGCCATCTTTTTGGCACTCGGCGAGAAGCATCGGTATGTCTGCTCCGACGACGCTCTGGCGCGGGTTCGCCACTTCATCAGTGTCGAGCCGCGCAACCCCGGCTTCGGCAACGCTCGATTCGTGCGCAACCTGTTCGAGACGGCGATCGCACATCAAGCGCAGCGTGTCGCACCGTTGACGGACCCCAGCGACGAGCAGCTCACGACGCTCACCGCTGCCGACATCGCAGCTGTCGATGCCTGACCAGCGATTACCCTTCCAACCATGACGGCAGCAATCGTCGCCATCGGCGTGATCGCAGTCGCGGCGATCGCCGCTTTCCTCCGCGGTCGCAGACCCGCGTTGAAACCAATGAGCATCGATCCGTTCGTCCTCAGCGAGCCGTGGCGTCGCTCGATCAGCGCCGCACAGTCCTCGCAACGCCGGTACCGGGAGATCGTCGCATCAACACCTGCCGGACCGCTGCGCTCGAACATGGAGTCGATCACTCGCCAGGTGCAACGTGCCGTCGAGGAGTGCTGGCTCATTGCCAGACGTGGCGACGAGCTCGACTCGGCGCTGAAGCGTCTCGACAGCGCGTCGTTGCAAGCTCGGCTCGACATTGCGACCGATGATGCCACCCGATCATCGCTGCAGGCGCAGCTCGATTCGGCGCAGCGAATCCGGGCAACGCGCGACGACACCGACCAACGGCTGCGGTTGCTCAACACACGACTCGGCGAGCTCCTTGCCCACGCCGCAGAGGTCAGTGTCGGAGCGGATGCGACCGGCGAGCTGGGTAGTGCCGTCGATGATGTCGTCACTCAGCTCGAATCGCTGCGGCTCGCGGTCGAGGACATCAACAACCCGCGTCCGGGTGACGCAGGGCAGGCATCCTCTTCGCCGTGAGCAGCCTGCTGCGATCGAATGTGACCGTCGCCGCAGGTACTGCTGTTTCGCGCATCACCGGCCTGGCTCGTGTCGCCGTTCTCGGCATCGTGCTCAGTCAAGGCCCGGTCACTGACGCGTACGACCAAGCCAACGGCACACCGAACATGATCTACGAGTTGCTGCTGGGCGGGGTGCTGTCGGCCACGCTTGTGCCGTTGTTCACTCGGCTCCACGACGACGACGACGACGAGGCAACATCCGCGGTGATCTCGGTCGGCATCGTCGTGCTCGCGGCCATCACGCTCATTGCCGTTGCGGCGGCTCCACTGATCTTTCGCATGTACTCGCTGCTGACGTCGGGCGAGGTTGCCGCCGATCAGTATCGCACGGCCGGCACATTGCTGGCCCGCATCTTCCTGGTACAGATCTTCTTCTACGGCCTCAACGCAATCGGCGCGGCGGTGCTCAATTCCCGCCGGCGGTACTTCGCGGCAGCATGGGCACCAGCGCTGTCGAACGTGGTGATCATCGCCGCGCTGATGTTGGTGCCCAACACGGTCGACCATCGCATCCCGGTGCTCGACGATGTCATCGGAAACGGCAAGCTTCGATGGACGCTGGGTCTCGGGGCCACCGTCGGCATAGCGGTGATGGCCATCGCGTTGCTGCCGGCACTGGCGAGAGCCAAGCTGCGGTTCCGGTTCAAACCGGAGTTCGGCCATCCAGCGGTCAGGAGCTTGCGATCATTGTCGGTCTGGGCGTTGGGCTACGTCGTGGCAAACCAGGTCGCAATCATCGTGATCCGCAACCTGCTGCAACCCGGTAGTGGCGACGAAGACGCGTACACCAAGGCGTTCACGTGGTTCGTGCTGCCCCACGGACTGCTCGCCGTCTCCATTGCCACTACGTTCCTTCCAGAACTGTCGATGGCCATCAAACGCGGAGAGCGTCAGGCCGTCATGGACCGGTCGTCGCTCGGTATTCGATTGATCGCCCTCGTCACCCTGCCGGCCGGCGTTGGGTTGTTCGTCTTACGCCGAGCGGTCGTCGGCGCCGCGTTCCAGCATGGAAAGTTCACTGCTGCAAACGCGCTCAACACGTCGAGAGCGCTCGCCGGTTTCGCCCTCGGTCTGGTCGGCTTCTCGGTGTATCTCTTCGTGTTGCGCGTGTTCTACGCCCATCAGGATGCTCGGACTCCGTTCATCATCAACGTCGGCGAGAACCTGTTGAACATCGTTCTGGCACTGCTGCTCGTCGGTCGTTGGGGGTTGCTCGGACTCGGTCTGGCGTTCGGGCTCGCGTACCTGATTGCCGCGATCTGGTCGCTGCAGGTGCTCCGCTACAAGCTGCCGGCCTTCCCGCTGCAGCAGGTGGTCGCCAGTTTGTGGCGCATGGGGCTGGCCGCGTTGGTGATGGCCGAGGTCGTCTGGCTGGTCGCACGATGGATCGGGTCCAACTCCGGGCAGGGCTCTGTCGCTCGCTTGGTCGTGTCGACCATCGTTGGCGCGGCGACTTACGTAGGGACGCTGGCGGCGCTGCAATCTCCAGAGCTCGATGACCTACGTTCCCGCCTTCGGCCCGCGCAGACTTCGACTGAGGCGGAGTAGGATTCGCCCTCATGTTCAAAGCCTTGAAGAAATGGTGGAAGTACTTCGGCGCCAAGCTCAATCGCAACTTCGAGAGTCGCGCCGACCCTGCCGTGCAGCTCGAGCAGGCGCTCGCCGAGGCTCAGGCACAGCACCGCCGGCTGAAAGAACAAGCCGCCAACGTCATCGCTAATCAGAAGCAGAGCGAACTGCGCCTCAACAGCAAGATGGCGGAGCTGGAGAAGCTCAACGCCAACGCGCGTCAGGCATTGATGATGGCGTCCGACGCCGAGAAAGCGGGCGACCCAACAAAGGCTGCTCAGTACAACGGCGCCGCCGAGACCATCGCGAATCAGTTGATCCAGGTCGAGAAGGACATCGAGGGCCTCAAGACGATGGTCCTGGAATCAGCAAAGGCCTCTGATCAGGCGAAGGCCGCGGTCTCCCAGAACAGCCGCATCCTGCAACAGAAGCTCGCCGACAAGAACAAGCTGCTGTCGCAGCTCGAGCAGGCGAAGATGCAGGAAGAGATGAACAAGGCGATGTCTCAGCTGCAGGAGACCGTCGGCGACGACGTGCCGACGCTCAACGAAGTGCAGCAGAAGATCGAGGCGCGCTACACCAAGGCGAAGGCTTCGTCGGAGCTGCAGGAGTCATCGGTCGAGTCGAGGATCCTCGAAGTCGAGCAGGCAACCGCCAACGTCGAGGCTCACAGCCGCCTCAGCGAACTGCGCGCCGAGCTCGGCCTCGATGCCCCTGCAACCGCACCTGCAGTCGGCGCCGCGCCGCAGGCAGAGGAGCAACAGAAGCCTGCTGCGGGTTAGGTCAACAGCACCAGGTCGTCGCGATGGATGACCTCGTGTGCCACGTGTGACGGCAGGTCGCTGGTTCGCTTGCCGATAATTCCGCGCAGCGTCGCCGCGTCACTGAGGACCATCCCCCTCGCAACGACCGAGTTCGTTGCATCGCGGACCTCGACGACGTCACCTTCGTCGAAGTTTCCGGTGACGCCGGTGACGCCTGCCGGCAGCAGCGACGTGCCGCGCTCGACCAGGGCCCGCCTTGCACCGTCGTCGACGCTGACAACACCATCGACCTGGCTGGCGAATCCGATCCACAGCTTGCGTGCAGCAACGCGACGCACGCCGGGTTGAAACGTGGTGCCGACCATCAGGCCGGCAGCGGCGTCGACCAGCACGTCGGCGCGTTCGGCAGATGCGATGACCGCCCTCGTGCCCGACCATGAGGCCATCTTCGCTGCCGACAACTTCGAGGCCATGCCACCGCTGCCGCGAGCCGATCTCGTCGCACCGGCCGCAACCGTCAAGGGCACGTCATCGGCCAGCACCTCACTGATCAGTTCGGCCGCGGCGTCCGTACGCGGATCCGCGGTGAACAATCCCGGGGTATCAGTGAGCAGCACCAGCAGATCTGCATTCACGTTGTGAGCCACCAATGCAGCGATGCGGTCGTTGTCGCCATAGCGCAACTCGTGACTCGCAATCGCGTCGTTCTCGTTGATGATCGGGATGCATCCCAATTCGATCAGCCGCAGCAGCGTTTGGCGAGCGTGCAGATATTGACGGCGATCGACGAAGTCGTTGGGCACCAGCAACACCTGCGCCGCGACGAGCCCATGTCGTGCCAGCGACCGGTTGTACGTGCCCATCAGGCGGCTCTGGCCAGCGGCGGAGATCGCCTGCAACGTCGGCATGTCGGTCGGCCGTGCGGACATTCCCAAAGCTGCGACGCCTGCCGAGACCGCGCCAGACGAAACCAGGATGACCTCGTGGCCCGCGGCGCGGAGCGCTGCGAGTTGATCGCACAACGCATCGACCACCCGCTCGTCGATCACGCCCAGCTCATCGGTGATCGACGACGTGCCGATCTTGGCCACCAGCCGCATCACGCCTCCTGCTGGTACTCGAAGCTGAACGCTGCGATCCAGATGATGTCGCCGTCCTGCGCACCTGCGCGGGCGAGGATGCGAGGTACGCCGAGGCGCTTCAGCTGGAAGTCGATGTACGACATCGCCTCGGGCGTCGTGACGTCGTTGAGGGCCACGACGCGCTCGACCTGTCTGCCGATGAGACGGAACTCGCGCTCGCCGACGCGTTCGACGCGACCGCCATCGGCCTCTGGACGAATGATGACGATGCCCGGTACTGCGGGCTGTTCGGTGCGAGCCTCATGCACGAGTGAGGCCATGCGTCCGACCAGCTCGCGCACGCCGTCACCGGTGACCGCGGAGATCCGCAGCCCCGACCATTCAGCAACTGCGATGTCGGACTTCGTGCCGACAACGATCCGCGGACGCTCCAACATGTCGGGTCGATACTGGCCGACCTCGTGCAACAGGATCCGCTCCTGCTCCTCCGGCGAGACCTCGTCGGCCGCGGCCAGGTCGACCATCACGCACAAAACTCTCGCGCGTTCGATGTGCCGCAAGAACTGGTGCCCAAGGCCCTTGCCTTCGCTGGCGCCTTCGATGAGGCCAGGGATGTCGGCGACGACGAAGTCGGTGTGGTCGTCGATCTTGACGACTCCGAGATTGGGCTCGAGCGTGGTGAACGGGTAGTCGGCGATCTTCGGCTTCGCTGCGCTGATAACACTGATCAACGTGCTCTTGCCGACGTTGGGAAAGCCGACGAGCGCGACGTCGGCCATCAACTTCAGCTCGAGCTTCAGCCAACATTCCTGTCCGTGCTCGCCCTGCTCGGCAAAGGTCGGTGCTCGCCGCTTGTTCGACCAGAACTTTGCGTTGCCGCGACCACCGCGCCCGCCTGCCGCGCACAACCACCGATCGCCGTGGTTGGCCAGGTCGGCGAGCAGCTCACCGGTGTACAGATCGCTGGCGACAGTGCCCTCGGGCACCATCACCTCAAGCGACTCGCCACGCTTACCGTGTTGATCCTTGCCCTTGCCGTGCACGCCGTCCTTGGCGCGGCGGTGGGGATGGTCGCGAAATGCGAGTAGCGAGGAAACATTGCGGTCGGCTATGAGCCACACATCACCGCCCTTTCCGCCATCGCCCCCGTTGGGTCCGCCGAATGCCTCCGGTCCCTCCCGCCGAAACGACGAACAGCCGGCCCCACCATCGCCGCCGCGTACATTCAGTTGCGCTTCATCGACGAACCCGCTCATAGGACCCTTGAGGCTATCTGCCGATCCCAATCGGCAAGCCGGAGTTGTCGGTACTCTGGTCCTATGGCTGACCTGGGTGAACGAGCGGAGCGCTGGGCGTCGACCATGCACGGTCACGCCGATGGGGAGGTCGCCTTCGCCCACGCCGATTCGTGGGCGGGCACCGGATCGATGGCAGTCGTCGAGCGCCGCCAACGCGAGGAGATCGACAACGACTCGTTGTCGACGTTGGCCACACGCGCGGGCGGCGCGGGCCAGCGGGCCAAGCACGAGGAACCCGATCCGTGGCGCACCTGCTTTGAACGCGACCGCGATCGCATCCTTCACGCCAGCGCATTTCGGCGGCTCGCCGGCAAAACACAGGTCTTCGTGTTCCCCGACGACCATCAACGGACCCGGCTGACGCATGCGCTCGAGGTCGCTCAAGTTGCTACTTCCATCTCGCGCGCACTTGGCCTCAACGTCGCGTTGACCGACGCAATCGCGCTCGGTCACGACTGCGGCCACGGGCCAGGTGGTCATGCCAGCGAGGACGCTCTGTCGCCATACGTCGCCGGTGGCTACGACCACGCGGTGTGGGGCGCCGATGTCACGTTGACGCCGCTGAACCTGTGCATCGAGACGCTAGATGGCATCCGCAACCATTCGTGGTCGCGCCCCGCGCCATTGACGCCAGAGGGTGAAGTCGTCAGTTGGGCCGACCGCATCGCGTATGTCTGCCACGACTTCGAAGACGCCGTCGACGCGAAGATCGTGAGTCCTGACGAACTTCCGCCGATCGTCCGCGACCGGTGCGGCGAGCGCCGCAGTCACCAGCTCGGCGCGTTCATCACCGCGATGATCCAAGCTGCGGGCCAGACGGGACGGGTCGGAATGATGGCTGACGCCGCCGAGGCGCTGGCTGCGTTTCGCAAGTTCAACTACGACAACGTCTATCTCCGCCCCGCCTCGCAAGCGCAGGCCCTCTCCGTGATCTCGCTGCTGCGCGCGCTGGTCGAGCACTACGCCGCGAATCCAAAGTTGCTGCCCGATGTCACCGACCTCGATGCGGGCAGCAGTGAGGCGCTGCACCACGCCGTCACCTACGTCGGCGGAATGACCGATCGGTTCGCCTGCCGTCAGGCGGTCTCTCTGCTCGGATGGGACACGGCCCAATTGCCTCAAGGCATCGACACGCATCTCTAGCGGCGCGGTGCCTAGCATGCGCGCATGACACGCACTGTGATTCGTGGCGGCCAGGTTTTCGACAGCATCGGTGGCACGGCGTCGGTGGCCGACATCGCAATCGAGGGCGACCGAATCGTCGAGGTCGGCACGGCCCTCGATGGCGACGAAGCAATCGACGCAACTGGCCACGCCGTCTATCCCGGCTTCATCGACTGTCATGTGCACTTCATGGTCGACGGCGACCTCGACCCGATGCAATCGGTGCACACACCGTTCTCGATGAACTTCTATCTCGCCGCCGAACGAATGGCGCGCACGCTCGCCGCCGGCATCACGACGGTGCGCGAGGCGGGTGGCAGCGATCTCGGGATGAAGACAGCACAGCAGCGCGGGTATGCGCCTGGGCCCGACATGCAGATCTCGATCACGATTCTCAGCCAGACGGGCGGTCATGGCGATTCGTGGGAACCGTGCGGCGCGCACATGCCGAGCATCATCGGCATTCATCATCCTGGCAAGCCGCACAACATTGTCGACGGACCCGAGGAGATGCGCAAGAAGGTTCGCGAGCTCATCCGTGCCGGGGCCGACGTGATCAAGGTCTGCACGAGCGGCGGGGTGCTGTCGCCTCGAGACGATCCTCGTCATGGTCATTATCGCGACGACGAGCTCGACGTTCTCGTTGCCGAGGCCTCGGCCGCCGGCAAGTGGGTCATGGCCCACGCCCAAGCAACCGACGGCATCAAGTCTGCGGTGCGCGCAGGTATCCGCTCGATCGAGCATGGGATCTATCTCGACGACGAGGCCATCGCGATGATGTTGGAACGGGGCACCTACTTGGTGCCAACCCTCATCGCACCGATGGGTGTGCTCGAGGCCGCCGACCGCGGCGTCAAGGTGCCGCAGTACGCGATCGACAAGACGAAGATGGTGCTCGACGTACACCGCGACAGCATTCGCCAGGCGATCGCGGCCGGCGTGAAGGTGGCGATGGGAACCGACTCTGGCGTCACGCCTCACGGACAGAACCTGCGCGAGCTCGAGCAGATGGTCGACTGCGGGATGACTCCCGCAGAATCGTTGACCGCCTCGACACACACGGCGGCACAACTGATGGGGCTGGAGGACGATCGTGGTGCGATCGAGTCCGGTAAGCGCGCCGACCTGGTGATCGCTCGCGGCGACGCGCTGGACATCTCCGGGCTCGGTCAGCGAATCCGAACGGTCATCCAGAACGGGAAAGTCGCAGCCGAAAAAGGCTGAGCCCGAAGTTCAGGAACTGGTAGTGGCGTCGAGAGCTTCGACGTCGACGACCTTGCGGCCACCGCGTGTACCGAACTTCACGGCGCCATCGGTGAGAGCGAACAGTGTGTCATCGCCACCGATGCCGACATTGCGACCGGGGTGGAACTTGGTGCCACGCTGACGAACGATGATGGTGCCGGCATGGATCTTGCTGCCACCGAAGACCTTCACGCCGAGGCGCTGAGCGTTGGAATCGCGCCCGTTGCGGGTCGAACCGCCACCTTTGGTCTTAGACATCTTGGTTCAGCCCTTCTTGATCGACGTGATCTCGACGACGTGGTACTTCTGGCGGTGACCATACCGACGGCGCTGATTGGTGCGCTTCTTGTAGGTGAAGCCGTCGATCTTCGGGCCCTGAGCCCAGCCGA
>JBDTWJ010000117.1:0-12050 GCA_040006755.1 Ilumatobacteraceae bacterium | reverse complement strand
GACGAGCAGGGCGCGGAACAACTCGCCCAGGTCGTCGCGTGGGGTCTGATGGATGTCGACACGCGTGGCGTTCCCGCATTCCCCGACAACTCTGTGGGCGAGTTGACCAAGGCGTTCGTCATGATCACCGGAGGGGTCAAGCCGCGGCAACCAGAATCGACCGCGACCTCCCAATCGTGATCCGCCCAGATGGCTGATCGGTCGGCCGAACGCGACAAGCAACTTCGCGATGTCGACATCAATTGGCTGCACGATCCGTGCGTATCATGACGGTTCGTCGCGCAAGAAATGTTGCCCTGCGAGGGTCGCTGTGCGGGCGTTCGACGACCGGGTTACGCGTACCACTTTTTGAATTTTGCGCGTACTTTCCGGATTCTGAAGCCGCTGGTCGTGCCATATCCGTGCCACAACGGAGCAATATTGGGTATCACAGGGCAACACCAGTGGCACCAGAACACGGCTGAGCTGGTCTGTTACCGACCTCCGCAGGTCACTGACACCCCCGGAACGATTTCCCAAGCTGAGAACGCGGGTTCGATTCCCGTCACCCGCTCGCTTGATCACCGAAGGAGTTTCGGCTGTCGCTTCGCTTGAGCACTCAACACCTTGCAGCAGTGTGACTCAACACATTGCACCTCCGACTTGAACCGCCCCTTCTCCCACGATGCCCTGTTCTCCAGTCGCTTGGGCGCGAGAAGTGCCGGCGCCACGGGTGGCGTATTACCGCGCCCATGGACGTGTGCGACTTCGGTGGGCAATACCGGTTCAATTCAGAGATCACGTGCGGACTCACACGCCGAACTTGTCGTCATAGGCGCGGCGCACCGCGTCGACGTCTGCAGCGAGCATCGCCGTTCCGTTGCAGCCATCCGACACGAGCCGTGCCTGCCGGCGTAGCTCGACCGTGCGTGCGCCGAACGAGGCGGCCTCGAGTGATTCGACGATGGACTCGATCGCACCGAGCAGGTAGATGCACACCGTGGGTTGATCGGCGCCCGCTCGTCGCAACTCGTCGAAGGCCACCCCGATCAGTTCGTCATGGGTCGGTTGCTGTGCCATCACGACCGTGCGCGACTCAACGGTGATCACGGGTGGCGGAGGGTCGTGCTGAAGAAGTTCAGACAGGACTGCCGCAGTGTGGAAGATGGCGTCCTGTGCGGTGGTCGGGTCGTTGATCCCGGGCGACAGGGCCTTCACCCCGACGTCGACGAGTTGGCGCAATCCGTAGGACACATCCTGTTGCATGGTTCGTGTCGCGCCAATCGAGACGGCGGCGAGGACTGCTTGCTCGATGTCGCCAAGTTCGTCGTCCGCGATGGCCGGCGTCAGCGTGCCGAACCGTGTCCGTTCGACGGCATACCGGCCGGCGTACGTCTCGACCCTGAGGGTGACGCCCTCGGGCAGACAGCCGAGGAGCGCATTGGTGTCGATCTGTTGCACCCACCCCGAGCGATCGACTCGGAGTACGGTCGACTGCGCGGTCGCGGTTGCGTCCGAGATCGCCGCGCGGACCCGCTCCGGGTCGGCGGGTGTCCATTCGGCGCGGATCTGTTCGGTGGTCTCGCGACGGATTCGTTCGAGGATCTCGCTGACGTCCATCGAGTGAGCGCTGTGGTTGATGAAGGCCACGATCGCCAGGATCGTTGCAATGCCCAGCATGCTGGCCACCGCCACAGACAGATTCGGGATGACCGGATCGCCGTCAGGGTCGAGCGCAGATCGAACCGAGCGCAGCACCACCACGCAGTAGGTGAACGTGCCGACGACGAGCGCCATCACACGTTTGTTGAACGGATCGCGGAACAAGGTGTGCACCACGCGTGGCGAATACTGACTAGACGCCAGCTGGATGATCAACAGCGAAACCGAGAAAGCGATGCCAGCGAACGAGATCGTCGCCCCCGCGATCACACCGAGGAGCGTTCGGGCGCTCTCCACCGTCGACGTGAAGGCGATCGGCAGATCGACCATTGCCGGATCCAGTCGTCGATCGACAGCCAGGCTGGCGAACCCGAGGCCTGCTGCGACCACGACCGCCAGCATCGGCACGAAGAACAGGCTCGATCGGAGCCGTTCGATCAAGGCATCGAGCCGCAACTTCATACAGGGTGCCCATCAGAGTAGATCCTTGATTCAGGACGTCGAGCGCAGAGCACCGTTCGGACGACCACGAGATACGGCACGTGGACGGCTCACCCTGCCATCGACGCCGGGGAGGGGTCCACTACAAGAGCAGACGAACCCGCGGCGCGTAGCTGGTCTGGTTCGAGGAGACCCTGGTCGGTGACAACTCGCACCACGATCCCGGAGTCCGTCTCGAATTCGACATCCTCGACCGTTCCGATGTTCAAGCCATCGATGGTCAGCCGTCGCGTTCCGATCATCGTCACGTCACCGTTGATGGCCGACTTCCGCCGGGCATCATTGATGGTCGCCTGCTCGTCGCCCGAGGACGCCATCACCGCGTCGACGCCGAGGGACGCCGCCGCGGACCACTCGAGCACGATCGCTCGCTTCTCGTATCGATCGAAGTGGATCGCCTCGATCCTGTGGCCGACCGAGTCGAGGGAAAGGCCCTTCACGGAACCGACGGTGCCTATCACATCTCTCGCCGGAACCAAGGTCACGGGTTGCTCCGAGCCGAGAAACGAGCTGCCAACACCAAACCGGCTCGACGAGACCTTCCGCACGACGTAGATCGCCACCGAAATCACGACGACAACAACAATGATCAGGACCAACCACAACAGCACACTCAATGCGAACCCCGCTCTCGAACCTCGTCGTAACACATGTGACGATGCTTCGACACCAGGACCGACGCTGGCAGCACGCAGTCGAACTCCAGCACGATCAGCACCCACTCAACATAGGCGAGCCGGCGACCAGCCCGGTCGATGAGAGACGTTCCGGCGATGGATCACCCCGAGTCGGTGGAGGCTCACACGGTCAACAAGGTTGGGGAGTCCAGAGCGTATGCGCCAACACGACTTGTGTGATGAGGTTTCAGCGGCGGCGGAGTTCGGTGTATCCGATCGCACTGCCGAGGAGACACCGTGCCCTCCGCATCCCCGGCAAGGCATCGGCGTGACCATCGACGAACGCGGACCTCTGCATTGGGTTCCTCGCCCGGCCTCATGTTCAATATCCAGCCGCTCGGATCGGACATTCAGTCAACCGAGAATTGACCCGTCACACCGTCGACATCAGGTTCCGCGACAACATGTACTACAAGTGCGATGTGAACCACATCGATGGCCTGCGGCCCCGGCTGGCATGCTGTGCCGCGGCGAAACTGATCTTCGAAGTGGTCGACAGCTTCGGATGGCGCTTCTGGTGACGTTATTGCTCAATGAATCAGCGGGATCGGACGACTACGTCCGGTCCCGCTCCGCGTGCGCCGCCGCAGCGAGTTCTCCGCGAGACCGACCAGTCCCCGGCGTCGCTGAGACGATCTGGGCGCCAACGTCCAACATCGCTCGAGGTTGGGGCGCAGGCCTGGTACCCAGATCGGTGAAGTCGGCCGATTGCCCAAGTGATGTTCATGATCTGGGCGCCCAGTTCTACGAACTACCGGGACCTCAGGGCAACATTGGCGCCCAGATCCGGAACGGTGGTAGGCCTCCGTCGACTCGAGCGTTGCAGGACCTCGGCGAGCACGACGGGGTTCGGCTGTCCGTCACTAAGTTGGCGGCGATGGCGCGTCGTCTTCAGAACGGTTCGTGGTCATCGTCGGGTACGTTGCCCTGAGCATTCCGCGCCACGAGCTGAGACAGATGCGGACCGCAGAACTGCTCGCCCTTCTGAGCGGCGTTGTCGCACGGCCTGCCCTTGTTGGTCGTGGCGCGGCACTTGGCGGGTTTCGATGCTCCTCGAACAACCTCGAGATCGGCCCCAGAACCTTTCGACGACAGAAGCGCAGTTGCCGGGTAGCGGCAGGCGCCGTGGTGATAGGTGGTCTTCTTGTTCACCCTGACAGAAGCGATCGGATCTCCGACGGCGAACCGTTGTCCGCAGGTTGCACATGTGCCGGCGTAGCGGGCGGCCATCGTCGGCTCTTCACCGACGTCCGCGAAGTCATCGTCGCCACCACGAGTTCGATCCCGGTTGATGGTGTTCATGGTCAGGCTCCGCGTCGCCAACTGGGGGCACTGAAACGGACCCGGCGGCGGTTTCGATCGACAGCCTCCACCTCGCGGCCCGCGTTCAACCAGGCGTTCGACTGAACGTGGGTCCCGCGGCTGGCTTCATTCGACCACCAGACGGACTGGTCGAGCGCCGCGTTCGGTAGCGGGCCCACCAGGCGCTCGATTTCGTCGAAGGTCATCGTGATCGCTTCCGAGCCGGCCTTGCACAGGTGCTCGAACAGGGGGTCGTACTTCGCCACTACAACAGACTTGCACCAGGTCCGCCTCACCCGACGACCGAGATATTGCACGCTCGACAAAACCTAGAACCGTTCGTGACTTGGTCTGGCTGACGAGCGACCCTCGAGAACGAGGGGCGGCCTCCGACAACGGCAGCCCGCCTGGTGTCTCCGACGAGATCGAGACCCAGCTTGCGGCAGCCTGAGCCAAGAAACTTGCGGAGCCCCTTGCCACGCCGAGCAAGGGACTCCGCAGATCATTTCTGGACGTGAACGTCAGTCCTTGTCGAAGCGGTCCCGAGCGCTGTCGACGAGGTCGTCGGCCTTGTCCTTGACGTTCTCCGTGAACTCCTTGACCTTGCCAGCCTTCTCGTCGAGTTTGCCTTCGCTCTTGAGGTCGTCGTTGTCTGTCAGATCGCCAGCGGCTTGCTTGATACGGCCTTTGGCTTGATCGAGATCCTTGTCCATTTGGATTCCTACTTTCCTGTGAGGTCTGTTCGGCCTTTCGCTCCTTGCTGATCGCCCAAGGAGCGTTGACTGTGGGCTGACGGATTACCCGCGACAAACGTCGTTCAAACGCGACGTCGTGCAATGCGAGAGGGATTAGCGGTTTGCGATGTCACCCAGTTGGGTAACGGAGTGTGCATGTTGCTCGCATCCGGAATCTTCATCAGCGGAGGCCTCATCGGCCTCGTCCTTCTCATCGTCATCATCGTGTTGATCCTGCGCTAGCGGAGGGCCTCTTACGGCCAGCACGATGGTGAGAACGCGCTGATCTCCGTGCACAATGGCGCCGATGCCAAGCCGTCGACGTCCAAAGGCCCCACCGCAACGACCGCTCACCGATGTCGAGCGCTTCGCCAAAAGCCTTCGAGATTCCGAAGAAGCCGATCGTCTTGCAAGGCAGGCGGCCATCGATCTCAACGCGGAGCAGGAGCGCCTGAAGGTAGAAGCGGCCGAACGAGCTGCCAGCCTGCTACGCGCCCAGGCTGCGCACCAGCGCGCTGTCGAACTCGTGAAGGAAGCCAAACGCTCTGGCAAAGGCGCAGCCGCGGCCGATGTAGCGTGGCGAGAAGCCAAGGCCGAACTGCTCGAACTCGAGACCGGCAAGCGTCCGGCCTGGGCCACCAAACCTGGAGATCCCTCGGTAGAGGGAGACGAGTCAGGCGAGACCGAAGAGTCTGTCGGCGAACCCGCCGAAGCGGTGGAGATCGACGCCGACTGAGCTGACTCAGGCAATCGTCGCGAGCAGCACGACGCCGGGTTTCATCGCGCAATCGCGGAAATCGACTCGTCGACCGTGCCGACATCAGCCCACGATGTCGCCGCACCACCAATGCACACCATTGTTGTTCCTCGCAGTCGGTGTCATACCAATCGCTATCGCCGCCGAATGATCACTTCAAGATGTTGACAGCGCGAGCGACCACCAGCACAACAGTGCCGAGGGACACGACCGACTGCAGCATCATCGCCATCTTCGCCCAACGCACCAACGGGAGTGTGTCGGTCGGACTGAATGCCGCAGCGTTGGTGAAGGACAGGTAGAGGTAGTCGAAGAACTGCGGCTGCCAGTCCGCCGGCGCCAGATCCGGAGCGGTCATCTGCGGGAAGAGGAAGTCGGGGAACGGCTTCATCGCCTGGGCCCTCGCTGCCGGGCCACCGCGGTCGAGGTTCCAGTACCACATACCGAAGACAATGACGTTGGTCATCCAGATCGCGCCACCCGTGAGGAGCAAGCTGGTAGCGGACACGTTCTGCGCCTTGCCCTGCAGCAATGCGTTGATCAATCGGCCGGCCGATCCGGCGTTGGCGAGTGTGATGACCGCGATCAGCGAGATACTGACGATTCGAAGTTGGGGCGAGTGGCGGGTGATCCGATGCGGATGGGCGATGAGAAAACCGATCCCAAGCAGAGCGCCCAGTGTCGGCAGCAGCCACGTCGGTGGCATCTCGTATTGGTTGGGTAACGCGACCTGCAATCCAGTCGCAACCGCGACCGCGATGAGAACCGGCACCGTCGACTCGCCGTCAGTCAGCTTTCGCCATGCCGGAACGATGACAGATGTAGGAATCAGCCTGGCCGGGAATGCCAGCATGCGCTCGAGGTCGTCGCGCATGCCCCGCTCGTCGATGGCCGGATCCCTGGTGCGATCGTCCGGTTCCCCGCTCGCTTGCTCGTTGTGATCGGTCACGACAAAAGTCTCGCAGCATCAGCCACCCGGAGGGCTGTATGCGTCGACCTCGATCTCGACCAGGTGCGCTGGATCGATCAATGCGGCGACCTGAACCATCGCCGACACCGGTCGAATGTCGGTGAAGACCTCGCCGTGTGCTGCGCCGACGACTTGCCAGTCGGCGATGTCGACCACGTAGATGCGTGACCGCACGACCTGCTCGAACGTGGCACCCGCTCGCGCCAGCGCCTCCCCGATGATCCGCAGGATCACCCGTGTCTGCTCGCCAGCGTCGCCCTGACCGACGACCTGGCCATCAACGGTGGCGGTCGTGCCGGCGACGTGCACGTAGTCGCCGCTGCGCACCACCCTGCTGTAGCCGACTGTGGACTCCCACGGACCTCCAGAACCCCAGCGCTCGATACCTGTGACCATGTGCGCAGCATTGCACACGCCGATCGGGCCCGATCAGCGTTCAACTTCGGTCGACGTCCCGCCGATACAAGACTGTGAAGTTCGGCCCTACCCATAACACCGCCATCGCCGCGGCTGGCACATCGGATCGTACTATCCTGTTCGCCCTGGTGGTGGTGGGTGTGCTCGCGACGCTCGGCGTGATCGTCGGGATCGTTGCCGCGGTCCGCAGTCGCCGAAACCGGAACATCGAGCGTCTGGAAATGTGCGACGACGTCACCGGGGTGGGTAATCGTCGGCGTCTGGACCGCGACCTGGCGATCGAGGCGAGCAATGGTGATACTCCCGTCGCAGTGATCAAGGTCGACGTCGACCACTTCGATCGGATCAACGACGATCACGGTTCCGATGCGAGCGATCAGGTACTCCGTCAGATCGCCGATGTGTTGCGGCGCGAAGTGAGGACCGGAGACGTCGTCTACCGATACGCGGGCCAAGAGTTCTGCATTCTGCTGGCAAAGACCAACACCACCGAGGCCGGCCAGGTTGCGGAACGAATTCGATTCGCGGTGTCACGCACCACGATGGCCGTCGATGAGCCGTTGACGGTGTCGATCGGCGTCGCTCTCGGCAAGGGCGAGCATGTCGCGCTGACGATGCTTCGCGCCGACGAAGCGTTGGCGAAGTCACAAGGCGGTGGGCGCGACCGAGTCACGCTCGCCGCTCAGCCGTTGCTCGGTCCGATGGCGGTTTCGCTCCGGTCGGATCCGGTGCGCGGCGCTACGTTGGGCTGACAACTCGCCCGACCGGAGGATCCATGAATGCAATGCAATCCGTCGGCAGGCCGCGCCCTGCTGTCGAACACATGCCCGCGTACCGACCGGGCAAAGCAGCGGCGCAGGCTGAGGCCGAGCACGGCATCACCAACGCCATCAAGCTGGCATCGAACGAGAATCCGCTGCCGCCGATCGAATCGATCGTCACGGCTGTGTCTGCCGCAGCCACTGGCGCAAATCGCTACGCAGATCACCGCGCGACCGCAGTCCGGGAACGACTGTCGAGCTGGCTCGACATCAGCGTCGACCAGGTCACGGTTGGAGCCGGCTCGGTCGGGCTGCTGCAGCAACTCTTCCTGACATACGTCGACCCGGGCGACGAGGTTGTCTACCCGTGGCGCTCGTTCGAGGTCTACCCCGTGTACACCCAGTTGATGGCCGGCGTCGGGAAAACCACTCCGCTCAACGCCGATCACGCTTTCGACCTGCAATCCGTCGCAGCGGCGGTGACCGACAGAACCAAGCTGGTGCTGCTGGCGACACCGAACAATCCCACCGGCACCGCGCTGTCGACCGCAGACATGGCAAGCCTGCTGGATGGAATCTCGCCGGCCACCATCGTGGTGATCGACGAGGCATACCGCGAGTTCCTAGATCCATCGCTCGGTGACCCGGTACGCGACCTCGTCCCCCGCTACCGCAACGTCGTCGTGACCCGCACCTTCTCGAAGGCGCAGGGCATGGCGGGCATTCGCGCCGGTTACGCAATCGCCGATCCCGAAGTCATCGCCTCGATCGACAAGACCCAGTTCCCGTTTGCCGTCAGTGCGCTCGCCCAGGCCGCGGCCCTCGCGGCAATCGATGCCGAGGCGGAGATCGGCGAACGTGTTGCCAACATCCTCAGTGAGCGGGCGAGGGTCATCACCGAGCTCGGCAAAGCCGGCTGGAAACTTCCCGATGCGCAGGCCAACTTCGTCTACCTACCAATCGGCGAGCGAACCGACGACATCTATCTCGGGCTCGAACGACGTGGTGTCGTCACCAGACCGTTCCCCAACGAGGGGATCCGAGTGACGATCTCGACACCGGAGGAGAACGACCGGTTCCTCGACACCCTTGCCGAGGTCATGGCATCGAATTGATGCGCGGGCTGACCGTGCTAGCTGAGCAGCGACGCCAGAGCCCACACAGCAGCCACTAGGCCGATCAGGCCCATCAAGACGCTGCGACCGACCGGTGCCTTCTCGAGGTCACCCTCTTTCGGCGGCGGCGGCTTCACCAGCGCCATCGTGTTGCCGGCGAACAGCGCCCCACCGAGGGCGAGCACCAGCCAGGCAAGGAGGTCGTCACCGAGGAACACACGGCAAGTCTGGCGGCCGAGTGATGACAGTCCTACCCGGTACCGCGACAATTCCGCCGCGGCAATTCATCACGTTGCATTTGAGACTCGTGATAGTGCTGCGACCCAGCACGTCTACACCGAGGTCATTGGCTTCGGAGTGTTTCCAGACACCCGGGTGAGCGGCAGGCACTCCGTGAGCGGTCTCCCACCCGAAGTCGACGAATGCTCAGACGCCTCGGGCAGCATTGCCGAACTTGGTGAACTGCCCGCGGAACACCAGCCGCACGGTGCCGGTCGGGCCTGAGCGGTGCTTGGCGATGATCACCTCGGCCATCGCTTTGTCGACTGACTCCTTGTTGTACACCTCGTCGCGGTACAAGAACATCACGACGTCGGCGTCTTGTTCGAGCGAACCGGACTCCCGTAGGTCGGAGAGCATCGGCCGCTTGTCGCCGCGCGTCTCGAGGTTACGGCTGAGCTGGCTCAACGCGATGATCGGCACCTCGAGCTCGCGGGCAAGGATCTTCAAACCTCGGCTGATCTCGCTGACTTCCAGCTGACGGTTCTCGGCCGAACTGCCGCCGCTCATCAGTTGCAGGTAGTCGATGACGATCAGCGCCAATCCACCCTGGCGGGCTTTCATGCGACGAGCCTTAGCGCGGATCTCCATCACCGTGACCCGCGGGTTGTCGTCGAGGTACAGCGGCACATCGAGCCGGTTGATGGCCTTGCCGATCTTCGTCCAATCGGCCTCGACCAGACGACCGGTGCGCAGCTTCTGCGAGTCCACCTCGGCCTCGCTCGACAGGATGCGCTGAGTCAGTTCGGTGTGCCCCATCTCGAGCGAGAAGATCAGCACCGGACGGCGCGACGTCTGAGCAACGTATGCGGCGATACCCAACCCGAGACTGGTCTTACCCATCGCCGGTCTGGCACCGATGATGTTGAGGGTCGACGGTTGCAGGCCCGACAGAATCTCGTCGAGATCATGGAACCCGGTCGCAGTGCCGGTGATGATGTCGCCGCGCTCGAACGTCTCTTGCAGCTTGTCCATCGCGAGCGGAAGCAAATCGCTGAGCGAGCGCGTCGTATCGGTGATGCGATCTTCGGCGATCTCGAACACCTTTGTCTCCGCTTCGTCGAGCGCCTTGGTGACATCGTCCGGCTCGAGGAACGCGATCTCTGCAATCTCGCTGGCAACACCGATGAGCTTGCGAAGCATCGCCGTGTCTTGCACGATCTTGGCGTAACGCGAAGCGTTGGAGATGGCCGGCGTGGCGTTCTGCAGTTCGAGCAGTGTCTGCGGGCCGCCGACTTCATCGAGCAGTCCGTTGCGTCGAAGTTCATCGGCGACCGTGACGGCGTCGACCGGTTGCCCGTTGGTCATCAACCCCCGGATGGCAGCGTAGATGTGTTGATGACTGGGTTTGTAGAAGTGATCGACGACCACGCCGAGTTCGCCGATCTGGTCGACCACATCCCGCGACAGCAGCAGCGCACCCAACAGACTTTCTTCGGCATTCAGGTTGTGCGGAGGGACACGGCTATCGGATCGGCGCGCATTCCGATCGCGACCCGAGTCGCGGGAGAAATCTGTCATGAGTCATCTACCTTGCCTGATCAAGCCTGTGGGGCGTAAGGGCAACAACCTGTGAGTTGGGAGCGCAACAACCTGTGAGGTAGCTGTGCGCGGATGTGGACAACCAACCCGAACGCGAAAAGCACCGCCCGGGCACCGCCCGCGCGAAGCCGTCAGGGCCTGTGGACAACCCTGTGGAGAGATTCGAGTCGTGTTGACCTCGGGAAATCGAGGACCTACTTGCTGACGACCTCGACGGTGATGGGGAACTCGACATCGTTGTGAAGCTTGGCGGTCACCGTGTGGGTGCCGAGCGACTTGATCGGTTCCATGTGCAGGTTCTTACGATCGATGACAACTCTGGTCTGCTCTTCGACTGCGTGCGCTACATCGGCCAGGGTGACCGAGCCGTAGAGCTTGCCCTCGGGGCCCGACTTAGCAGTGATGGTGATGACCTTGGGAACGAGCGCTGAAGCGATCGTCTGAGCACCTTCGCGGTCTTGCGCATCGCGTAGGTCGCGCGAGCG
Source organism: Ilumatobacteraceae bacterium (assembly GCA_040006755.1). Classification (GTDB taxonomy): domain Bacteria; phylum Actinomycetota; class Acidimicrobiia; order Acidimicrobiales; family Ilumatobacteraceae; genus JAENVT01. The sequence continues at coordinate 869 of JBDTWJ010000117.1, read as the reverse complement.
GCGCATCGATGCCGCCTGTGCGACCGCGCCGTCGGATGCCTTCAGCGCGTGGCCCTTCGGAAGCAGAAAGTTACGAGCATGGCCGTCGGACACTTCGACGATGTCGCCGCGCTTGCCGAGACCTCTGCGATCGGAGCGGAGAATGATCCTCATGTCTCAGGCCTCCTCGACCGTCTCATCGTCGATGTGCGCAACGACGGCTTCGTCGACCGGAGGAGTTACTGCAACAGCGGTGTCGGCCTTGAACGAATCGCGACGACCGCCACCATCTTCGCGACCACCGCGGCCGCCACCACCGTCTTCGTCACGATCACGCGGCGGACGACCGGCGCGGGTCTGCGACACGCGCTTTGTGTAAGGCAGCAGGGCCATCTCTCGCGCGTTCTTGACTGCATTGGCGATGTCGCGCTGTTGCTGAACCGTGTTACCGGTGACCCGCCGGTTGCGAATCTTCGAGCGATCGCTCACGAAGCGGTTGAGCAGGTTGACGTCTTTGTAGTCGACGAAGTCGACCTTGTCGGTGACGAGCACGCTCGTCTTCTTCTTGAACTTCTTGTTGACTTCCTTTGGCGCTCTCGCGCGATTCTTCTTGCTTGTCATCGTGGGGTCTTTCTGGGATCGATCGTCACGGGGTCAGAACGGCTCTTCGTCGCCGTACACAGGATCGCTGGGGCGGCCGCCCCCCGCTGGAGCCGATGCAGGCGGGCGATTACCGGCTGCAGGAGTGCCATCGGGGCCGGTGCGCTGGGTGCGCTCGACCTCGGCACGGGCCCAGCGCAGACTCGGCCCGAGCTCGTCGGCGACGATCTCGACGACGTTGCGCTTCTCGCCGGCGCTGGTCTCGTACTCGCGCTGCTCGAGGCGGCCGG
>JBDTWJ010000116.1:0-12111 GCA_040006755.1 Ilumatobacteraceae bacterium | reverse complement strand
GATCGGCAGCACGTAGTAGCCGTGGATGCGCTTCGGCTGCGGCGTGTAAATCTCGATGCGGTAATGAAATCCGAACAATCGATGGGCTCTGTCGCGATTCCACACGACCGGGTCGAACGGACTCAGCAACGTGCACGCGTTGATACGCCGCGGTAGGCGCGCGTCCCTGTGAAGATACGCGGGCTTGGTCCAGTCCTCCACCTGAACAACCCTGAGCGTGCCTTCTTCAACGAGCTCGTCGACCAACGGCTTGCAAGCTTGCCGCTCCATCCGGTGGTAATCAATGAGGTCCGCAAATGTGCCGATGCCGTGGTGCCGGGCTGCGAGTTCGAGCAGTTGCTTGCGAGCCTCGTTCTCGGGCATGGTCGGGCGCCCAAGAACGTCGGCTGGGATCATGCGCTCGGTGAGGTCGTAGATGCGCGCGAAGTCGGCGGGGCGCCGCCGCACTGTGACTCGTCCGGTCCAGAACAGATGCTCGAGAGCCACCTTCGCATCGTCCCAATCCCACCACGTGCCCTTCTTGCCGACGCGCTCCGACAGGTCACCCGAGGCGACCGGGCCGTCGTTCTCGATCCTCCGGTACACCTCCTCGATGTACCCGGGCCGCCGGTCGTCGAGCGTGAAGTAGCGCGCCCACTTGTGCTCGCGAGTCATCCTCCAACGGTGCAGGTGGTAGTGCGCCATGTCGACGTGCGACGCCTCGTGCACCCAGTACTCGAAGATCTCACCGGCCTTGGTGGCATCGGCAATCATGCTGCGCGGATGTGGGCCCAGCCTGGCGAACAACGGCAATTCCTGGCTGCGAACCAAGACGTTGACCGAATCGATCTGAATCAGGCCCATCCGGTCGAGCACGCGGCGGAAGTGTCGACGATCCACCCTTCCCTTCGGGCGTGCATCGGCGAAACCCTGCGCGCCGAGTGCGATGCGGCGCGCAGCCGCCAGCGAGATCTTCTCGGACGTCAACTTCAGTCGGCGACGGTGATGGCGACCGAGTTGATCACTACTTCAGTGCGCGGTCGGTCGCTGTGATCGGTGTCGACCCTCTGCATCGCGTCGACGATTTCAAGGCCTTTGACTACCTGGCCGAAGTGGTTGTACTGCGGCGGAAGGTTGACGCCGCTGGGGCCGCTGATCAAGAAGAACTGGCTGCCATTCGTGTTCGGCCCGGCGTTGGCCATGGCCACAGAGCCGATCTGGTACCGCTGCTTGACGGGCTCGTCGTTGAAGCGGTACCCCGGTCCGCCGCGACCCGTTCCCGTGGGGTCGCCGCCCTGACACATGAAGCCGTTGATAACGCGGTGGAACACGACGCCGTCGTAGTAATGCTGTGCCGCGAGGAACACGAAGTTGTTGACGGTGAGCGGAGCGTTGATCGCGTCAAGAGCGACGACCAGCGTTCCCATGCTGGTGTCGATCGTTGCGGTGTAACGCTTGCTGGGGTCGATGCCCACCTCGGGTGCTGAATCGAACTCTTGCTTGCGCGGCGCGGTGCCGTCGATTGCGGGAAAGGGGGTAGCCATGGATCGACACGCTACCCGGGCCCGCCCCCAGCGCGATGAGAGATGTGCGGCGCCCGGCGGCTCATCACTCATCGCACGGCTGAGAGCATCAGCGCGATGAGAGATGTGCGGCGCCCGGCGGCTCATCGCTCATCGCACGGGGTTAGCCGTTGCGGGAGTTGTAGTCGGCGATCAGGGCGTCGGCTTGTCGGGCGGCACTGTCGAGCGTGCTGGCCACATCGGCACCGGCGAAGATTGCGGCAACACCCTGGGCGGTCACCGTGCGTACCTCGCGCAGCGGGCCGACAATGGGTCCTACCGACGTGGGCGCGTCGGGCGAAGACAGCAATTGGTCGTAGGGAACCTTGAAGCGCGGGTCGGTGGCCAGCGTGCTCCGCAACGGGTCGAGCGTCAACGCGTCAGTGCGTACCGGGATGTAGCCGGTTGCCGACGACCACTCGCTCTGCTGCTGCGCCGCGGTGAGGTACGTGATGAAGTCCCACGACGCCGCGGTGCGAACGTCATCGCCGGAATCGACCACCCACAACGATGCGCCACCGACAAGCGCGCCGGGCTTTCCATCGGGGCCTGGCATTGCGGCCACACCGACGTCTTCGTTGGTGATCTGTGGGAACTGACCACTTCCCAACACAGCAATCACCGGACCGATCGACGCAGACGTGGCGATGGTCATCGCAGCCGGCTCGGCATTGTCAGCAAGCTTCAACAGGTTGTCGAAACCGCTGGTGGAGTTGTCGCCGACGTTGACCGCAAGACCGTCGTTGATCATGGACTGCATCAAGCCCAGCAACGATTGACCCGTCGCGTTGTTGTACAGCACCTTCGTCGCCCTCGCGGCACGGCCATTCTGGTTGTCGGCGTAGAACTCGCCTGCCTTGGCGAACCACTGCTCGATGTACCAACCACCGCCTGAGTCGAATCCGGAATCGAGTGCCAGCCCATACTTCGCTGCGCCGGAGGTGACGATTGCCTCACTGTCGGCGCGCATCTCCTCGAGCGACACCGGTGGCTTGTCGGGGTCGAGGCCGGCGGCGACGAACATCTTCTTGTTGTAGAACAACACGGGGTTGGAGATGTTGAACGGGATCGACCATTGCACTCCCTGAGTGGCGTACGCACCGAGACCGGTCGGCAAGAACGCACTGGAGTCGTAACCGCTCGACTTGATGCACGCCTCGACCGGCACGGCCGACTGGCTGTCGACCATCGTCTGCACCATGTACTCGGGCATCTGAACGAGATCCGGGCGGCTGTCGTGCCCGGCTTGGAGGTACTTATCGATGGTCTGCTCGTAGCTCCCCTCGATCAGGGTGACGCGCACCTTCGATTGGCTGGCGTTGTAGGCATCGGCCAGCTTGCCCAACTCGTCTGCCAATGGGCCGTTCATGCCGTGCCAGAAGGTCAATTCGATCGTGCCAGTGGCACTCGCCAGCGCATCGGTCGGGCAATCGGGGAGCGTGTCGAGCTGCGACGCTGTTGTCGTGGGAGCGATGGTCGTGTCGATCGGTGGCAGCGTCTCGCCGACCGGCAGCGTCAAGCCAGGTGCCAGCGTGACCGGCGGGCGCTGGGTCACGAGGGTCGGCTCGCGACCCGCGGTGATGATCGACTCGCCCGACCCACACGAGGCGGCCACCAACGCCGCCGCCGACAACAACGCGAGGCGCCTCATCCCTTCACTGCCCCCGCGGTCAGACCGCGGACCAGTTGACGCTGGAATACGATCAGCACGGCGAAGATGGGCAGCGCGGCGATGACAGTGCCGGCGGTGACCAAGTTGAGCTTGTCGATATCACCGGTCTTCAGTCGCTCCAGCCCGATCTGTATGGTGCGGTGGGCATCGTCGGTGATGATCGTCGATGGCCACAGGTACTGGTTCCAGGTGCCGAGGAACGTAAACAGCGCGAGTGCACCGAGAGTCGGCCGGCACAGCGGCATCGCCACTTCCCAGAGGAATCGGAAATGGCCGACACCGTCCAGGGCTGCGGCCTCACGCAGTTCCTTCGGCACAGTGAGAAAGACCTGCCGAACCAGAAACGTGCCGAAGGTCGTGGCGAGCAATGGCACGATCAAACCCTGATAGCTGTTGATCCACCCGAGCGAGTCGATCGTGCGTTGGTTGACGACGATGGTCAGCTCAGCCGGCACCAGCAATGTCGCCAGGAAGAAGATGAAGATGGGTCCCTTGCCCGGAAAGGTCAGAAAGGCGAACGCATACGCGGCCAACAAGCTGGTGATGATCACTCCGAACGTGACCACGACGGCGACGATCAAGCTGTTGATCAACAGACGCCCCAGATCGCCGATTCGCCACGCGGCGCGCAACGTATCGAAAGTGAAGTCGATCGGCAGCAACGACCGCGGATGGTTGATCGCGTCGGGACCGCTCTTCAGCGCTTGCATCAATGTTGCGTAGATCGGGAACAGGACCAGAAATGCCAGGACGATCAGCAACGCGTAGCGCCCGACCTTCCGCGCTCCGTGCAGTGTCTCGGTCGCGCCGGTGTCAGCTGGCATAGTGCACCCGTTTGTCGAGCCCACGGAACTGCACGAACGCGAGAATGAGCAACACCACGAACAACAGCACCGCGGCGGTCGACTTCAAGCCGATGTCGTTCTTCACCAACGAGTTCTGTCCGTAGATCAGGTACGGCACCGTCTGCGTCGGCCGTTGCGGGTCGGGACCGCCGCCAGTCAACAGGGCAACCTCGCCGTATGCCTGAAATGCGCGCGTCGTGAGCACCACCGAAGTGAAGAGGATCGTCGGACCGAGCATCGGGACGGTGACGTTGGTGAAGCGCATCCATCCGCCGGCGCCGTCGACAAGGGCGCTCTCGTACAACTCGCGCGGGATGCTCTGCAGCGCAGCCGTGATGACGATGAACGTGAAACCGAGGCTCGCCCAGATGCTGCTGAGCGCTACGGCCGGCAGCGCGGTTCCCGGGTCACGCAACAGGCCGGGCTGCTTCAGCGACGGGATGATCCCATGGAACAGATCGGGCAGCACACCGACCTCGGGCTGCAACAGCACGAACCAGACCAGGCTTGCGACCGCAACGCTGGTGGCAACTGTCGACGAGAACACGGTGCGGAAGAACCCGACACCTCGAATCTGCTTGTCGGCGAGCACTGCAAGGCCGATGCCCAGCGCCAGCCCGGCCGGCACGGTCATCAGCGCCAGCCGCGTCGTGTTGGCCAGTGCGTGCTGGAACTCGTTGCTGCGGAGGACATCGATGTACTGGCCCCAGCCGCCCTCTCGGCACCGCCGGCCGGTGGCGTCGCAGCGCAGATGGCCGAGCTGGATCGCGCGAATGAGTGGGTACACCACGAAGACCCCGAGGATCGCTGCCGAGGGCAGCAACATTCCGATCGCGATCGGCAAGTCGCGCCACTTCCTTCTCATGCACCAACTCCGACGTTGTCGATTCTGTGCTGCGTGACCGGGTCGAAGCGATGGCGATGAGCCTCGGCCGCGTCGAGCCCGATCTCGGCGCCAATCGGCGGCGCAGCGACGTCGGCGCCCTGGCGAACGACGATGCGGGTGCCCGATGCGTCACAGACCAGCAGTGTCTCGTGGCCCAGCTGTTCGACCATTCGGATGGAGACTCGCAGGCCGCCGCCATTCGTGGTCACCCGGAGGTGTTCGGGCCGCACACCGACCAGGGCTTCGCTGCGCTCGAACAAACCTGCGGGCATCACGTTCATTGGAGGCGTACCGATGAATGTCGCGACGAACACCGTCTCCGGCCTGGCGTAGACCTCCTGTGGCGTTCCGATCTGTTGTAGCTGACCATGATTCATCACCGCAACCCTCGTGCCCATCGTCATCGCCTCGACCTGATCGTGGGTGACATAGATGATGGTCGCGTCGAGTCGGCGATGCAGATCGACGAGCTCTGCCCTGGTCTCGCCGCGCAACTTCGCATCGAGGTTCGACAGCGGCTCGTCCATGCAGAACACCGCCGGTTGGCGCACGATGGCGCGTGCAAGCGCGACACGCTGACGTTGACCGCCGCTGAGCTGACCGGGCTTTCGATCGAGGTACGCGCTGAGGCCCAATGCCTCCGCTGCCGACTTCGCCTTTGCCGCGCGATCGATCTTCGACTCGCCGCGCACCTTCAACGGGAACTCGATGTTGGCCTGGGCGGTCTTGTGCGGATAGAGCGCGTAGCTCTGGAACACCATCGCCACGTCGCGCATCTTCGGCGCGACGTCGTTGACCTTGGTGTTGCCGATGAAGATGTCGCCGCTGGTCGGCGTCTCCAGCCCTGCCACCATGCGCAGCATCGTGCTCTTGCCGCAGCCCGAAGGCCCGAGCAGGATCATGAAGTCGTGGTCTTCGACGTCGATCGATACGTCGTCGACCGCCTTCACCGCATCAGTACCCTCGCCGAAGGATTTGGTGACGTGCTCGAGTCGTACCTGGGCCACGGTCGCACAGTAGGTCATGTGAGCAGTTCCGATGTGAGAGGTGAGGCGCGGCGTGGGCGGGTTACCATCAGGTCGATGAGCGACGCCGCCGACACGCCTCTCGATCTCGACGCGATCGAGCGCGACCTCGCTAACGTCGAGGTGGCGCTGGCTCGTCTCGATGCGGGCACCTACTGGACGGACGAGGTCACCGGTGTCGAGTTGCCGCACGAGCTGCTCGCCGCCGACCCGACGGTGCGTCGGCAGGCGTGATCCGGCTGGCGTGAGCCGTCTGGTTCACTGGCGCCGCACGGCACGCGTGTGGCGACTGACGGCGCGCAACGGCGGCCGCTTCGTCGTACACCGTGTGCGTCGGCTCGCCAACCGGGGCGCGCGACGCGAAGAACTCGACCAGCAGTTCGCGATTCGAACCGCAGAGGACGTCGCCCGCGAATTGGGGAACATGAAGGGGGCGCTGATGAAGTTCGGCCAGCTGCTGAGCTTCATCATGGAGGCACTCCCCGACGACGCACAGAAGGCGCTTGCCACCTTGCAATCCGACGCAACGCCGATGTCCCCGGCCCTTGCATACGAGATGATCACCGATGAGCTCGGCCAACCGCCGGAGCGGATCTTTCTCGACTGGCAGGCGATACCGATCGCTGCGGCCAGTGTGGGTCAGGTGCATCGTGCCGTCACACGTGACGGTCGTCAGGTCGCCGTCAAGGTTCAGTACCCAGGGGTCGCCGCGGCCATCGACACCGACCTCGACAACGCCGAGGCCTTCTATCGTCTCGGCACGGCGTTCGTCCTCAAGGGGCTCGATGCCAAGGCTTTGGTCGATGAGCTCCGCACCCGCATGCGCGACGAACTCGACTACGAGCTCGAGGCAGCCAGCCAGACGGAGTTCGCCGACTGCTTCGCCGGTCACCCGTTCGTATCCATTCCTGCCGTCGACCCAGCGACCAGCACCAAGCGTGTGCTGACCAGTGAGTGGGTCGACGGGTTGTCGTGGGCCGAATTCCTCGCGAAGGCAGACTCACCGGCGCGCCAACGGGCCGGTGAATCCATCTGGCGCTTCGCCCAACACGCCGTGTACCGCATCGGCGCGTTCAACGGTGATCCCCATCCCGGCAACTACAGGTTCACCATCGATGGCGATGTCACGTTCCTCGACTTCGGCTTGGTCAAGCGATGGACACCTGGAGAATGGCAGCAACTCGTTCCCAGTCTCGACGCAATCGTCGTCCACCGCGATCCCGAGATGTTGGTAGCAGTGATGGAAGACATCGGCTTCCTCCGTTACGGACACGGCCTGGAAGCGCAGGACGTCTACGACTATGTCAGCACCCCCTACGCGCCATACCTCAGCGACACGTTCACCTTCACGCGTGACTTCGTTCGTGACGCGATGGCGACGATCATCGACGTCAAGGGACCTCATGCCAAGGTCATCGAAAACCTCAACATGCCACCGAGTTTCGTGATCCTCGACCGCGTCGTGTGGGGCGTCAGCGCGATCCTCGGCAAACTCGAGGTAACGGCACCGTGGCGATCGATGCTGTTGGAGTATCGCGACGCCGGACCGCCCTCTACGCCGCTCGGCGAGGCCGAGCGTGCATGGCGGATGTCGGCACGTCACCGCTGACGGCCGTCCGCGTTGACCCGACAGGAATGCTGGCAACTACTGTCCGGCAGGAGTCCGCCATCAACATCGGCGGCGACCTATTCGCAGAGCGCCTGAGGGGGCAACGTGGCCGACCCGCACAAGCCGAGGGCACCGTTCGCTCCATGGGATCGCCGCGAGCTCCCTGGGTCATTCGATGTCGAGGAGTCGGCACGTCGCGTCGGCAACTACAAGTGGGCTGAGATGAAGCTGTTCGAGGCACTCGGCGGCTGGGTCGCCACCGTGCCAGAACTCGACGTCAAGATGCGCCTCGGCACGCACTGCTACAAGCACGCATGGCACGCGGAGCTGTGGCACAAGCGTCTGCCAGAGCTCCGCGAGATGAATCCTGATCGGCTCACGCAGCCCGCCAACGACGCGATGGTTCGCTTCGTCGAGGCCATGACGGAACCAGAGGCGCCCGACATGACGATCGAAAAGCTGACCGGCGTCTACCGCGTCTTCATCCCTCACTTCATCGCGGTATACACGTACCACCGCAACAACACCAGCCAGATCACGGATGCGCCGACGATCCGCTCGATCAACTTCGTCCTCCAAGACGAGTTCGACGACTGGCGCGACGGGGAGATGATGCTTCAATCCCTCATCGAGACACCGGATGAGATCGACCGCGCAGCCGCGCACCAGTCCCGCCTTCAGAAGTTGATGCTCGAGGCCGGTGGTATCGCCGGGCCCGGGTCGATCGGTAGCCCGGCATGAGACAGTTCTTCCCGGTCGAGGAGTTGGCCCGCGACGAGCGGTTCCACACGATCAGCAACCGCGAGCGAATGGGCGATCCGCGAACGGTCGTCGATACCGGTCAGCAAGCGCGCAACAGCAATCGCCTCACGCCGTCGCGCCGCGACGCAACCGATGCCGCGAGAGCCCTGATGCACGGCATCTTCGTCGGCGAGATCCAGGCGCTGGAGGGGGCCGGTCGCACGTGCCACGACTTCGACACCGGCACAACCGGTGGTGACCAGGCTGCGACCGACACCGTGCCGTTCGCGCTCAAGATGGACATGGCGCGTCAAGCGTGGGACGAAGCTCGTCACGTCGAGATCAGCGTGAAGTTGAGCGACTGGATGGGAACCGAGATCGGTCAGTTCGCCGAGAACACGATGCTGTTCGAGGCGGCATGCAGCACCGATCCCGTGTTGCGACTGGCCGGCGTCAACCGAGCCCTCGAAGGACTCGCCATCGACGTGTTCACCACGATGAAGGAGTTCGGCGATCTCGCCGGCGACCCATACCTCGAGTTCTGCGAAGACTGGATGCTCGCCGACGAAGTGACCCACGTGAAGATGGGCAGCGACTGGCTTCGCAAGGTCACCGAGAACGATCCCGAGCGACGGAAGCAGGCGCTCGAGTTTCAGAGCGTCGTCGACAAGTTGTTCAGCTACGGAGGCACCCGCAGTGACAGCGCTGAGTCGCCCATCGGTCTCGCCAGACGCTTCCGCGAGCTCGCCGGGTTCACCGACAACGAGGTCGAGGAGATCGCCGAGGTCAGCCTTGCCGCCCTCGACGAACGCAAAGCGTTCGTAGCCAAGGCCAACGCACCTGCATGAGACATCCGGCATGAGCGTGACGGTCACCCCACAGGAGTTCAAGTTCGTTGCGTACGATCCGGCGCTGATCCAGCGCGTCGCCGAGGAGCTGCTCGCATCGCTGGGCCTCGCTGATCGCACCGTGAGCATCGAGGTCGACGAGACCACGCCGCTGACGCGCACACGAGTCGAGATCGGCGACACGATCGCAATACGCGTCGAGAGTGGGGCGTTCGAGGACACCAAACGACCGCGCCAGCAGAGTGAGGTCGCCACCGCGACTTCCCTCGGTCGCGTGCTCCTGCGGGTGAAGGACCGGCTCAGTGGTGGATTCGGCGAGGCTCCTCCCGACGACGAGCTGACCCTGGCCCAAGTCGCCGCGTGGGAGACGTACAGCGTCGGCCGGCTCGAGCGGCTCGGCATCCCGGTCAATCAGCAGCGCTGGCGCTACAACTTCCGCAACAGACATGGCTTCAGTGACACGGCCGACGAGGCCTTCGATCGGCTGTGGTCGAATGACGGACTGACCTGGGGAGAACTCGAGGCGATCGCAACATGACCGAGCCGACTGTCAACGACATCGACGTCAACGGGGTGATGCTGCGGGTGCACCAGGCCGGAGACCCTGCCAACCCGACCGTCGTGCTGTCCCACGGTTTCCCCGAACTCGCCCACTCGTGGCGACACCAGATGGCGCCGCTCGCCGAGGCGGGCTTCCACGTGATCGCCCCCGACCAGCGGGGGTACGGCCATTCATCGGCGCCGACCGAGATCGACGCGTATGGCATCGTCAACCTCACCGACGACCTGCTGGCGCTCCTCGACCACTTCGGCAAGCGCGACGCAGTTTTTGTCGGCCACGACTGGGGTGCTCTGATCGTGTGGGATCTGGCCCGCCTGCACCCCGAACGAGTTCGCGCAGTGGTCGGCGTCAGCGTCCCGTTCGTGCAATGGCCCGCGCGGCCGACACAGCTGATGAAGGCTCTGTATGGAGATCGCTTCTTCTACATGCTCTATTTCCAGCAGCCAGGCGTCGCCGAAGGCGAACTCGACGCCGACCCCTACCACTCGCTGGCGAAGGTGATGTGGAGCGCCAGCGGCACTCGCTTCGCCGCACGGGATGCATCCGCCGAGATGCCGCCGATGGACGGCACCGGGTTCCTGACGATGCTGAGCGACGCCCCGCCGCGCCCGTTCAAGGGTCCGGAAGGTCCGTGGCTGACAGAAGGCGACCTGCAGACCTACGCCGACGAGCTCGCGCACAGCGGCTTCTTCGGACCGATCAGCTACTACCGAAACCTCGATGCCAACTTCGAGATCGTCAAAGACCTCGAGCCCGAGCGACTGACGATGCCCGTCTACTTCATCGGCGGGACCGACGATGTCGTCAACGTCATGGACCCGTCCGGCGTCGAACGGATGAAGAACGTGCTGCCGAACTTCCGTGGGTCCACCATCCTGGACGGCGTCGGCCATTGGACGCAGCAAGAAGCCCCAGCGGCGTTCAACGACGCGTTGCTGGGGTTCTTGCGAACGCTGGGATCGACCCCGCGCTAGCGGCGTTGCAGCTTGCTCAGCAGGCGAAGCAGCTCGAGGTACAGCCACACAAGGGTGACGATCAAGGCAACCGCTGCGAACCACTCCATGCCCTTCGGCAGGCCTTGCTTGGAACCGCGCTCGATGAAGTCGAAGTCGAGCGCCAGGTTCATGGCGGCCAAGCCGGCAGCGAACACGCTGAACGCGATGCCGAGACCGCTGGCCGACTGCAGGAAGCTGACGGCGCCGGGGCCGGCGATCAGCCGGATGACGAACGACACCATGTAGAAGAGCATCAGACCCATGGTCGCCGCGATGACGATCGTGCGGAACCGCTCGGTGACTTTGATGATTCGGGTGCGATAGAGAAAAAGCATGACGGCGAAGACGGCAAGGGTCGCACCGACCGCCTGCACGACGATGCCGTGCTGATAACTCTCGTACGCCTTGGAGATCACACCGAGGAAGAAGCCTTCTCCGACGGCATAGATCGGGCCTAGGAACTTGGCCCACATCGGCCGGAAGTAGATGGCTATGACGCAGGCGAAGCCGACCAGGATGCCGACCAACGCCAGCGCAGGGAAGCCACGAACCTCGCCTTGGTTGTCGGGACCCGTCTGCCAGCCGACGACTGCAGCAGCGAGCAACACGACCATCAAGACGCCGGTCGCGCTGATCGTTCCACCAACGGTCATCACCTGCGAGTTCCAAGCGCTGACCGGACCGTCGGTGATCGGCGTGGCGCGGGTCGTCGGGTCGGGAGCTCCCCAGCCCGGAGATCGCGCTGCCTTGTTCCAGGTGGACTCGTTGAGCATTGGGTTTGACATGGACGCCTCCTTGGGCGAACGGTGAACTGAGTCGAACGTTACAGCCGCTGCGGCTGTTCCGAACCTCATCCTGCACGGAGTTTTCGGGTTAGATGAGATCGTGAGCGCTGGCACCGTCCCACAGGTCGATATCGGGTGGTGCCGACAGCAATCCATTGCATGACGTGGCCATTTCCACCATCACGTCGCTGTCGAAGTGTGCCCGTTGGGCAGCCACCGAACCCCATTTGTGGATGACGAGATAGCGGCCGGGCTGGGTCACCGAGGCACACAGGTCGATGTTGCGGCAGCCCGGTTGCATCCGAGTCAGGACGACGTACTTCGACAGCACCGCGAGCAGTGAGGCGGCGTCGGCGGCGGCGAACCGCATCGTGACGATGGCGAGCTCGACCCGTGCTTCGGTCAGTTCGACACCTGCCGGCTCGGCGTCCGGGGCCATGCCCGCGAACGATACACGGTGCGTCTGTATCAGAATCCTCGATGATCCATGATTTGACAGGACGGGGTGTGAGGTGCTTGACCTCGTGGGTATCGTGAGGAAATTGCCGCCCGGGTTACCGGGTGGTGAACAAACTCACCGTTCGAGGAGCATTCGTGGCGAA
>JBDTWJ010000115.1:0-12120 GCA_040006755.1 Ilumatobacteraceae bacterium | reverse complement strand
CCGAGATCTTCGGGCCTGGCAGTTCGTTGAAGGGCATCAGTGCCTGGTTGGAAGCGTCGTTGGACAGCAAGGAGACCTAGGTGGACCTGTTCGAATATCAGGGCAAGCAGTACTTCGCCCGCTACGACATCCCGGTTTCGCCCGGTGGTGTGGCCACGACGGTCGACGAGGCGGTCGTTCAAGCCGATGCGGCCGGGTATCCGGTCGTGATCAAGGCACAGGTGCAGGTCGGCGGTCGCGGGAAGGCAGGCGGCATCAAGTTGGCCAACGACGCAAAAGAGGCCCGGGTGCATGCATCCAACATCTTGGGCATGGACATCAAGGGTCATGTCGTGAAGCGCGTGTGGGTCGAGCGAGCGAGCGACATCGCCGAGGAGTACTACGCATCGTTCACCCTCGACCGCGGCGCCAAGAAGCATTTGCTGATGCTGTCGTCGGAAGGTGGCGTCGAAATCGAGAATTTGGCGGTGTCGAACCCCGACGCCATCGTCATGCGGCACATCAATCCGGTCGACGGTCTCGCGCCGGCCGAGGCGCGACAAGCGTGTGTCGATGCGAAACTCAATCCGGATGCGATCGACGGTGCGGCCGACATCCTGGTGAAGCTGTACCGCTGCTTCACCGAGGGCGACTGCGATCTTGCCGAGATCAACCCGCTGATCCTGCGGCCCGATGGAGGCGTGCACGCGCTCGACGCCAAGGTCAGCCTCGACAACAACGCAGCCTTCCGCCATCCCGAATGGGACGAGTACCGGGCCACCGAAGAGCTCGATGAACGCGAGCAGATGGCGCGCGAGCACGACCTGCAGTACATCGGGCTCGACGGCACTGTCGGCATCATCGCCAACGGAGCGGGTCTTGCAATGAGCACGCTCGACGTCGTCAACCAGGTTGGTGGCACAGCCGCCAACTTCCTCGACATCGGTGGAGGCGCAAACGCCGACGTGATGGCTGCAGCGCTCGAGGTGATCAACTTCGATCAGAAGGTGAAGAGCATCTTCATCAACATCTTCGGCGGAATCACTCGCGGCGAGGAAGTCGCGAAAGGAATCGTCGAAGCGCTCGGTCGTGTCGATCTGCGCGCGCCGATCGTCATCCGCCTCGACGGCACCAACGCCGAAGAAGGCCGCGAGATCTTGAAGAACGCCGGCATCCCCGAATCGAAGCTCAGGTCCGAACCCACGATGCTCGATGCGGCCCGCGCTGCCGTAGCCCTGGCCAACACAGCCCTCGCAAACGGGAGCAACTGACATGGCCATCTTCGTCAATGCCGATACCAAGGTTCTCGTGCAGGGTCTCACTGGTGGCCAGGGGAAGTACCACGGGTTGCGCAACAAGGCCTACGGCACCCAGGTCGTGGCCGGCGTGACGCCGGGCAAGGGGGGCCAAGACGTCGAGGGCGTTCCGGTGTACAACTCGGTTGCCGAAGCCGTTGCCGCAACCGGTGCCACAGCCTCGTTCATCGCTGTCCCACCAAAGGCCGCGCCGGCAGCAATCCTCGAGGCGGCTGCCGCCGGCATCGGGTTCGTCGTGTGCATCACCGAAGGCATCCCCGCCCAGGACGAGGCGAAGGTCTTCAACACGCTGGTGCGCGACTTTCCCAACACCCGACTGCTCGGTCCCAACTGCCCCGGCATCATCAGCCCTGGCAAGTGCAACATCGGCATCACCGCCGGCGAGATCGCGCAACTGCCGTCGGCGGAAGGTCCCAATGTCGGCATCGTCTCGCGATCGGGAACGCTGACCTATCAGGCGCTGTACGAGTTGAAGCAGCGCGGCATCGGCGTGTCGACATGCGTCGGCATCGGCGGCGACCCGGTGCCCGGCACAAACTTCATCGACTGCCTCAGCGAGTTCCAGGCCGACCCCGAGACCCACGCGATCATCATGATCGGCGAGATCGGTGGATCGGCGGAAGAAGAAGCGGCGGCTTTCATCGAGTCGTCGGTCACCAAGCCGATGAGCGCATACATCGCCGGTGTCACCGCACCCGCCGGCAAGAAGATGGGACACGCCGGAGCGATCGTCAGCGGAGGCAAAGGCACCGCACAGGGCAAGATGGACGCGCTCCGCGCCGCCGGTGTTCACATTGGCCTCAACCCCACCGAAGCCGGCGACCTGATGGCCGGCATCCTCTCCAAACTTCACTGATCGTCTCACTCCAAGCGATGCCAGGTACGAAAGTTCCGGCCTGTCCGGAGATTCGGTGACTTGCCGAGCCGGCATCGTCCGGGACGTGAAAGAGCCCCGCCGGTTGGGCGGGGCTCTTTGCTACGGACTGGGACGGGTCACGCCGGCGGGGGTGGGGGAGGAGGAGGCGTCATGCCGGGGGGCGGCGGGGGCGGATCCGACTGGCCGCCACTGCCCTGGAACGATGCCTTCATCTTGTTCATGTCCTTCAGATCGTTGAAGTCTCCACCGGACTCCTTGAAGCTCATGAAGGCGCCCGCGAAGGCGACCAGGCCTGAGATCACCGACAGGATCATTCCAATTCCGCGACCGAAGCTGAATCCAGCGGCCTCGGCGATGTCGGAGTTCTCGAGCGGGTTGAAGATGAACCGGATCAGCAGCAACAGCGCGGCCAGGCCTGTGGCGATCAGGAAGATCAGCGGCCATGGCAAGGTGCCCGGCTTCATCGTTCCGATAACCAGCAGGAACGTGATGACGCCTGTCGCCATGACAAGTATCCACGGCAGGGTGCCGGTCCAGAAGAAGTCGAATACGTTGCCGCCAAGGCCGGTCGAGCCGAACCCCGCTGGTCCCTCGACGGTGACCCATTCAAAGAATCCGAAGATCAGGAAGCCAATGGCGCCGCCGACCTTCAACCAATCGGATGTCTTGAACTTGCTCAGATCCACATCTGCCTCCAGATAGGTATGACTCTGCCCTTCGCGCACCGTACACCTTGTAAAGCCTCCAAACGAGGAATACCCCTCGTCGCGTACTGTCGAGGGATGCCAACCGCTCTGCTCTCCGTCTACGACAAAGCCGGCATCGTCGAGTTCGCCGAGGCTCTTCATCAACTCGGTTGGCGTGTCGTCAGCAGTGGCGGCACGGCCAAGGCGATCGCAGCTGCAGGGACACCTGTCACCGATCTCGCCGATCTCACCGGTGTCCCGGCCATCCTCGACCACCGCGTCGTGACGCTGCATCCGACGATTCACGGCGGTCTGCTCGCGGATCCCACCAAGGCCCAACACCGCGCCGACATGGCGCAGTACGGCATCGAGCCCATCGACCTACTCGTCTGCAATCTGTACCCGTTCAGCTCCGACCCCAGCATCGAGCTGATCGACATCGGAGGGCCGGCGATGGTGCGAGCGGCGGCGAAGAACCATCGGTTCGTTGCCGTGATCGTCGACCCCGCCGACTACACAGCGGTGCTCGACGAGCTGCGCATGGACGGAGAGATCAGCGCGGAGACGAAACGCCGACTCGCGCGCGACGCGTTCGCGCAGATCGCGGCGTACGACGCGCAGATCGCGACGTGGTTCGACGACGGCGTGCTGCCCGGCAGCATGCATCTCTCGATGACCAAGGCGCAACCGTTGCGCTACGGCGAGAACCCACATCAGTCGGGCGCGCGCTACCGCGTGGAAGGCCGTCGCAGTTGGTGGGACGACGCAGTGCAGCACGGTGGGAAAGAGATGAGCTATCTCAACCTCTTCGACACCGAAGCCGCGTGGCGACTCGTTCAGCAGTTCGACGAGCCGGCGTGTGTGATCGTCAAGCACGCGAACCCTTGCGGAGTCGCGGTCAGCGGCGACATCACCGACGCCTACATCAACGCGAATGCCTGCGACCCCGTCAGCGCGTTCGGAGGGATCGTGGCGGTGAACCGCGCCGTGCCCGCAGCATTGGCTGGTGCCCTCGGCGCCGTGTTCACCGAGGTGATCGTCGCGCCATCGTTCGACGACGATGCGTTGGGCATCCTGACCGAGAAGAAGAATCTGCGCGTGCTCACCGGCGCGCCGCCGTACGGCACGTCACTCGACATCCGCTCGATCGACGGCGGCCTGCTGGTACAGGAGGTCGATTCGGTCAACCTTGATCGGTCGACCTGGCGTGTCGTCACCAGGGCCGAACCCACCGACGCGCAATGGGCGGACCTGCAATTCGCCTGGCAGGTTTGTGCGGCCGTCAGCAGCAACGCCATCGTGTACGCCAAAGACCGTCAGGCCTTCGGCATCGGCGCGGGTCAGCAGAACCGTCTCGATTCCGCCCGCATCGCTGCCGAGCGATCAGCCGGACGGGCACAGGACGGCGTGTGCGCGAGCGACGCGTTCTTTCCGTTCCGAGACGGTCTCGATGCAACAGCGGCTGCGGGGATTCGCGCAGTGATCCAGCCGGGTGGCAGCGTGCGCGACGACGAAGTGATCGCAGCCGCCGACGAACACGGCATCTCGATGGTGTTCACCGGCGAGCGGCACTTCCGGCATTAGTAGCGGAAGTTCAGGTCTCTGCCTGTACAGCGCGTGATGCCACCACCTTCTTGACGATCACCGCCGCGATGACGAGTACTGCCCCCGAGAGGAACAAGGTCGTCGCCACTTCCGTGGTCGTTGTTGCGTCGATCGCCGAGAACAACACCGCAACCGTGCCGATCGCTGCAACCGCGACACCGAACCAGGTCGACGCGCGGCGCTGGCCATGATCGCCGACGACTGCAACCGCGAGACCGGCGACTGCCAGTAGCAGTGCGCCGCCTGTCGAGCCGAGGTTCTGGACGACCTTCAAGACAGCGAGCGCTGTGGCCAATAGGGCTGCGACAACCAGGCTCGTACCCACGCCGCGGAAGTCGTTGTCGTCGAGCCACCACACCATCGCGAGGAAGGCGATCCCCACGATGACGAAGATCCACGTCTGTCCACCGATGAAGTCGGCGGGACCGAGGTCGAAGAGATCGGTGCTGCTCGACGAATTGCCGCCGACGGTCGTCAACGCGAGGACAATCGCGATCGCACCGGCACCCAGCATCAGCGGCCGTCCGCGCATACCGGGCAACGCCCATGCGGCGATCAACAGAACGGCTGCCAGAAGCATGGTGCCGCCACCGTCGCCTCCTGATGTGATCGCCGCCGCGACGGCAGGAATTCCGACGAACGCAGCGCCCACCGCTGCCGAACGAAGTTCAGGCTGGGCCTTCACGCCGAGGCGCACCGCGTACGCCAGCACGACAAGGACGACCGCGGCTGGGATCGTTCGCGCCCTGTTGTCGACGCCGCCGTCGCCGACGATCGCGCCGGCGATTCCCACGGCGGCAACCGCGCCACCAACGCCGGCCAGTGCGATAGACATCTGCACCGGAAGTCGTTCCCTCGCGTCGAGCCCAAGGCCGTCGAGGAACGCCCGAGATGATGTTGCCGATGGCGCGGCAGGCGCGCCAGCCGTCGGCGTCGCGAACGGTACCGACATCGTCGTGCCCAGCGGATCGACGCTCTGTACACCGCCCGAGCTCACGTGGGCAGTCCAGTTCGAGCCGTCGAAGTATCGCTGTTCGAATCGGCCGAATGGATCAGGCAACCATTTCGCTGGCTCCGGCATGACAACCCTCCTTTTGAGGACAGCCTGACACGCCTGCGCGAATCAGCGAGTGACCGCATTCCTCACTGCCGGATCAGCGATACTTGTCACTCGATGAGCACACGGACGGTATCTCGCGTCTCCAGCTCATTTGTCGCGCCCAAACGGCAGTTGAACCGCGTTCCGTACATGCCAGGCCTCGATGGCATGCGCGCACTTGCGGTGGTCGCGGTCATGCTCTATCACGCCAATCATGAGTGGCTCAGCGGCGGGTTTCTGGGTGTCGAGGTCTTCTTCGTCATCAGTGGCTACCTCATCACTTTGCTGCTCATCGGCGAGCACGAGCGCAACGGTCGCATCAACCTCGGTCGGTTCTGGCTCCGCCGATTCCGCCGGTTGGTGCCAGCGGTCGTCACGCTGATGGGTGGAATGGCCGTGTACATGGCGCTGTTCAACCGCGGGCCCCAAGGCCGTACCCGCGGCGATTTCATGGCCGGAATCTTCTACAGCAGCAACTGGTATCAGATCTTCGTCGGTCAGGGCTACACCTCCAACGAGGCGTTCGCGCCCTTTCGGCACCTGTGGTCCCTCGCGGTGGAGGAGCAGTTCTATCTGATCTGGCCACTGGTGATGCTCGGCATCCTGGCACTCGGTCGCGATCGTCTACCGAGGGTCGCGCTGTGGCTGTTGGGCATCAGCGCGTGGCTGTCGATCATCATGGGACTGCTGTTCGCGAACGGCGACGTGGCGACGACGTGTTCGCCCGACGCCATGAACGGCTACTGGAAGATGTTTGGTCGCTGCGTCAGCGTCAACGAGACGCTGTACCTCGGGTCGTTCACCCGGGCCGGTGGGTTGTTGATGGGTGCCGCGTTCGCGATGGTGTGGAGACCGATGGCACTGATGCGGGGTGCGGCGCGCAACAAGGCACGGCAACTCGATCTGTTAGCACTTGCGGGCCTCGCTGGTCTCGGGTTCCTGGCGTGGAAGCTCACGCTGTCGGGCGATGGCCGCTCGACCGGCATCCGCTTCAACCCGTGGCTGTTCCGCGGCGGGTTCTTCCTCACCGGACTCGCCACGCTGATGGTCATCGCTGCCGTCACACACCAACGGGCCATGATGGGCAGGCTGCTGGGCAATCCGGTCTTCAACTGGATCGGCACGCGTAGCTACGGGATGTACCTGTACCACTGGCCGATCTACCAGATCATCCGCGGTCATGCAGGCGCCGGTATGAGCGTCACGCAGTGGGTGGTCGCCATGGCGTTCACCCTTCCGATCACCGAAGCGAGCTACCGCTACATCGAGACCCCGATCAGGCAGGGTCGGTTCGGTGAGTGGCTGCACGGCGATCGCCGGCCCCGCACCTTGACGGCCTACAAACGGCGTCAGCGACTCGCTGGATTCGGCATCGCCAGCGCCGCATTGGTGGGGTTCGCCGGCGTCAGCATTGCTATGGCCGACAACCACTGCGTCGGTCAGATCGAATGCGACAGTGCGGCCGGCCGCGCCGTCGATACGACTGTTCCCGTCGCCGACCCAGCCGTCGAGATCCCATCGACGTCGATCCAGCAATCGGCGGATCCGGCAGCTTCGATCACAGTGCAACAGACCCTTCCACCGTCGACCATTCCACCGACGACCGTGCTGATCGACAAGCCATTCTTCGCGGTCGGCGAGTCGGTGATGCTCGGTGCCAAGCCGGTGCTCGAAGCCCGCGGCATCACCACTGTCGCCGAGGTGTCGAAGGGGCCCGACTGGGAGCTCGAGCAACTGCGATTGGCCAAGACGAAGTATCGATTCACGCTCGGTGTGATCATCCAATTGGGCACCAACGGCACGGTGACCCAGGCGCAGTACGACGCTGTCCTGGCAGAAGTCGCCGATGTGAAACGCGTCGTGGTGATGACGGTGAAAGCTCCGAAACCGTGGATAGCGGCCAACAACGAGATCATCCGGGCACTTCCCGCGGCGCATCCCAACGTCGTCGTGCTCGACTGGGAAGCGCGAGCCGCCGAGGTATCCGACCACCTGTCGAACAACGTCGACGGTGGCGTGCATCTCAGCGACGACACCGCCAAGCAGTTCTATCGCGACATCATTCTGCAGGCGCTCGACGTTCCGACTTGATGCAGTTTTGAACGGCGCGACGGGCGACCTACGCTCGCCGCCATGACTTCACCTGTTCGCGTTGCTGTCACCGGTGCTGCCGGCCAGATCGGCTACAGCCTGCTGTTTCGGATCGCATCCGGATCAATGCTGGGACCGGATACGCCCGTGATCCTGCAGCTCCTCGAGATCACCCCGGCTCTCGGCGCACTTGGTGGCGTGAAGATGGAGCTCGACGACTGTGCGTTCCCGTTGCTGCAAGAAGTCGTGTGCACCGACGACGCGAATGTCGCGTTCGGCGATGCCGACGTGGCGCTGTTGGTCGGTGCGATGCCCCGCAAAGCAGGCATGGAACGCAGCGACCTGCTGAGTGCAAACGGTGGCATCTTCAAGCCGCAGGGTGGTGCACTCAGCAAGAGCGCGAAGAAGGACGTCAAGATCCTGGTGGTCGGCAACCCCGCCAACACCAATGCCCTCATTGCGATGCGCAACGCCCCGGATCTCGATCCGATGCGCTTCACCGCGATGACGCGGCTCGATCACAACCGCGCCGTCAGCCAGCTCGCGATGAAGACGGGCACCACGGTCAACGACATCACCAACATGACGATCTGGGGCAACCACTCCGTCACGCAGTATCCCGACCTGTTCCACGCAAAGGTGAATGGCAAGAACGCGTACGAGCTCATCAACGATCACGCGTGGGTCGACAGCACGTACATCCCCACCGTCGCCAAGCGTGGCGCGGCCATCATCGAGGCTCGCGGTGCTTCGTCGGCTGCGTCGGCAGCCAACGCAGCGGTCGACCACATTCGCACCTGGACCCAAGGCACGGCCGACGGTGACTGGGTGTCGATGGCCATTCCATCCGATGGCTCCTACGGAGTCGCCGAGGGTCTCATCTCGTCGTTTCCGGTCGTGTGCAAGAACGGCGAGTACTCCATTGTGCGGGGTCTCGATATCGACGACTACTCGCGCGGCAAGATCGATGCATCCGTCGCCGAACTCGCCGAGGAGCGTGACGCGGTGAAAGAACTTGGCCTGATCTAGATCTCGCCAGTCATGCGAGATCTGCGACGGCGACCTCGCACGCGACAGCAGTCATCCGATCCACGCCGAGCCTCAGCTCCTCGTCGCTGATCCGCTCGGACGTTCCCTTGTCTGCCGCGATGATGTCGCTGATGGTGACCAGGCACAGCGTCTCGATGCCGTTGATGGCACCGAGCGTGTAGAGCACCGCAGCTTCCATCTCGACAGCAAGGTGGCCGCGTTGCTTCCACCGTTGCATGATCCCTTCGCGCGGGTCGTAGAACAGCGCGCCCGACACGATGCTGCCCACATGCACCGTTGCCCCGCTGGCGCGTGCTCGTTCGACGGCGAACTCGATCAATTGCCAGCTTGCTGTCGGCGCGTGCGCCTCGCCATTGGTCAGATGACCGATGATCGGATCATCGGGCGTGGCGCTGATTGCCACAACGGTGTCGGCCATGCGCAAACCATCGGCGAGTCCACCGGCGGTGCCGACCCTGATGATCCGCTTGGCGCCCAGCTGCATCAATTCGGTGTAGTAGATCGCCGCGCTCGCGCAACCCATTCCGACCGATTGCACACTGATTGGACGACCGTTGAACGTTCCCGTGTACCCCAACATGCCTCGCTCCTCGTTGATGCATTTCGCACCGGGTTCGAAGAACGTCTCGGCGATGTACTTCGCTCGACGCGGGTCGCCGGGCACCAGCACAGCGGGTGCATAGTCGGACGGCTCGGCGCGCAGGTGAACGGGCATTCCTCGAGCGTAGATGGGCGCGGGCGAGATTTACTTGAGGAAACGAGAAGTGGTGTTATCGGCCAGTACCTTGCCGCCGGTCTGACACGTCGGGCAATACGCCACCGTATATCCGCTGTACGAGACCGAGCGGATGGTGTCGCCACACACGGGACACGGTTCGCCGACCCGACCGTGCACTCGACCCGGACGATCCTTCGACGAGCTCATGTCGGGACGGGTGCGTTCGTACGCCAGGCCTTCCTCGATTGCTTCATGAATTGCCCGCACGATCGCTGCCGCGCCATCTTCGCCCAGCTTGCCTGTCATCGCGAACGGGGACAGCTTGGCGCGGTGGCAGACCTCGTTGGCCAGCATGCGGCCGAGGCCTGCGATCTGGTGCTGGTCGCGAAGGTAGCCGTGGATGCGCATGTTGTTCGCTGCGAAGGATGCAGCAAGCGATTCCGCCGTCACGTCGAGCGCGTCAGGTCCGAGACGATCCATCGGTGGCCCGTCGAGTTCAGTGTTGGCAATGCACCACACCCCGGCGCGGCGTTCGGTTCCAGCCTCGGTCAGTAGCAACGCCGGACCATCCGCGAACACGAACCTGGCCTGACCGTTGCGCGCCTTGGCCGACTGCTTCTCGTCGACCAACAGCCGGCCGCCTTGCATCAGGTGCACGACGAACGTGACCGGCTCGAACCTCAACAGCAGGTACTTGCCGCGTCGCCCAACGCTGTGCAGCGGCAGGCCGTACGCGGCGTCAGGTCGCGGCAGGGCAGTCTTCAGCGCGGTGAACGTCAACGGCACGAACTTGCGCAGCTCCGCACCGCGAAACTGCTCGGTCAGCCTCTCGGCGTGTGCTTGAACCTCTGGTAGCTCGGGCACGGCGACTCAGCGATATTCCGTCTGATCGCGCACGGTCGTGAACACTGCATCGAGTGCGGCGAAAACCGGCTGCGAGTCGATCAACTTCTGCTGGTTGCCGGTGAGTTGGATCAGGCCCTTGATGAATGCCTCCTGCGCGTTCAGGTCGCCAGTAGCCACTGCGGTGGCGGTCGCCCACGACTGCTGCATGCGCACGTCTTCGGCATCGGCCGGGCCGGCGCCGAACGAAGCATTGCCATCGCCGAGGCGGAGGTGATAGGTGACGTCGCCTTCCGGCCCGCCGGTGACAATCTGCGTCACACCGATCTGATGGGTGCCGGCCAGCGCGGCGAGTTCGCTGCTCTTGGCGACCTCCTGCGACAGCGCATCGATCCAAGCGAGACTGAGATAGCGAACCACGGCCGCCTAGTCTGCCGGATCGAGATGCTGTTCGCTGCCGCCGATGAGGCCCGTCATGCCGATGTGGCAGTCGAGGCGTGGTGGTGGTGGGGGCACAATGTCGAAGGCACGGCGGGTCTCTTCATCGGGCTGGAGTTGCGCGGCAGGCGGTTCGACTACTGGGCGGGTCTGGTGCGACGCGGCGAACCCTTCCTCTACGTCGAGGAGCTCGATGGCACCGGTTTGCGGAACGGGTTGGACATCAAACCGTCGGAGATGTGGGCAGGTCACGAATGTGACGTTCCGTTCCGGCAGTGGAGCCTCGGCAACGAGGCGCACGGCGTGCTGCTGGACGATCCGACGGAAGCATGGAGACGGGCGTTCGGCTTGCCGGTGCCGGTGACCTTCGACATCGAATGGGGAACTGCCGACGATCCCATCGAGATTCCGCACGGCTACGCGCAGAACGGCGACATCGACGCCCGCGTCGAACTGACAGAAGGTGTGCTCGAACTCGTCGGGCCAGCACAGCGCGTACACGTGTGGGGCGTTCCCCACCTCCCGCATGCTCTGGCAATGCCGGTCGACACCTCCGGCCTACGGGGTCCCTACCGCCGCAGCGATGGAATCCACGTCGACCAAGTGCTCACTCCCACGGGGTGGCTCGGACGTACGCTCGGCTCGTGAGCCGCGACATCCTCGAAGAGTTCGAACAGCAACGGGGACAACCGGTCTACCCATCGGTTGCGGCTCGATTCGGTGAGATCGTCGAGGACCGGGCATCGGGATTCTGCGGCGACATCGTCGCGGTTACCGCAGACTCCGTGACACTGCGCGACCGCCACGGCAGCACGCGCCACTTCCGGTTCAAGCCCGGTGGGTTCTTGATCGATGGCAGACCGGTCACTCTGGTGCGCGAGCAGCGATCGCGTCTTGCCAACGCGTTCACCAACAGCGGTGCGGTGGTCGGTCCGTCGCAACGCGCCAAGGTCGCGCGGGCGAGTCGGATCTGGGTCGAGGGTCGACACGACGCCGAGTTGTTGCAACACGTGTGGGGCCAGGAGTTGGCTGAGCTGGCCATTGTCGTCGAACCGCTGCACGGCATCGACGGATTGGTCGAGAGGGTCGACGAGTTCCGTCCGTCGCAGC
Source organism: Ilumatobacteraceae bacterium (assembly GCA_040006755.1). GTDB lineage: Bacteria > Actinomycetota > Acidimicrobiia > Acidimicrobiales > Ilumatobacteraceae > JAENVT01. The sequence goes on along the minus strand of JBDTWJ010000115.1, from coordinate 308 downwards.
AACGTCGTCTCGGCATCCTTGTCGATCACCTCGTCACCGGCTCGAAGGAGGAGCGCATCACGCGACAGGTGGCCGGCCTCCATGTGCTGGTGACCGGCCACCCGTTCGTCGATGTCTGGGCAGGAATTCGTCCTCAGGTGATGAACATTGCCGAGTGGCCCGACGTGCCCCGATCCGTGGAAGGGAGACCCGTCGAGTGGAAGCAGGGACTGTGCGATGCCTTGGGCGTCTCGATCACTGACTTCTGGCCGCACCTACGGAATCGCGTTCGGACGTTTGCGGATCTGCGACCGGAGCTGGTGGGGGCG
>JBDTWJ010000114.1:0-12227 GCA_040006755.1 Ilumatobacteraceae bacterium | reverse complement strand
GATGGACAGCGCCAAGCGCGAGTCGAAGGCGTTCTTCGGCCGCGACGAGATCTACCTCGAGCGTTACCTCACGTGGCCGCGCCACGTCGAGGTGCAGATCGTCGGCGACCAGCAGGGCGATGTCGTGTGGGTCAGCACACGAGACTGCTCTGCGCAGCGCCGACATCAGAAGCTCATCGAAGAGGCGCCCGCCTACGGCATGGCGCCGGGCGTGGAGCAGGCGATGGGCGAAGCGGCAATCAAAGCGGCCAAGGCCGTTGGCTATTACAACGCCGGCACCGTCGAATTCATCTATCAGGACGAGGAGTTCTTCTTCCTCGAGATGAACACCCGTTTGCAGGTCGAGCATCCCGTCAGCGAAATGATCACCGGTATCGACCTTGTCGAGTGGCAGATCCGTGTTGCCAGCGGCGAGCCGTTACCGATGACGCAGGCGCAGGTCACCGCGTGCTCGCGCGGTCACAGCATCGAGGTGCGCATCAACGCCGAGAATCCCGCTGGTGGCAAGTTCCTGCCCTCGCCCGGCACGATCACCAAGCTGGTGGCACCCGACGGATTCGGCATCCGCTTCGACTCGGGCTACGAGTCGGGCGACACCATCAGCCAGTACTACGACAACCTCGTGGGCAAGTTGATCGTGTGGGCAAAGGATCGACCGACCGCCATAGCGCGGACGATCGGTGCGCTCGAGGAGATGGTCGTCGAAGGCGTTGCCACCACCATCTCTGCCGACCTTGCGATCTTGCGCCACCCTGACTTCCAAGCGATGCAGCATTCGACGAAGTGGGTCGAGGAGAAGCTCGACCTCTCGGAGATCGAGGCGCCGAAGGCATCGGTTGCCGCGGACGATGACGCCGAGCAACTCGTCCAGCGCGCCACCACGGTCGAGGTCAACGGCAAGCGGTTCGACGTGAAGATGTGGGTGCCAGAGGCACCCACGGCAGTTTCGGCCAGGCCCAGCAAGGCAGCCAAGAAGCCAGCGCGATCGGCCGGTGGCAGTGGTGCCGCCGCCGTGGGTTCGGGAAGTATCGAAGTGCCGATGCAGGGCACGATCGTGAAGGTGCTCGTAGAGCTCGGACAGGTTGTCGAGGTCGGTCAGGCCGTTGTCGTGCTGGAAGCCATGAAGATGGAGAACCAGATCGCCGCCGACAAGGCCGGCACGGTGAAGGAGATCAAGGTCAAAGCCGGCGACACCGTCGGCGCCGGCGACGTGGTCGTCGTGATCGGCTAGTCACCTGAATCCTTGCGCCAGCACAACGAATCGGCGACGCGGGCATCGCGATGGTCCCAGACGAACCATCCCGTTACCCACGCCGACGGTTGGGTGAATCGCAACTAATCGGTGGCGTATCGTACGACGAGCGTGCCGGCGGCCTTGTCGTGGAGTCCTTGACGCAACGGGTTCCACAAGGCCAGCGCGTAGACCAAGACGCCGAGCACGACTCCGACGCGTGGAATGGCGCTGAGCGACAACGGCACGAGGGCGCGCATCGTGGACTCATACCAGTCAGGACGGCCACCGTCGACGACTCGCACGACGCGGGTACCGAACGTGAGCTTGCCGACGGTTCGACCAAGCGAGGCGATCATCACGGTCTCGTAGATGAAGGCCACACCGGTCACGGCGATGTTGAAGACGAGCAACGACCTGCTCGTCACGGTGTCGTGAGGGGTGAACCCAAGAGCGACGACGACGAGGAGCACGGGCAGCGCCACCAGGATCTGATCGAGCAGCAGACCACCGATGCGGCGCACGATGGGCGCGAGGATGAGGCCGGCTGGAATCGCGGGTTGGGCGACTTCGTCGCCGGCGGGGAACATCTACTCCGCGGCTTCGGCGAGTGCTTCCGCCAGGGCCGGGTGAACGAACAGGCTCTCGACGATGTCGGTGACCTTGAGGTTTGCGGTGACAGCCAGCGCGATGACGCTGATCAGTTCGGCAGCGTGGCGGCCGACGATCGACCCGCCCAGCACGACGCCGGTGGCTGGGTCGCTGATGATCTTCACGAAGCCGCGGAAGTCGTTGTTGATCAAGGCCTTCGGGGACGCACTGAACGGCACCTTCGTCACTCGGATCTTGCGGCCGACCGCGAATGCATCGGCTTCGGCGAGGCCGACGTCGGCAATCTCCGGCTCGGTGAAGATCGCGCTGGCCGCCTTGTCGTAATCGAGATGGCGATGTGCCACCTTCTGCAACCCCATCACGTGCTCGGCGACCTTGCGGCCTTGCATCGCGGCGACACTGCTGAGGGGAAGCTTGCCGCTGACATCGCCGGCTGCGTAGATGTGCGAGACGTTGCTCTGGCAATGGCGATTGATGGTGACGAACCCACCGCTGTCGACCTCGACACCCGCAGATTCGAGACCGAGACCGTCGCTGTTGGGTATGGACCCGATCGCCAGCACCGCGTGCGAGCTCTTCACGATCCTGCCATCGTCGCAGCGGACGACGACGGCGTCTTCGACGCGTTCGATCGACATCGCACGGGCACCTTTCAGTAGGTGCACACCGCGCTGCAGGAAATCGGCCTCGAGCACTGCGGCAACCTCGGGGTCCTTTTGAGGAAGGACTTGCTGACGGCTGACGACCAAGGTGACCTTGGCGCCGAAGCTACTGAACATGTGCACGAACTCGACGCCCGTTACCCCAGAGCCGATCACCGTGATGCTCTCGGGAAAGATCGACGGCGGGTAGCACTCGCGAGTCGTCAGGATCCGCTCGCCATCAGTGGTGCACCAGTCGGGAATGCGCGGGCGACTGCCGGTCGCAACCAGCACGGCATCGGCGGGGATGACGCGTGTCCCCTCTGCGGAGACGAGTTCGACTTCGTGATCGCTGATCATTTTTGCCGTTCCGTGCAGGAGTTGCACTCCCTGGCTCTCGAGCAACCGCGTGGTGCCCTTCTGCAGGCGGGCCTTGATCTCCTCGATGCGGCTGGTGAGGGCCTCGATGTCGACTTCGGCCTGTTGCTGTTCGAGGCCCATCCCGTGAATCCTGCGCGAGAAGCTCATCGCCCCACCCGTGGCGATCATCGTCTTCGACGGAATGCAGTCCCACAGGTGAGCGGCGCCACCGACGACGTCGCGCTCGATCACCGTCACCTCGGCTCCGAGCCTGGCGGCGTACGTAGCAGCGGTATTGCCAGCCGGCCCGCCGCCGATGATCACGAATCGAGTTGCCACCGGGACGAAAGGCTAGCGGCGCTCAGTCCTCGGCGAGTGCCCAGCCGTCGTCGGCGAACATCACGTCGCGCGTTTCCTGCGCGAGTCCGAACGATTCGATCCCACCGCTCGCCACGTTGGGGCAATACCTCGATGGGTACTGGAAGGTGTTGCGCGGCTCACCGACCCATTCGAAGTGCATGCCATCGGGATTCAGGAAATTGCCACCCCACGCGAAGTTGTGAGCCCGGAAGATGCGCACGACGCGACAGTCCATCTGCGGAACACAACCTTGGCAGTTCGCGAGCGTGTTGGTGTCGAGCGCCTGAGCCCACGTGTGCCGCGACAGCGTCCCGAGTTGGGTGCCCACGATGCGACTGAACCTCGGTCCGAAGCAGCCGCCATAGGTGTTCGCGTTGGCGGCGTCGATGTAGCCGGCGAGTCCGGCATTGACCACGGCTTGCAATGCGGCAGTGAGATCGGCCTTGACGACGTTGTTGCACGACGCCCGGATTCCCGTCGGGTACAGCTCGCGAGGCGGGATGAATGCATTGCGCCAGCCGTCGTCGACAAGCACGGCACCACTCGGCAGGACGCTGTAGGCCAACTCCCCCAGCAGCTTCTTGGTCTTTGCCACGCCGATCGTGCCGTCGGGATCGATTGGATCCCACGATCGCCTGACGCGGATCTTCGGGTTGGTGCTGAGACCCCTTGCGGCCAGTGAGGTGTCGAGGGTGGTGCGATTGAACTGGCCGTAGATCAGCACGCTGGTGCCCAATACAGCGCCGAGCAGATCGGCCTGACCGGTCGACATCACGATCTCGGTGCCACCGACCTCGGCGTCAGGAGCGACCCGTCCGACCAGGAACTGCGCGATCGAACCGTCGGCCGCGGCGAGGTGCAGGATGTCGCCGGCTTCAGCTCCGCTGATGCTGGCCGACGTCGCGCTGACCACGACCTGGTTGACGGCCACGATCTTCGACACGTCGCGACCGAAGATTGCGCCGATCGACTCCATCGGTAGGGCGGTGACCGACGTCGGGAAGTACCACGATCCGAGCGGAGCGGGCGCCTGATGCACGGCGACACCGCCGCGCGTCACTTGTACGAGCCCGATGCCGAAGCCACGGCCGATGACACCCCATCCGCCCGCGTCGACGGCAGCACCGATGGCCGCATCGACGACGGCGGGCTGTAGCGGACCGAAGTTGTACACCGAGACCAAGTCGCCCGGCACCGTGAGGTTACGGGCGGGTGCGCCACCGATGGCTGCGTCGTTGACGGTGGCAGCGGGCGCCGCTGCCGAGCCGGGGTCGGCCGCCCAGAAGGCCGATGCGACGACCAACAAGGCGGCTGTTCGCGTCAGTCGTGTTCGAATCATGCCGCAGACCAACCTACCAGCGAGGGTGAAACGGCTCGCGGTCACCGTCGCATAAGCGATACGGTCATGCCCCTGTGAGCCACGAAGAGCCCGACGTCGAGCGAGACAACCTGGGCAGCGGCCTGGCGGTCGAGAAGGCCAAGCGGCTCGACAAGATCGCAGCATTGCGCCACGCGGGCACCAATCCATACCCCTACCGGTTCGACCGCACGCACACGCTCGACGAGGTCCGGTCGGAGTTCGGCACACTCGAGCCCGGAACCGAGACGGAGCAGCGCGTCACCGTCGCCGGCCGCATGATGCTTCGCCGCGAGCAGGGGAAGTTGATCTTTGCAACGCTCGTCGATCGCACCGGTGAGGTGCAGTTGTTCGTGTCGCGGGCGGTCGTTGGCGAGGACGGTTTTGCGGCGTTCGGCGAGTTCGATCTCGGCGACTGGCTCGGAGCGGAAGGCACGGTCATGACCACTCGCAAGGGTGAGCTCAGCATCAAGGTCGACCGTGTCGAGCTCCTCGCAAAGGCAGTACGGCCCATGCCCGACAAGTGGCACGGGCTCACCGATGTCGACACGCGGTTCCGCCAGCGCTATGCAGATCTGATCGTCAATGAGGAAGCCCGACGGGCGTTTCAGATCCGACACGAGACCATCGCCAGCTTCCGACGCACCCTGCACTCCGAAGGGTTCATCGAGGTCGAGACACCGGTGCTGCACCTCGAGGCCGGCGGTGCACACGCCCGCCCGTTCGTCACGCATCACAACACGCTCGACATGCAGCTGTACCTTCGCATTGCACTCGAGCTGCATCTGAAGCGACTCATCGTCGGTGGCATGGAGCGCGTGTTCGAGATCGGTCGCATCTTCCGCAACGAAGGCATCTCGACGAGACACAACCCCGAGTTCACGATGATGGAGCTGTATCAGGCGTTTGCTGACTTCTCCGAGATGATCGACATCACCGAGCGGTTGATCAAGCAGGCGGCGATCGACGCGACCGGATCCGCCGTCGTCAGCGTCGGCGACGACACCATCGACCTGTCGCAGCCCTGGCGGCGGGCGCGCATGATCGACCTCACGAGCGAAGCCCTCGGCACCGAGGTGCACCCCTCGATGCCCGTCGAGGATCTGCGAGCACTCGCCGTGAAACACGGTGTGGCATTCAACGACGCATGGGGTAGCGGGAAGCTGATCGAGGAACTCTTCGAGGCGTCCGCGGAATCATCGCTGGTGCAGCCGACCTTCGTCACCGGTCATCCGGTGGAGATCTCGCCACTCGCCAGGGTCGATCGCAATGACCCGTTCCTGACCGAACGCTTCGAACTGTTCATACTCGGTCGCGAGCTGGCCAACGGCTACACCGAGCTCAACGATCCCGTCGAGCAACGAGCGCGCTTCGAGGACGAGCACGCCTCACGACTGGCCGGCAACGCCGAGGCAGGCACGGTTGACGAGGACTACCTTCGAGCACTGGAGTACGGGATGCCACCCACCGGCGGCCTCGGCATTGGCATGGATCGCGTTGCGATGCTGCTCGCCGGAGTCAACTCGATCAAGGAAGTCATCCTGTTCCCTACGCTGCGACCGGAGGTGATGTGAATGGCTGGTGATCGACTCGCTTGGGGACGCGGTCTGGCGACCATCGCATTGGATGGTTCAGTGCTCGACACGTGGTATCCAGAGTTGGGCCTCGGCGAATCGGCAGCTGATGGGGCCGGCGATCGGCGTCAGGCAGCAGAGCGCCACGACGATGTTCGGGATGTCGACGTCCGCTCCGTCGAGTTGTCCATCGATCTCGACGCAGCACCGGCGTCGCCCGGCGATGTCTACTTGCGGCTCCACCTTCTGTCGAACCGACTGTGTGCGCCGCGCACGATCAACCTCGAGAACCTCTTCGGGCTGCTCGCCAACGTCGCATGGACCAACCTCGGACCAGTCGCGGTGGAACAGGTCGACGAGGTTCGCTGGAAGGTGCGCGGCGCGGGTGGCATCCTGACGGTGCACGGCCTCGACAAGATGCCTCGCATGACCGACTACGTCGTGCCCACAGGGGTTCGCATTGCCGATGCGGACCGGGTGCGCCTCGGCGCCCATCTCGCGCCGGGCACCACCGTGATGCACGAAGGCTTCGTCAACTTCAACGGCGGCACACTCGGGCGCTCCATGGTCGAAGGACGTATCTCGGCCGGGGTGATCGTCGGCGACGGCAGCGACATCGGCGGTGGCGCCTCGATCATGGGCACACTGTCGGGCGGCGGCAAGGATCAGATCTCCATCGGCGAGCGTTGCCTACTGGGCGCCGAGGCCGGCATTGGCATCAGCCTCGGCGACGAATGCGTCGTCGAAGCCGGGCTGTACGTGACGGCCGGAACACTGGTGAAGATGCCCGACGGCGATGTGGTCAAGGCCCGCCAACTGAGCGGCGCGAGCGGTCTGCTGTATCGGCGCAACAGCCAGACCGGTGCGGTGGAGGCGATCCCCAGGTCCGTCGCGTGGGAAGGGCTCAACGACGCCCTTCACCACAACGACTGAATGACAGTATCGACAATCGGAGCGCTCATGAAGGTCTCGACAGTTTGAGTCAGCGATAGCGCGACCGGCCGCTGTATCGCTCACACAAACATCAGACGAACCCAGCGAACCGCTTCGAATGCCGATCTGGAGCGGGTTCGGTCGTCACTTGGGACACCGACCGCTGTGGTGCGCCAGTGAAACGCGCCGATCTACACACCGTCCATCTCACCTTGCTGTCGTACTCAAAGCCATCTGACCAGCTCAGCCAGGCCTTCTCCTGCCTCGTCGGCCGGTCTTTCGCACGTCGGGCAATACAGTCGGGTCTCCAGCGCGGTGCCGCACGGGCCGTGAACCGGTCCCTCGCTGTCGCCCGTTTGGCGCGCTCCCCATGCGGCGAGCAACGAGACTGCATCACCGAGCTCGCGGCCGCTGTCGGTGAGCGCGTAGGCAAGGCGCATCGGGCGCTGGCTGTAGGGGGTGGCGACCACGAGCCCGTCCCGTTCGAGCTGGCGGATGCGTGTCGTGAGCACGTTCGGTGCGATTCCCCGCAGCGTCTTGGCCAATTCGCCGAATCGTCGCGGTCCGTCGAGCAGACCGGCAACCACCTGCAGGGCCCATTTGTCGCCGATGAGCGACAAGGCGTGCGCGAGATTGGACGTCACGGTGTTAGCTTACTACATCAGAGCTAGTTAATAGTTTCTAGCAAGTCACATGACAGGAGTGCAGATGTCTGCGATCGACGAACTCTCGATTTCCGCCCGTTCAGTGCTCGCCCAATTGGGCGACGCCATCGTCAGCATCGGCCGCGACGGTCGCGGCAGCGGTCTGGTGATCGGTACCGGCAAGGTCATCACCAACGCCCACAACCTTCGCGACCAGACGACCCTGGTGACCTTCGCCGATGGGCGCGCCGAGCAGGGCTCGGTGACCGGCGCTGATGAGGACGGCGATCTGGTGGTGCTCGAAGTCGACACAGGTGACGTCACCGCGGCGACGTGGGCCGACAACCTGCCCGAAGCCGGCGACGTCATCCTCACCCTCAGCCGAGGCGGTCACCGAGTACGGATCTCGTTCGGAATGGTGTCGTCGGTCGACGTCGCGTTTCAAGGTCCGAGGGGACGCCAAGTGCACGGCGGTGTCGAGCACACAGCGCCGCTCGCGCGTGGAGCCTCGGGTGGGCCCGTCACCGACGTGCAGGGACATGTCGTCGGAATCAACACCCATCGCATCGGTCGTGGCTTCTATGTTGCCCGCCCCGTCGATGCCGCACTCCGTTCGACGATCGACGATCTCGCTGCGGGGAAATCGGTCGTACGGCCTCGCCTCGGTATCGCGCTCGCGCCGCCGGAGGTCGCCTCGAAGCTTCGTGCGTCGGTCGGCCTACCGCAGCGTGAGGGACTGTTGGTGCGCGGTGTCGAACCCGACGGCCCGGCCGACAAGGCAGGCATTGCCGAGGGCGATCTGCTGGTCGCGGCCGGCCACACCCCCCTCGATTCGGTCGAGGCATTGCACGACGTGTTGGGCTCCAGTGAGACGTTGACCCTGACGGTCGTTCGCGGTACCGACGAGCGCACCGTGACGGTCACGTTCGAGAATTGATATCCGGCTGGCTATGAGAGTGCCGCCTCGATCCGATCGAAGGACTCACCGGGATCGGTGGGATCGAAGAACACGGTCGTGAGGCCGACCGCTTCGCCGCCACGTAGGTTGCCTTGCTGATCGTCGACGAAGACGACGTCGGCTGGAACAGGATTGCCGAGTGCCTCGAGCGCTGCTTGAAACGCGCGCGGGTCCGGCTTCAGAAATCCTGTGATCGAACCGTCGACGATGAAATCGAACTCCTTGATCACCGAGATGCCGTCCTTCCACGCCGGTCCATGGAACGCGTCCATGTCGTTGGTCAGCACACCGACAACACGACCCATCGCACGATGTCGGACGACGAGTTCGGCCATTTCCGGTCGTATCAAGTAGTCGCCTGCCGGCTCGTAGAAGTGCCGCATCAATCCGTGCAATTCGAGACCGTAAGGAGCGCCACGCAACAGCCAGTAGTCGCGCTCGGAGATCTCACCCGCCTGCCAGCGGATGTACTCAGGGTCCGTACTTGGGTCGAACGGTCCACGCCATGGGATGGGCCCGAGAGTCTCTTCGGCCTTGTCGGAGAGCTCGAACGGTGTCAGCAACACCGGGCCACCGAAATCGAGCAGCAGCGGTTTGAGAGACGGGATTGACTTGAGAGGCATCGGGTTGACAGACATGGTCACGGCACGAGTTGATCTGAACCGACCGCTGGCGACAACGCAGTCGTTCTCACGGGCGGAACATGCCTGCGGGACTGTTGGGATACCGTCGCGGCATGCCCACGACGCACAACGGAGACTGCGAGATCTCCTACGAGACGTTTGGCGAACCCGACGATCCCATGCTGCTGTTGGTCAACGGCTTGGGTAGCCAATGCGTCAACTACCACGAGGACTGGTGTGCGATGTTCGTCGCCACCGGGCTGCAGGTCGTGCGCTTCGACAACCGTGACGTCGGTCTGTCGTCAAAGTTCGACGGCGCCCCGGTCGGCGCCGATGACGCCGCGTATCACCTCGCGGACATGGCAGCCGATGCCGTGGCGGTGCTCGACGCAATCGGGGTCGACTGTGCACACGTGATGGGGCTGTCGATGGGCGGCATGATCGTGCAGACGATGGCGATCGAGCATCCTGATCGATTGCTCTCGATGACATCCGTGATGTCTCGCACCGGTGAACCCGAGTACGGGCAGTCCACACCCGAGGCCTTTGCACTGCTCACGTCTCCGCCGGCAACTGACCGCGAGTCGTATGTCGCCGCGAGCATCGCAGGCCTCCATGTGTGGGGCAGTCCGGCCTTTGCCGACGAGACCAGGTGGCGCCGCGACGCCGAGCGCGCCTTCGACCGCTGCTTTCATCCATCGGGGGTTGCTCGTCAGTTTCGGGCAGTGATGGCCTCGCCGTCACGCGCAGACGGGCTTCGCGAAGTGACGATTCCATCGCTGATCATGCATGGTGACTGCGACACCCTGATCGACATCAGCGGCGGCCGGCGCACCGCCGACCTGATTCCTGGCTCCCGATTCGAGCCGATCGAGGGGATGGGTCACGACTATCCCCCGCAACTCTGGGATCGATGGGTCGGACTGGTCAGCTCGCTCGTCGCGAATACTGTTACCTAGCCCGTCAGCTGGTCGAGCATCGTCACGACCCGTTGTCGCCGTCGACGCGCGATCGCATCCCCGCCTTGATCGACCTGGTGGCGAAGGCCGTGCCAGTGACCGCCGGCGGCCATACCCGCGACAGACGATGGCCGCGTGGCTATTGGTGGAGGTAGATGGCGTGTTCCGCGACTACCACGACACCCCTTCGTACGCGTCCCAGCAACGCCGCGTGGCCTCCGCTCCGGCGAAGTACGCGGCGCGTGCCGACCGGCGCTTGGCGTCGGTGTCGAGGTATCTCTCGGCGAACTCGCCCACATGACCGCCGTGGTCTTCGTCGACCATGATGTGAATCGTGTGGAAGGCGTAGTCGTCAGGATTCAGCATGTGCCCGTAGTGATGTTTGAACCCTTCGACAGCACGGATGTAAGCGGGCGGAATCTGGTTCTCGATTCCGAGGCTCGCCCCGAATTGGAACTCGTACCACGGCCGCTGGTGCGCGAGGTTGTACAGGAAGCTTTCGCTGAGCACTGCATCCACGTTGGGCGTCGCCTCTGTGATGACCTCGTCGGGCGCGCCGAGCGCCCTGGTGAATTCGAACAGCCAATGCAAGTGACCATGGCCCGACTTCGATTGGATGCCCAACACTTCTTCGCCGATGTTCTCGATCACGCTCTCGGTCATCTCGTATGGAATTCGCCCGAGCCATATCGAGAGGAATCGCCGAGTGTGGTATGTCACGCCGTGATAGTGCTGACGAGCCCAGCCCACCAACTCTTCCTTCGTCGCCTCGCCCTGCACGACACGCTCGACCCATCGAGCCTTGTCCAGTGTGCGACCCGATGCGATCAGCTCGTCGCGCATCTCGTTTACGTACGCCTCACCATCGAACGACATGACGAACCCCCTCGTGTTCTCGTGCTCGGCACTGTTGCACCGCGCGCGTCGCCACTCAAGATCACCGTTCCGAGAGCCGGAACACATGCCTAAGTGACAGGTGGACCCGTGCTGCGATGATGGGGACGTGCAATCGTCTGACCTCGCTCAACTGATTCGACGCCGCCGAACCAGCCTGCTCGTCGACAAGCAACGACCGGTGCCGCGCGAGTTGATCTGTGATCTGTGCGAACTCGCCCAATGGGCTCCAAACCACAAGCGCACGTGGCCGTGGCGGTTCGCAATCGCCGAGGGTGACGCGCGAGCCCGACTCGGCAACGTCATCGGCGATGCGATGCAGGCAAATGGCGACCCGCCTGAAAAGGTCGACAAGGCCCGCACCAAGTACCTGCGCACACCCCTCACGGTGGTAGTGGGTTCCGCACCGGGAGACTCGCCGTTGCGCACTGCAGAAAATCGCGATGCGGTCGCGGCTGGGATCCAGAACATGTTGCTGGCCGCCACCGAGCTAGGTCTCGCCAGCTACTGGGGCTCGTGCCCAAAGGGCGCCGACCACGTGGTCAGCGAGTTGTGCGAGTTCGAAGCGGGCACCCACATCACCGGCCTGATCTATCTCGGCTGGGGCACGACGACCGTCGCATCACCTGGGCGGCCGGGCCCCGAGGTACACGTCATCCCGCCGACCTGAGCGCGGCGCAGGCCAGGCACGAAATGTCCGCGTGTGCCGGAGATTCGGAAACTTGCGCCGGAAAATGGTGTCCGCGAATCAGCCCCAGATGCTCTTGCGGGGCACCGGCGTGACGACCGTGGCGCCCGTCAGGGTGCCGATCGGTGTGATGCACAGACGCGTGTCTTGACCGTCGACCTTCGACTCGCACTTGCCACAGATGCCTTCCTGGCACCCACGTCGCGGCCGCACGTGCTCGGCGATCTCACGAATGGCCTTCAACGCGGCCATCGTGGGATCGGCGAGGATCGAGTACTCGACTCCATCGACCGTCAGCACCGTCAGCACAGGTGGCTTGCCGAATCCCGCGAAGCCACCACCATCGGTCTTGGCACCATCGGTCTTGGCACCATCGGTCTTGGCACCATCGGT
>JBDTWJ010000113.1:0-12277 GCA_040006755.1 Ilumatobacteraceae bacterium | reverse complement strand
CCCCAGCGAATCCACAGGTAGTTGGCACTGACGATCCACAGGGTGTGTCGTTCACAATGACCGCATGGCGATCAGCATGCGGGACCCGGCTCTGCGACCCCGACGTCATCGCGAGTGCATCGAGCCGGTGGATCGTCGTGCGCTCGAGCGTTCCGGTTGGCGCACGATGATGGACTATCGCGAGAACCACGTGCGCGGCCGCGATGGCCGTCTCGTGGAGGTCGAAGCCGTGTGGATTGCCGAGGCCGAGCGGTTCGACGGGATGATGGCCGTCGCCTCCGCCACAGGCTCCAGTGTCGAAGAGGCGTGGGCAGCATTGCGCTCCGACATAGAAGACTCGAGGTACCAGATGCTGTCGCGAGTCCGCTTGATGGAGCGGTGACCTGCGTCGCGAGCAAAGGAATATTAGTACTCCGCAATTCTTGTGCTAGCAACAAAGGAGTCACCGTGTCTACGGCAACCGCATCCGTAGCCTCTCGGTAAACCCGTCGCCCGCTACGGCCCCTTCGTGATGAACACCGACGCCGAGGTGCGACAGGCGTTCATCGACGTCGACCACGGACGGTTCGGCACTCCCCTGCCAGACTGACGCAATGTCAGGAACAGTGCGAGTGGGTCTCGTGGGAACGAGTTGGTGGGCCGAGGCGATGTATCTCCCGGCGCTCGCCGACCATCCGATCGGTCGCATCACGGCGTTGTGCGGCCGCGACCTCGACCGTGCCCGAGCTGTTGCCGACGAGTGGAAGATTCCGCACGCGTACAACAACTGGCAGGCAATGCTCGACAGCGGCGAGATCGACGCCGTGATCGTCGCCTCGCCAAACGAGACGCACTTCGAAGTCACCATGTGTGCTCTCGAGCGCGACATCCCCGTGCTTTGCGAGAAGCCGCTCGGCATGAACGTTGCCGAAGCCCGCAAGATGGCCGAAGCCGCCCGGCAGCGGGGTGCCATCACGATGGTGCCATTCACGTATCGCAACATGCCGACCAATCAGTTCGTGAAGCAGCTGATCGACGATGGCTACGTGGGCAAGCCGTACCACCTCAGCATGCGCTACTTCGCCGGCTACGCACGCGACGGCGCCTATGCGTGGCGATTCGACGAGGCCAAAGCGGGAACCGGAATTCTCGGCGATCTCGGGTCACATTGGCTCGACATGGCCAGATGGTTCCTCGGCGAGGTGACCGCTGTCAGGGCTCACCGAGACTTCTTCGTCGACCGCGAGCCGCGTCCCGATGGCTCCACCTACATCCCCGTCGAAGACAGCGCCGTGATCTCCGCCAAATTCCAATCCGGCGCGTCGGCGACCTTGCAAGTCAGCGCGGTGTGTTGGGAAGGCACCCCATTCGGCCAGATCCACGAACTCGATCTGCACGGCAGTGGTGGAACGCTGCATGGGCTCAACGATTGGGACACCGTGCAACAGGTACGAGGTGTGCGCGCCGGTGAGCCTGGCCCCGCCAAGCCGCTCGCAATCCCCGACAGCATCTGGAACGGCGCGCCGCGCGACCGCGTTCACGACACCTACCGCCACATCTTCCGACGAACCGAAGCCATGACACGCAAGTGGGCAACCGCCATCGCCGAGGGACAACATGTCGATCCCGACTTCGACACCGGAGCAAGGGTGCAGGAGTTGGTCGAGGCGGCCGTCACCAGTGCGAGAACGGACGGCTCGTGGCAGGCGGTCCCGCTGAGCTGAGACGTGACGCTGTGAGAGCTAACGCTCGGTCAGGGCGTTGCTGGCGCGCCACGCAGCTTCGGCTCGATCGAGCCGTTCTGTGGCCACACCGCGAAGGCGTATGGCAGCACCGGCCACGAGAACGTTGATCAGCGCCAAGGTACCGACGTGACTGTCGAACGGCCCGGCACCCGCTGCCGCGACGACGAAGGTGCGCTGCGCGCATGCGGCGACCGGCGACAACACGCTGTCGGCGATTGAAACCGTCCAAACACCGGCTTGCGCGGCGGTGCGCGCGGCGTCGACGAGCCAGCGGTCGTAGCGGCGCAGGTCGAGGGTAACGAGCACATCGCTCTCCTCCATCAACGCGACCGTGCGGCGCACGGCAACTTCGTTGCCCTCGACGAGTGACACGTCGGCCCGCAGTGCCTCGAGATCGCCGACGAACTGAGCGGCAACACCCCGCGAGGCCTCCCCCGACAGCACATAGACACGGCGCGCCGGATCGGCGAGATGCGCGACTACGTCTGCCAACGCCACTTGATCGATCTCCCCCAACGTGGTCTGCACGTTGCCGAGCTCGAGCTGCAGATGTGTGTTGAGCGAGTCGTGTGCCTCGGGATCGCGGATGCGCTCCGCCGCCGGACGCAATTGGTTGGCCAAGTCCTGTTGAACCGATGCCTGCAGCGCGCTGAAACCTTCGAACCCGAGCTTTGTGGCGAGGCGCACCACGGTCGCCGCCCCCGATCCAGCCCCTTCTGCCAGATCAGCCACCGTGCCGAACGCAACCAGCTGCGGGTTGGCCAGCACCACCTCGGCAACGCGGCGCTCGGCTGTCGTGAGACTGGTGCTCGTCTTGCCGATGCGATCCGCCACTTCCACGGCCGTGGATCATAGTTTGACCGATTCTGAACCGTTTGTTCCCGATATCATTCTCAAAGGAATATTTATTCCAACCTCTTCGCGGAGTCGGACGAAATGGACGGCATGAGAACTCTGGCACACCCCTCACATCACGTAGCACCGACTGCGGTCGGTGTACCTCCATTTCTGGCGATGCACGTTCCGGGGTACTTCGCCGACACGGCAGCCTTCGTGCGCGCTGCCGGTCATGCAGGCAGGTTGCTACCCGAGACCGTGCACGACGCGCTCGTCGACTTCGCCGACACGCCGACACAGTCCGGCGCGTTGCTGCTGCGCGGTCTGCCTGTGGGCACGCTTCCACCCACTCCCCCGAATCCCACGACACCGGCGCAGAAGGATTCGGTCAGCGAGTTCACACTCTTGACCGTCGCCCGTCGTCTCGGTCAACCGGTCGGATACGAGCCGGAGCACGGCGGAGAACTGGTGCAGAACATCGTGCCGACCGAGGCAGCGATCGATCGCCAGGTGTCAACCTCGTCGAAGGTCGAGTTGATGTTCCACTCCGAGGCAGCATTTCATCCACATCGACCGCGCTATCTGTTACTACTGTGCCTGCGCGGCGACCCAGATGCGCAGACCACCGTCTCGTCGATCTTCGAAGTCATGCCTCATCTCCCACCCGAGGTCGTCGACGCGCTGTTCGAGCCCCGCTTCCGAACGGCCGTCGATGAGAGCTACTTGCACGGCCGGGCCAACGTGTTGGGCGCCCCGATGCCAGTGCTCAGCGGAGATCGCCTCCGGCCGTCGATGATGTTCGATGCTGACCTCATGTGTGGCATCGACGAGGAGGCTGACCGTGCTCTGCGCGTACTCGGCGATATCACATCGACCTATCACACGTCGGTGGCACTTGAAGCCGGCGACCTATTGATCGTCGATAACACGATCGCCGTGCACGGACGCAGCCCGTACACACCGCGCTTCGATGGCACGGATCGGTGGCTGCAGCGCACGTTCGTCGTCAGCGACCTGGCGCCCAGTGCGGCGGACCGACAGGGTCGAGTCATCACGACACGCTTCGGTAACTGAGCCGCGCCGTACCAGAATGTCGGGCGTGACCTCCGACCTCGCCCAGCGAATTGCCACCATGCCGCCTGCCCCGCCGCGGGCCTTTGCCAGCGACAACGCGGCCGGCGCACACCCCGCCGTGATCGACGCCATCGTCGCGGCAAACACCGGCCACGCATTGGCCTATGGCGATGACCGCTGGACGGCCCAGGCCGAGGCGAAGTTTGGCGACATGTTCGGCGCAACTTCGGAGACCTTCCTCGTGTGGAACGGGACCGGAGCCAACGTGATGGCGCTGGCGACGATGGTGCAACCCGCCGATTTTGTGTTGTGCACCGAATGGGCTCACATTGCGGTCGACGAGACCGGAGCACCGGAGCGCGCGCTTGGCGCCAAGCTCATGCCCGTCGCCGCTGCCGACGCCAAGCTCCATCCCGACCAGATCAACGAGCTGGCACGATTCCAGGGCGACATGCACCACGCCCAACCCGGCGTCGTGTCGATCACGCAGAGCACTGAGCTCGGAACCGTGTACACGGCCGACGAGGTCGCCGCCCTGTGCGACGCAGCCCACCGTCTCGGCATGGTCGTGCACATGGACGGAGCCCGGCTAGCCAATGCAACAGCGGCACTCGGTGGCACGATCGCGACGACACGGTCGTTCACGGTGGACGCCGGCGTCGACGTGCTCAGCTTCGGCGGCACGAAGGCCGGCCTGACCGGTGGCGAGGCCGTGATCTTCCTGAACCCGGCTCTGGCGAAGCGTGCCAAGTACGTTCGCAAGGCGGTCAACCAACTGCCCTCGAAGATGCGCTTCGTGGCCGCACAGTTCAACGCCCTGCTCGATGGTGACCTCTGGATCCACCTCGCCGAGCACGCCAACTCGATGAGCGGCCACCTGTACGACGTGACGTCGCAGATCCCCTCGGTCGTTCACGGCGATCCCCCGACTGTCAACAGCATCTTCCCGTCGCTGCCGCCGTCGGTCATCAAACCCCTGCAGGAGTGGTGCTTCTTCTGGGATTGGGACGTCAGCCGCTCGCAGGTGCGATGGATGACCGCCTGGGACACCACGATCGACGACATCGAGCAGTTCGCGGCCGGCGTGCG
The DNA here is from genome assembly GCA_040006755.1 of Ilumatobacteraceae bacterium. Taxonomy (GTDB): domain Bacteria; phylum Actinomycetota; class Acidimicrobiia; order Acidimicrobiales; family Ilumatobacteraceae; genus JAENVT01. Next base: position 7,553 of record JBDTWJ010000113.1, on the reverse strand, counting down.
CCATATCCTGGAGTGATTCGGCCGCTGTCCGTGGTCACGCCATTTCCTTGCAATCTACAATTGACTCACCGTGGACGCCGACTTAGGCTGGCGGAGCTGCCCGAATCGGGTGCCCTTGGGGGCGGTGCAGCACCACAAGCAGTACCACAGACAGTCGCACGAGGGGGTTCTTATGGCCGCGGTGGAGATCTTCTTCCATCGAGTGCTCACCGACGATCGCTGGATGAACCAGGCAGCGTGCAAAGGGCTCACGCACCTGTTCTTTCCTCCACCTGCCGAACGGCCGCAGGCCAGGGATCGGCGCGAGGCGGCCGCAAAGTCGGTGTGCGCAAGCTGCATCGTTCACACCTCCTGTCAGGAGTACGCCAGGATGAACCACGAGTACGGGTTCTGGGGTGGTGAGAGCGAGGACGAACGTCACTCCGCCGGCTATCGCCTGATCGCCCCGATCGGCGTGAGGGCTCGCAACGTCGGCTAGCCGCCTACGATCGCCGCATGAGCGGTGCGACGTCACATCGTCAGGCCGTTGACGCGGCATGGGCCGCATATGGGGATCCGCGAACGATCCGCAGCATGGACGAGGTCAGCGCGAACGTCTCAACCAATCGCGTCTATCGAGTCCACCTCGACGACGGCTCGACGATCATCAGCAAGGTCTCGTCGTACGGCTCGTACTTCCTCTTCGTCGAGGATCACGAGCAGCTCGATCGGTGCGCCAGGTACCTGGGCGCCACGAGGTTCACGGGCATGCTCGCCGACATCTGGAGCCGCAATGGCCGCACCTTCACCTGGTACGACCAGCAGATGTGGGCGGTGTTCTACGACGACGTGCCCCGGCGCGACGCGTTGCCTCGAATTCTGACGCCTGACCAGATCGCCAACCTGGCAACGGAGATCGCCGAGTTCCACCTCGCCTGCACTGACATTGCACCGCTGCTGCCCAGCGCGTCGAAGACGATCAAGAGCGACGCGATCCATCTGCTCGATCTGCTCGAGAGTCCGTTCGCACCACGCAACTTCGAGATGCCGCCCGAGTCCATCGCCGTGTTGTGGAAGCACACGCATCGCTTCCTCGAGCGGTTGGTCGAGGTCGGCTACGACGAATGGCCGAAGATTCCGATCCTGATCGATTGGAACCTCGGCAATTTCTCGGTCGACACGGCGTCCGACGGTCGCTTCCGCCTCTTCAGCCGGTGGGACTACGACTGGTTCCGCATCGAGCCGCGATTGCTCGACTTCTACTTCCTCTCGCGCGTGTCGAGCGCCACCGGCGACCGAACGCGGTTCACGTACGGCCCCCACACTCTCGTCGAGCCGTCGTTCCTCGCATTCCTCAACGCATATCGCAGCGTGTTCCCGATGAGCACCGACGAGGTGGCCTTCCTGCCCGAGGTGTACCGCTTCTTCATCCTCAACTATGTGGTGCGCGAGGGCGCTCGATTCTTTCGACCCGATCTGTGCACGCAGTTCCGCCGTGACGCGGTGCGCACGTATCTCCCAGCACTCGAGGTGCTCGACGTGTCGCCGCTTTTGCGGGCGTACCGCGGCGTCGTCACTCGGCGGCCAACGTGATGGCCGCCCAACCATCGAGCGTCTCACGAGCGATTCGTCGCAGCGGCAAGAGCGCCGTTTCGACGTGCTCGTGTCGATCACTCAACACACCGCTGATGATGAGACAACCCGCAGGCGCAACGACACGAATGAGATCGTCGGCGAGTGCGATCAACGTCGGCGCCAAGATGTTGGCGACCACGATGTCGAACTGAGCGTCGATGTCCGCCAACGGCGTCGTCGACACCTCGATGCGATCCGCGACGGAGTTGGCAGCAGCGTTGGCTCTCGTGACGGGGACTGACGCCAGCGCAACATCTATAGCCGTGGCCCACGCGGCACCCAACAGACAGGAGCCGACGGAAAGGACCCCTGAACCGCAGCCGACATCCAGCACCGTGGATCCTGGGCGTACGACACGTCGCAACGCGCGCATCGACAACACAGTGGTCGGGTGGTCGCCGAGCCCGAATGTTGCGCCTGGCTCGATCCGCATCACCGTTGAACCAGAGCGGTCGGCGAACGGGACCCACGCCGGACAGATCACGAGATCGTCATCGATCCACACCGGCTGTGCGTGTTCGCGCCACGTGTCGGCGACCGACTCGTCGACCTCTTCCAATCGCCACACCCATCGTGCAAGGCGCTCGGCTGCCGTGGTGAAAACGACGTCGTCTTCGTCACCGAGTGAAGTCCACAATTCGACGCCGTTGGCCACGATGCGCTCTTCGATGGCGACGACACCAAGCGTCCACAGCGCATCAGACGCCAATTCAACGTCGGCGACAGCTGTCGAGACGACCAGGGCGAGCACTAGTCGATACGCCGCAGCGCGGCATGGAAACGCGCTGCTCGCTCCACATATGTCGCGACGCCGTCCTCGATGTCCTCGCGGCGCGCCCTGCCTTCCTTGATGACGGCAGGCGTGCCGACGGCGAGAGCGCCCGACGGCACGATCGTGTCGTTCAGGACGACGGCGTTGGCGGCGACGATCGCCCAGCTGTTGACGACAACCCGATGTAACACCACGGAACCGACGCCGATGAGGCACCACGGCTCGATCGTGCATCCCTCGAGGTGCACCATGTGACCGATCACGCAATCGTCACCGACCACCGTCGGATGGTCGTGGGTCGTGTGCACCACGCAGTTGTCCTGCACGCTGGTGCGCCGGCCAATGACGATCTCGCCGTCGTCTCCGCGCAGCACCGCACCCGGCCAGATGGAGCTGTCACCACCGACGGTCACGTTGCCGATCACGACCGCGTCGGGGTGCACGTATGCGTCGCGGTCGATGGACGGGACCTTGTCGCCAAGCGCATAGATGGGCACGATTTCTACCGTAGTGAGCCAGCGGTTCGCATCGACAACTGCGTTTCACGGTGGAGTGAACCGGCTCGTACCAGATACCGTTGCGTGCCTATGTCCCGAAGGATCGAAATCGAGCTCACCAGCGCGCGCCCGGACGGTACGTGGACATGGCGCGCGGCCGGAGCGCGCGTACCCAAGGGTGTGCTCGACGGCTCGTTGCTGCCCGATGGCTCCAAGATCGGTTCCGTGCTGAAGGCCGATGCCGAGGTCGAACTCGACGGCATCACGATCCTGTCAGTCACGACTACCAAGGAGAAGGCCGAGAAGTCCGGCCTGCTCGACATGATCGCCAGCGACAAGCCGTTCGAGGAGGTCACGCAGCAGCTCGCGAGGCGAGATCGCAACGATCGCGGCGATCGCGGCGATCGCCCACCGCGGCGCGACGGGCCAACCGGTGAGCGCCGGCCTCGCCGCGATGCAGGCGATCGACCGCCGCGCCGCGAAGGTGCGCCGGGACGCCCCGACCGAGCCGCTGGTGATCGTGCTGCTGGAGCCCGACCAGGCGGTGATCGTCCCGGCGGCAGTACGCGCCCGGATCGCGGGACGCGTCCCGAGCGCCGCACTCGCCCAAACTTCATCGCGCCGCCAGAGCTGCCGCAGCGGCCAAAACCGAAGCGGCTCAAGCCTGGCCGTGCCCATCGAAACGCGGTGCTCGAGAGCCTTCCCGAAGAGCAGCGACCGGTCGCGGAGCGAGCGTTGCAGGGCGGGATTCCCGCCGTTCGCCAAGCAGTCAATGAGCAGAACGCTCGACTTCGATCCGAAGGCAAGCCGGAGGTGCCGGCAGCCGGATTGCTGTCGATGGCCGAAGGTCTGCTCCCGATGCTTCGCGTCGCGGAGTGGCTCGACCGAGCCGACGCCGCGAAGACCGACATCGAAGATCTTGATCTGCGCGATCTGCGCAGCGTCGTGGCCGCCGGCGAGGATCCGATGGTCGCACGCGACGATTCGACGCGCGCCGTTGCGACCGAACTGAAGGCTGCGCTGGTCACGAAGCAGGAGAGCGAACTGGCGCTGTGGTTCGAAGACATCGACGCAGCCATCGGAGTAGGTCGCGTCATCCGCGCCCTCAAGCTCTCGTCGCAGCCGCCGAAAGCTGGCGTGCGCTTCCCCACCGAGCTCGCAGGCAAGTTGGCCACGGCCACAACCGCCAACCTCACCGCCGACGCGCTCTCCGATCGATGGGTTGCAGTTCTTGAAGCCGCCGCGTTCTCTCCGATCCGCACCCAGATCCAAGCCACCGTCAAGCCGACGCAGGTCAGCGACGAGCTGTTGGCCACGGTCAAACGAGTAGGTCCGCTGCTGCCGCAGGTCGCCGCACTCTTCGATGTCGAGGTCAGCCAAGGTGCATCTGCGCCAAAGCCGCTGCGCCCGACGCGTCCCGTTCCTGCAAAGAAGCAGGCTAAGGCTCCAGCCGCGCCGCGAGCCGCCAAGCCGCCGCCACCCGCTGCCAAACCCCTCCCCACATCCGAGAAGGTCGTGGTGGCAGCGACCGACGAGGCCACTCCAGATTCTTCCATCCCCGAGACACGCGACGTCGAAACGACCCCCATCGACGAATCCTCGACCGCCGAGACACCCGCTTCCGAAGCACCTGTCGCAGCGACCGTGCCAGCAGAAGAGACTCCGTCCGAAGAGACACGCACCGTCGACGAGAAACGCACCGCCGAGACGGCCCCCGCCGCCGAGGAAACCTCCGCCGTCGAATCCCCACCCGCAATCGAAGAGACCGCCGCTGTCGACGAGACCCCGGCCGCGGCGGACGCTCCAAAGCAGGAGTAGCAATACTGGTTTGCGGCGCGTCGTGAGTTCGCTGTGATCGTGTGGGCGATCGTAAGGTCGACGAGATGAGCGACAGCGTCACGTACGAAGCCCGCGGCCGTATCGGCCTCATCACACTCAACCGTCCCGAAGCTCGCAACGCCGTCAATGGCGACGTCGCCAACGCTCTCGAATCGGCTGTCGATCAGCTCGAGAACGACCCGCAGGTGTGGGTCGGCATTCTCACCGCCAACACCGAGGGTCAGGAGCGACCAGTCTTCTCAGCCGGTGCGGATCTCAAGGCGATCGCCTCCGGCCAAGCTCGCGCACTGAACACCGACCGCGGTGGCTTCGCCGGCTTCGCCTACCGCGATCGAGACAAGCCGGTCATCGTCGCCGTCGACGGCCTGGCAACGGCCGGTGGATGCGAGATCGTGCTGGCAGCCGATCTCGTCGTCGCCACCACTCGATCGTCGTTCGGACTCGCCGAGGTCAAGCGCAACCTCATCGCCGGCGCGGGTGGACTCTTCCGTCTGCCGCGCGCCATCGGCAGAGCTGCGGCTATGGAGGTCATTCTCACCGGCGAACCCCTGCCGGCGCAGCGCGCCTACGAACTCGGCCTCGTCAATCGCCTCGTCGAGCCCGGCCAGGCGGTGCAGGAAGCGACGCTGCTCGCTGAGCAGATCTGTGCCGCTGCTCCTCTCGCGGTCCGCGCCAGCCGCAAGATCGTCCTGGCCGCCGCGCACGAAGACGACGAGACCTTGAAGAAGATGACCACCGATGGTTTCGCCGGGATCATGGCGTCGGAGGACACCACTGAAGGCCTGACGGCGTTCATCGAGAAGCGTGCGCCGAATTGGCAGGCCAGGTAGCCGGGGTCTACAGCCGCGTGGAAACGATGATCTTGCGAGCAGTGATGCCGGCGCGCTCGTAGAGATTCTTCGTATCGCGATCCCCCGGCAACGCAAAGCCTTCGAGCGCGCTGCACCCATGTCGCAACGCCTCTTGTCGAGCCGCGTCGAGCAATGCATCGCCGAATCCCAACTCGCGTGCCTCTGGCTCCACGAACACTTGTCGCACGACGGCGATGTCGCCAGTCACTGCGAGTTCGAGATAGCCGACGACGAAACCGTCGAGCTCGCCGACACCGATCCAACGAGCGTTGTCTTCGATGGCGTGCGCCCAATCACCGACCGCAGGTTGCTCCGCCAGCAGCGCGGCGCCGCCGCGTTGCTCGATCAAATGATGGCGCGCTTCCGCCTCCAGCTCGACAAGTTGGGCAGCGTCAGCGATTTCGGCTTGACGGACCACCTCGTTCATCGTTGTCAGCTGAAGAGCGGGCACTCGTCGTCGCCAACCGGGCAGATCGGCGCGCTGTTGCGCACCAGCAGGAAGCAACTCGGGCACAGTTGCTCGTCGGCGCGCTTTGGCTGGAGGCGATCGCTCGACTCGCTGCGATCCTCCGGCTCGTCCTCCTCGTCCTCGCCGCCTTCGTCGTCTGCGGCAACAAGGCGATCCTTCAGAATGGTGTCGAGATCGGCCTCGACATCGTCGGGGGCGATGATGTCGTCGTCTTCGTCCTCGTCTTCTGCGGTGACCGACTTTCGAACAGGACCTTCGGTTGCAGCGTCGTCTTCGCCTTCGACATCGGTTTCAGCGTCGGCGTCGAACGGATCCTCGATCTCGCCGAACTCGTCGTCTTCAACAAGGGCCTCTTCGTCGAGGTCTTCATCGGTCAGTTCGGCAGGCTCTCCGTCTTCCTCGGTCTCTTCCTCGAACTCGTCGTCGGCCCCAACTGCCTGGTCATCATCTGCCATCTATCGATCCTTCATCTGGTGCGGGAACCCTCGGCGCGGGCGGGGATACTACGGCGGCCAGCGACCTACCCTGCTCCTACTGTCTGTGACAGCGGTCACAATGTGCTCACTCAGCGGTCAGGACTGCCCTCGGCGCGCCTCGGCACGGCGCTCAGCGTCGAGCCGTTCGAGTTCGGGCGCTTCCATGGTCATGTGATTCATGGCGTCGGCAATCGCTCTGTGGCCGGCCTGCTCGCCGATCAGCCGGTGCATCTCGAGCGCCACCTGCCGATAGGCGGGATGACCTTGCGGCGACGATCGCAGCTCGAGCATGTGGACTGCTTCGCGAGCATTGAACTGCATGGAATACCGAAGCCGATACGCCATCGAGACGGCGTAGCTGGCCTGGTTGGGATACTCGTCTTTCAAGAGATCGAAAAGCGCAGCAGAGCGAGCCATGGCGTCGTCGAAGATTTCGGTCATCCCCGCCTCGTCGATCAGGTCGGGTCGTACGTAGCCATGATTGGGCGTGAGTGGTTGCCACTCGATGGTCAGCAGGCGGTGTCGCTGGAGATCGCGGAACGCGCCGTAGTCACTGAGCACATCGAACCGGTAGTCGATCCGTTCGAATGCCCGACCAGGTTTGTGGCGGCGATTCTCGCGCTCGCCGACGTACGCACGGATCAGCGCGAGGCGTTCGGTGGGACCGAGCGTGCGAACACGCTGCCGCAGTTGTGACTCCGGCAGATTGGTGTGTGTGTAGCAGATAGCTGCCAACAACTTGTCTTCGGCGTCGGGATCCCAATCGACGAGCTGCACCGAAGGCGCGTGCTCGACCGGCGTACCACCGAACAAGCTGTCGACCAACTCTGCCGTTCGCTCGCGTGTGGTCGTGAGGTAGTTGGTCCACCGTCCGCCGCGATCGGCAATGTCGACACGACGTAGGAAGCTTGGAATGACCTTGCGCAACTCGTGCAACATCAGGTCGGCGTACTGCCGCGCCTCTGGGAGTGGATGAGCGCGCATGCGCAGCAGCAGGCTCTCGAAGCCTTGACCGCTGCCGTAGATGCCGACGTT
>JBDTWJ010000112.1:0-12315 GCA_040006755.1 Ilumatobacteraceae bacterium | reverse complement strand
CGGAACTCTGCGGTCTTGCCGCGCAGCGCGTCGTCGCTGAGTGCACTCATGGCGGCGGACTGTGCGTTGATGTCGGGAACCAGGCCTTCGAGGGCCTTCAGCTTCTTACCTTCACCAGCTCGGAGGATGCGATCGAGTATTCCCATGCGGCTTCACAGCCTACCGGCGGTACCGGCAACGACCTTGGCAGTGACCGTGTTGCTCCACGCTGGCCCGTCCCGCGCAACTCACCGGCGAGACCAGGCACCGAATGTCCGCTTGTGCCGGAGGTTCCGTGACTTGCCTGGCGTCGTGATGTCAGCGGCGGATCGCGCGGCCGGCGAGTGAGACCTCTGCGGTGTGGCGCAGCTGGGTGCTCGCCGCCGCGGCGAGTTCGACGCGCGCCACGCCCGCGGCGTGCAACGCGTCGGCTGCGGTGCGCAGCGTTGCGCCGGTGGTGACGACATCGTCGACGACCAGCACCACGAGGTCGCGCTTGGGACGCCGGGCGCGAAACGCCGGGCCGATGAGACGGTCGGAACGGGATTTGCCGGTCTGCGGGGAGCCGTGCGCGCGATAGAGCAACCGCCGGCACGGCACCCCGAGCTGACGAGCCACCGCCTGGGCGATGACCTCGGCCTGGTCGTAGCCACGGCGGCGCACGCGCCTGGCGCTGGTCGGCGCCCAGGTGACCACATCGATGTTTGCGAGGTCCAGCCGGCGCAACATGTGAGCGGCCAGCACGCCGGCAGCGGAACGACGGTGCCGAAACTTGAGGGCCACGATCAGTTCTCGAACCAACCCGACGAATGGGAACGCCGCAGCGACCCCATCTGCGTTGCGCACAGGACCCACCGACGCCAGAGCGAATCGGCAGGGGTGGCACAGGGACTCGCCCGGAGACCCGCATCCGGTGCACCGTGTGGAGAGCAGCATGGTGTCATCAGTACCAGGAGGGTGTGACGCGGCGGTCGGTAGGGTCGGGTCGTGCTGCTGCGCCTGTTCCCCGACCGGCCGGTCCAGCGGTTGACCCGCTGCGTCGTCGGCCTGGCCTGCTTCGGACTCGGAATCAGCATGTTCGTCACCGCCCGACTGGGCCTTGCGCCCTGGGACGTGTTCCATCAGGGTGTCTCCAGCCATACCGGTCTCTCCTTGGGCTGGGTGATCGAGATCGTTGGCTTCGCTCTGTTGTTGCTGTGGATCCCGCTGCGCCAACGACCAGGGCTCGGCACCATCCTCAACGCTGTCGAGATCGGGCTCGTCGTCAATCTGATCGGCGATCACCTGCCATCCACTGACCGGCTGATCGGCCGGCTCGCCTACGTGGTCGGCGCAGTCACCGTGATCGCGGTCGGCTCAGGTTTGTACATCGGTGCCGGCCTCGGCACTGGCCCGCGCGATGGGATCATGGTGGGCCTTGCGGCGCGTGGTTTCACCGTCCGCCTCACGCGCACGGTTCTGGAAGCGGTCGTGATGGCCATCGGGATCGCGCTCGGCGGACACATCGGCGTCGGCACGCTGGCATTCGTGCTCGGCATCGGTCCGATGGTGCACGTGCTGATCCCCATGTTGGAGATGCCCAAGCAAGTCACGAAAAATACGGCACCAGCGAACATCTCGTGACTCGTATGCGTCCCGAACATCTCGTGACCCTGGGTGCCAGCGGCGAAGGAAGCGCCAGCGACGAGCCGCACAGGAGGGCGAGATCAAAGCGAGCGGAGCGAGCGGAGATCGAACCCGGACCACCAGCAGCTTGGTGCCAGCGGCGAAGGAAGCGCCAGCGACGAGCCGCACAGGAGGGCGAGATCAAAGCGAGCGGAGCGAGCGGAGATCGAACCCGACCACTAGTAGCGGTAGTGCGACGGCTTGAACGGGCCTGAGGGCTCGACACCCAAGTACTCGGCCTGCTCGTCGGTGAGCTTGGTCAGCTTCACCCCGAGTGCGTCGAGGTGCAGTGCGGCCACCTTCTCGTCGAGCCTCTTCGGCAAGACATGCACGCCGAGGGGATACTTCTCGGTATTGCCGAACAGCTCGATCTGAGCGATCACCTGATTGCTGAACGAGCAACTCATCACGAAGCTCGGATGCCCTGTTGCGCAGCCGAGATTCACCAGACGACCTTCCGCGAGCACGATGATTGAGTGCCCATCGGGGAACGACCAGAGGTCGGTGCCCGGCTTCAACTGGTCGTGTGTTGCACCGCTGCGCGCCAGACCCGCCATGTCGATCTCGCTGTCGAAGTGGCCGATGTTGCAGACGATCGCGTTGTGCTTCATCTCGTGCATGTGGTCGACGGTGATGATGTGATCATTGCCGGTCGCTGACACGAAGATGTCGGCTGACCTGACGACATCTTCCATCACGGTCACCTGATAACCCTCCATCGCTGCCTGCAGCGCGTTGATCGGATCGACCTCGGTGATGATGACCCGACAGCCCTGTCCCTTCAGCGCCTGGGCGCAACCCTTGCCGACATCGCCGTATCCACAGACCACGGCGACCTTGCCACCGAGCATGACATCGGTGGCCCGGCAGATCGCATCGACCAGAGAGTGGCGGCAGCCGTAGAGGTTGTCGAACTTGCTCTTGGTGACACTGTCGTTGACGTTGATGGCGGGGAACATCAGTTCCCCGCGTTCGTGCATCTTGTAGAGCCGCATGACACCCGTTGTGGTCTCCTCGGTGACGCCCTTGATCTCCTTCACCATCTGCGTCCACTTCTGCGGTTCGGTCTTCAACGAGCGCTGCAGCAGTCCCAGCACGATCGCGAACTCGGGGTTCGACGCCGTCGTCGGATCCGGCACTTCACCTGCAGCCTCGAACTCAGCACCCTTGTGCACGAGCAACGTGGCGTCGCCGCCGTCGTCGAGGATCATGTTGGGACCCTGCGGACCATTGGGCCCGTCTGGCCACGTCATCATCTGCTCAGCGCACCACCAGTACTCCTCCAGCGTCTCGCCTTTCCAGGCGAACACCGGCACGCCATTGGGCTCCTCGATCGTGCCCTCAGGACCGACGGCGACCGCAGCCGCGGCGTGATCCTGGGTGGAGAAGATGTTGCAGCTGGCCCAGCGAACTTCTGCGCCGAGTTCGACGAGCGTCTCGATGAGAACCGCGGTCTGAATGGTCATGTGCAACGAGCCCGAGATACGCGCACCCTTGAGCGGCTTGGTTGGCCCGAATTCCTTGCGGAGTGCCCGCAGACCGGGCATCTCGTGTTCGGCGAGGTGGATCTCCTTGCGACCGAACGGGGCGAGGGAAAGATCGGCGACGCGGTAATCGCGGCGGGCGGCGAGCGTTGAAGTCATGACAGTCTCCACAAGTTCTTGATCTGGGGCACAGGATAAATCTGGTCAGCGAATCTGGCACAGATGTGCACGTTGAATTCGGGCCGGTGCCAGCTGGCAACGTTCAGATCAGCCCGTGGGGTGGCTGTCAGTCTAGTTGGCCAACACGACTGCTGAGGCGTCGAACAGGTAGTGCGCGAACCCGAAAAGGTTGTAGACGCGCACGGTGTTGTCGGTGCCGTACGGAAGAATCGCCATGTTGGGGATCGCCGCTGGGCCCTCGACCGTGTTGAGGTTCGACGACAGCGGGCGCTCGGCACCGGTGGGATACGCCGTCAGGAACGATCGGACGAAGACCGACGCGTACTGCCGGGTGACCGATGCCGACGTCAGATTGCCGATCACTGCGAGCTGGGGACCAACGGCGTCGGCGCCGATGAACACCGAGCTGGCGAACGCCGCATAGCTCCAATCCTCAGCCATACCTGGGCCCAACGGCGCTGCGCCGAACGCGGGATCACGAGTATCGAACGTGCGGTACGGCGACGTCAGTGGCACCACTCGGCCTGCTCGGGTGTTGACGTCCTGACCGCTGAGCATGTAGCCGACAACATCGGCGACGACATCGGTGTTGCCCTGATTGTTGAAGATGCGCACATTGCCGTCCGACCCGACAGGCACGAAGACCAGGTTGGCCTTGATGGCGTTGGGTGGCAGGTTGAGGTTCGAGGTCTTCGGATCCACACCGCCGAGGTCATTGGGTACGACCGACAGGTGGGTGGAGGTGGCGCCGGTGATACCGACCACGTTCAACAAGACGCCGGTGACTTTGGCGTCGTTGGGTACCACGTCGACTTTCGTCGGGTTGATGCCGTCGACACCGCGGATCGGAAGGACCATCATCTCCTTGGCCGCGAGCGGGGTGCCCGACGGACGGTTGACGTTGAGGGGGCCGGGACGCGAGTCGAGAACACGCGAGGGTGTCGTGGGCACCAACCGTGCCCCAAGGTCGCTCGACACGTCGTACGTGCTGGTCGAGAACCACCCGAAGACGTCGACGATGACGTTCGCGGTGCCGCTCTGGCCGAACAAGCCGATCGTCAGATCACCGTCGAGGCCAGGCCGAACGATGGACACGTTGGGGACGGTGTCGTTAGGCCCGAAGTTGACGATCGAGGTGCGCGTCGCCGGCCTCGAGCCCTTTCCGTACGCCTCGAGATAGCCACTGGCGCCCGGTTCGGTCACGGTGATGTTGACCACCACCGCAAGCACATTGGCGGCATCCGCGGGGATGCCACCCTGACCGAGCAGATCGATGGTGAACTCCGCCGGGCCGATTCCCAGCGGCTTGGCGCCACCCGGATCGTTGATCGCCAGGCCAGGACGGGAGTCGAAGATGCGAGCGGGCGGCAGCGGGTGAAACTCACCGCCGGCTCCAAGGCCGACAACTGCTGCTTCGATGTTCGGTGAAGCGGCGGGAACGATGACGATCGCTCCGGCCAGGGCAAGGATTGCCGTCAACCGCGCAATGTGACGCTGTGACTTCATAGTGTGAGCATATCTCACGATGTCTCCAATGTGGTCACGTGGCAAACGTCAGCTCGAGGCCTTCGCTGCTCACTCGGGACATGATCGCCTTGTGTTCGGCGTCGTCGACGGCCTGGGCCTCGTCGATCAGCATCACCGGGATTCCGTCGCGTACGACATAGCGGCGATGAAGGCGCGGGTTGTACAGGCCGTCGGCATCACCGAGGTAGTACAAGGGCCCCTTGTCTTGGGGGCATGCGAGAACAGCCAACAACCGTGGATCGAGCGCCATTGCGGATAATCCTTTCACACTCCGGTCACAAACGTCATGCGCTCGTAACGAGAGCAAGTACCTCGGCCACCCGCTGATCGCAATCCTCCCGGGTCGCCGCCTCGAGGTTGAGTCGCAGGAGCGGTTCGGTGTTGGAGGGTCGCAGGTTGAACCACCACGAACCGATGTCGACGGTGAGGCCGTCGAGGCGATCCTGTGGTTGGTCGCTGAACTCGTCGGCGACTCGCGCGGTGACGGCATCGGGATCGCCGACCTGGGTGTTGATCTCACCGCTCGACGAGTACCGCTCGAACGGCTTGCGGACGACCGACAGAACGGTGTCGGCTCGACTGATCTCGTCGAGCACGATCAACGAAGCGATGAGGCCGGAGTCGGCACCGAAGTTGTCGCGGAAGTAGTAGTGCGCCGAGTGCTCACCGCCGAACACCGCGCCGGTCTCGGCCATGATCTCCTTGATGAACGAGTGACCGACCTTGGTGCGCACCGGCACCCCGCCGTTCTCGCGAATCACCTCGGGCACGACCCGCGAACAGATGAGGTTGTGCAACACCGTCGCGCCTGGATGCGATCGCAGCATGGCGGCGGCAAGGAGCGCAGTCGTCGTCGAGCCACTGAGCCCTCGGCCAGTCTCGTCGACCACGAACACGCGGTCGGCGTCGCCGTCGAAGGCGAGCCCGACGTCGAAGCCACCCGACACGACGCGAGCCTGGAGGTCGCGCTGGTTGGCGGGCTGCAGCGGATCGGCAGGATGGTTGGGGAAGGTGCCGTCGAGGTCGCCGTACATGACTTCCAGCGTGATCTGCGGCAACCGCTCGAATACTGCAGGCACGACGAGACCGCCCATGCCGTTCGCTGTGTCGGCGACGACGCGCAACGGATGGATCGATGCAGGATTGATGAACGAGACGACATGGTCGGCGAACGCGCTGAGCAGATTGCGGCTCGTCGCCGAACCGAGCCGCGCCGAGTTGGCTGGACCGTTGCCGGCGAGCACGTCAGCTGCGACGGACTTGATATCGGCAAGACCCGTGTCTTGACCCACCGCGCGAGCGCCGCTGAGGCAGAACTTGACGCCGTTGTACTGCGCGGGATTGTGCGACGCAGTGAACATTGCGCCGGGAGCGTCGAGCGTTCCGGCCGCGAAGTACACCAGGTCAGTCGATGCCAGGCCGAGGTCGACCACATCGACACCCTGCTCGAGAACTCCGCGCACGAACGCATCGACGAGCTCGGGCCCCGATGACCGCATGTCGCGGCCGACCAGCACGCGCGGCGCCTTGGCGAATCTGGCAAAGCCGACACCCAGCGCGTACGCGACATCGGTGTTGAGCTGATCAGGGACGGTGCCACGCACATCGTACGCTTTGACGATGGCGTCCAGCACCTGGGGGTCGGTCGAGGACATGGGGCCTAGAGGTTAGCGCCGCGGGGATCGGAGTCGTCCGGGGCTTCGGTCGGCGACGCCCAGACCAGGGAGTTCGCGTCGAGGTCTGGCTCGAGCGGTTCCTCCGCATCGACACCCCAGGGCTCACTCGGCGTCGGATCGATGAGCGCCTCATCCGCCGACAAATCGGCAGGCGAATCCCATTCGTCCCACGGCGAAACAGCGCCGTCGGTTGCGCTACCGAACGGGTGCGTGTTGGCGTGGCTCACGTCGCCACGAATCCTCATGTAGATCAGCATCGCGATGCCGAGGAACGTCAAGAGGTAGGCGAAGTAGTCGAGACTCGATCGCTCGTACGTCAGGTGCACGTCCTTCGAGGTGGGTATGACCACCATCAGGTTGGGCGCGATTCGATACGGGCCTTGTGCGCCGCTCGCATGCCAGTTCGGGAAGTAACTGATCTTCACCAACACGGGCACGCCGATTTGATCGACGGAGAACCGAAGATCCTGGTCGCCGAGCTTCACGTTGCTGACCGTCACCGCGCCAAGCTCTTTCGGAACGATGGCCTGCACGGATTTGACGATGTCGACCTTGCGGCCCGATGCGCCAGGCGCCAACCCGTCGCTGCGTGTCGCGTCGACCTCGACGTCGATGTGTTGCCACTCGTCGGGGCCGTCGTCAGCCGGAATGGCCGCCCACTCGTCCTGGTGCTGGAACCAACTCATGCCGAGCTCGAGATTGCGTTCGCGCTGATCGCCGCCACGATGGCTGACCACGACGGGTTGCACGGTGAGCGGCACGACGAGGTCGCTGTTGCCGACCTGATAGATGTTCCATGGGCCGACCGACGCGAGCTTGGTCAACTCGGGGCGTTTGTCGGCCTGAGCCTTTGCCTTCTCGGTGAACACCATGAGGTACTTGACACCGAGCGTTTGCAGATACGGCACGCCCTTGGCTGCATCGTTGTCGTCGTAGCGCAGTTCGCGGACGGGATTGGAACTGTCGCTGCTGATCGCCGCGGCGGTGACGAAGTGATACGGCGTGGTACCGCTGGCTTCGAAGAACAAACCCTCCATGCTCGCGATGCAGCCATCGGTCCAGTGCGGCAACAGCATCAACGCCATCGTCGTTCCGTACTGACCGTTGTCACCGTTGTTCTCCCACATCGCCCGACCGCAGCCATGGGTGGTGTCGTTGCCCAATGCCTTCATCTGATCGATCAGTGCCTTGTACTCGCCGTAGGCATCGCGACCCTCGTACCCCATGAAGTTGTAGCGGGTCCACCCATCGCTCTGCGCGTCTTTGGCGGTCGGCGTGAGAGCGATCGGATTGAAGTCGCCGATCCCCCACGCGTACACGGCTTTGCCGTGTTGCGTGATCGTGCGGCCGCCGGGCACCTGTTGGAACAGGAAGAGCTCCATCACCAACACCACCACGCTGACGACACCTGCTGTTGCAAGGCCGACCTTCCACATGCCGGCACGCGCACGCCTGCCGCGCGTTCCCCGAACGAGCACCTCGACCAGTTCGACGATGCCGACCATCATCAACATCAACCGCAGCAGATAGAGGAACGGAAGCAACCGTGGGTTCCACAGCAAGCCGATGACCGGCAGCGAGTTCTTCGCCAAGAAGACGAACGCGGTGAGCGCAAGCGAGCAGATGCCGAGCCATGCGCCCGCGAGGTGCCGTCGCACGACAGACGCGGCAAAACCGAAGATGGCTAGGCCAGTAACGAGAATGTCGAGGAAGGTCGTCCACGGGAAGAACATGTCCCAGTACGAGTCGGTCGCCCCATCGGGTCGACCGTGGTACTTCATGTCGGTCATGTAGGCGTGGTTGGCGAGGAATGGAACGACCCAGAACGCGCTCAACAACACCATCGCGGCGAGCACCGTGAACCCGTAGGTGAACCGGGTGCGGTCCATCCACACCGCCCACAAGAGCAGAGCACCGAGCACGACGAAGATCAGCACGATGCCGTGGCAGAGCATCGCCAACGCGAGCAGGATCGCCGCCCAACTCCGGAACTTGCCGGTCTCCATGCCGCGGGCGAACACGCCGAGCCCGAGCATGGCGAGCGACAGCGCGATGGAGAACGAGAACTCACCAGCCATCGTGCTCTTCACGTTGCCGCCGTAGATCGAGAAGCTCTCGTCGAACAAGAAGATGGTCGCTGCGAGTGCCATGAGCTCCGGAATTGGATACCGGAACCGTGCGAGGCGGCCGAACGCCCAACAGCACACGGGCAACGTGATGAGGCCGAGGATCGCGACGAGCTTGAACGCGACGCCGTAGGGGAACACGATGTTCAACGCCAGGATCATCAGCGCCGGCACCACCATGTAGAACCGGTAGAGGGGGAACCCGTCGTACCAGTAGTTGCTCCAACCACTGAGTTGCCAATGCGGCAGCAGATGATCGCGCAGGTATGCGGGGGCCATCACGTGCGCACCCATGTCGCCACCGGTCGGCGTGTTGTTCTCGAAGACCAAGTTGAGATGGACGACCTTCAAGACGGCAAAGGTGGAGCCACCGACGACGATCAGCGCTGTGAGGTATCGGGCGATCCGCTCGTTGGTCCACGGTGCGTCGAGCCAATTGCGCGGCCGGCGCACCACCCGCGACATGACACGATCGGAAAGGCTGCGCCGAGGCAATTCGGGTCGCGTCGGGTCGGGCGGAAGGGGCTCCTCGGCGACGATCGGTTCATCGATCAGCTCGGTCATGTCGGCCGTCATTGTTTCACCCTGCGACAGGTGTTGAAGTGTCACCTCGTCGCTCATCGCCGTGTGACCTGCCGGGCGACCAGCAGCAACCCGGTGGCGTTGAAGGCCATGTGCGCGACGATGCTCATGCCCAGACGGCCCGTGCGCAAGGCGCACACACCGAGGATGAGACCGAAGACGAACAGCCCCGGCAGCTCGACCCAGCGAAGATGTATCAACGCGAAGAAGGCTGCCACCGCGATGATCGCGACAGTGTCGTTGAGACGACGCACCGCGGCACGCTGCAACAGCCCGCGGTACATCAGCTCCTCGACGAACGGCGCGCCGATGACCACGATGGCTACGAGCCCGACGAGCCAGCCGCCGTGAGCTTGATCATAGAGATCGCGTGCATTGCGCTCGACGCGCGTGCGACTGAATGTGTCGGGCCAAGCGCGCTCCAACGGCCAATAGAGAACTTGCACCGCGACGAGCTGCGACAGCACCCCGATCGGCACACCGCTGAGATCGATGGGTTTGAATCGCAGCCCGTATTCGTCGGCGAACGAGCGACGGGTCGATCGTGGCCGACCGAACCGATCGATGAGCAGCCACATCCCGACCAACATCGGTGCCCACAGCCCCGCAGCGACCGCCATCGTGACCCACACCGGGGCGTCCTCCGTGGCGTGGTAGCCAGCGACGGACACGATGGTGGCACCGACCACGCTTCCGACGAGCCATGTGATCACCCACACCGCGAGGGCCTGGCCGATGCTGATGCCATCCTGGTCGGGATCGACACGCGTCGGGGAGACCTGGGCACCGGGCATGAGACGACAGATTACCGGCGCACTGCAACCGGCGGACTCAGCCGGCGAGCCGTGACGAGGCGGCGAACACCAGGACGCGGCGGCTGCGACGGTCTTCCAGCCGCCAGCCGTTGGGTACCGAGAGCCGAGCCGTATGACGCTCGCAGAGGTCGTAGTCGTGGGGGTTGCGATTGTCGGTGAGCTCGTCGACCCAGACGATCGCCCGACCGTATTGGTACGAGAGCGTCGATGATGCCGCCTGGGCGCATCCACTGCGCGAACACTGCCGGTTCATGCAGCCAAATTATGTGGTCGTACGACACGTGTGGTGGATGCACTCCTGCAGGACCAATTGGCCTTGGGTCCCGTAGGATATTTACGTATATGAGCAACCTGCCTCCCCCTCCTCCCCCGCCGCCGCCCGGCCGCTCGGGTGGTCGCGGCCCGCAGAACGATCAACAGCCTCCCGAACGCGGCGGACGACGCCCCATCGGTAGTGGATGGCCGCGCTGGGTCATCCCGGTGCTCTTCGCCGTGCTGATGCTCTCGTTCGCCCTTCCCAGGGTGTGGCCGACGTCGAGCACCGAGAAGAAGCCGTTCAGCACGTTCTGGTCGCTGGTCACAGACGGCCAGGTGAAAACCGTCACTGTCAACAACTCGACCAACAGCATCAGCGGCGAACTCAGCAATGGTGAGAAGTTCACCAGTGCCGCACCCAACAACTTCCCCAACGACGCTCAGAGCGCCGAGTTGCAGGCGAAGGGCATCGAGTTCGAGGCCAAGACCCCGAGCTCCAACTGGCTTCTCAGCTGGGCCAGCTTGCTGCTTCCTCTGGTGTTGTTGATCGGTTTCTTCATGTGGATGCAGCGCCGCGCTGCCGGCCAGATGGGCAACGTGATGTCGATCGGGCGAAGCCGCGCGAAGGCCTACACCACCGACAAGCCGTCGACGACGTTCTCCGACATCGCCGGGTACGAAGGCGTCAAGCAGGAGATCACCGAAGTCGTCGACTTCCTGCGCATGCCGGAGCGCTTCCGCGAGATCGGCGCACGCGTGCCGAAGGGCATCCTGCTCGTCGGTCCTCCGGGTACCGGTAAGACACTGTTCGCCCGCGCGGTTGCCGGCGAGGCCGGTGTGGGATTCCTGTCGGTCACCGGCAGCGACTTCATGGAGATGTTCGTCGGCGTCGGCGCGAGCCGAGTGCGCGATCTGTTTCAGCAGGCACGCAAGATGGGGCGCGCAATCATCTTCGTCGACGAGATCGATTCAATCGGCCGCAAGCGTGGCGCCGGTCTCGGCGGCGGTCACGACGAGCGCGAGCAGACGCTGAACCAGATGCTCGCCGAGATGGACGGCTTCGAGACCAGCGAGGGCATCGTCATCCTCGCGGCCACCAACCGTCCCGACATCCTCGACCCTGCGTTGTTGCGTCCGGGTCGCTTCGATCGCACCATCATCGTTCCCCTCCCTGAGAACGAGGAGCGCCTCGCGATCTTGAAGGTGCACAGCCGCGACAAGCGGATGGGCCCCGACGTCGATCTCGAGGTCATGTCGAAGGCAACGCCCGGCATGAGCGGTGCCGATCTGGCCAACCTGGTCAACGAGGCCGCACTGTTCGCGGTGCGCCGCGGCAGCAAGCAGATCGAGCGCATCGACTTCGAGAACGCTCGTGACCGAGTGGTGATGGGTGCTCGTCGCGAGAGCCTGGTGCTCAGCGCCGAAGAGAAGCGGGCGACCGCCATTCACGAGGGTGGCCACGCCATCCTGACAACCGTGCTACCGCACGCCGATCCGTTGCACAAGGTCACCATCTTGCCGCGCGGTATGGCGCTAGGTGTCACGTGGAGCCTGCCCGAGGAGCGACACACCTACTCGAAGGAATACTTCGACGACGTGATCTGCCGGGCCATGGGGGGACGCGTCGCCGAGAAGATCGTCTTCGGCCATCTCAACTCTGGTGCCGCCAACGACCTCGAGCAGGCAACGATGATCGCTCGACGCATGGTCCGCGAGTGGGGCATGAGCGACGCCGTCGGGCCGATGGCCTGGAGTGGTCACCAGCAGGTGTTCCTCGGCGAGGACCTGATGACGCAAGGTCGCGAATACAGCGACGACACGGCAAAGATGATCGACGAGGAAGTCTTCCGCATCCTGCACGAGCAGGAGGCCAGGGCATTCGAGGTGTTGTCGAAGCACCGCAAGGCACTGGATCTGGTGGCCGAGGCGCTCCTGGAGCGCGAGACCATCGACGGCGGCGAAGTCGCCCGCATCGTGCACGAAAGCCTCGGCGATGGTCCCAGCGATGCGATTCGTTCCTACGACG
>JBDTWJ010000111.1:0-12432 GCA_040006755.1 Ilumatobacteraceae bacterium | reverse complement strand
ATCGTCCGGGCGACCGAGGGCTTCACGGCCCGACTGCCCGGCCATCGCCGCGCGGTCGCACCGATCTATTCGCTGATGATCGCCACCGAGCCGCTTCCCCAGTCGTTCTTCGACGAGGTCGGGTGGGCGCAACGCGAGACGTTCAACGACGACCGACGCCTCATCATCTACGGCCAGAGAACCGCTGACAACCGCATTGCGTTCGGCGGTCGGGGCGCGCCCTACCACTTCGGCTCGGCGATCAAGCCGGAGTTCGATCGGAACTCCGGCGTCCAGGATTCATTGCGTGCGCTGCTCGGTGAGATGTTCCCGGCGCTCGACGACGCCAAGATCACCCATCGCTGGGGAGGCCCTATCGGCGCACCTCGTGACTGGTACTGCTCGGTCGGACTCGATCGCACCACTGGTCATGCGTGGGCCGGTGGCTACGTCGGCGACGGCGTCACTACCACCAACCTGGCCGGACGCACGCTGGCCGACCTCATCACGCGACGCGACACGAAATTGACGGCCTTGCCGTGGGTCAACCACCGCTCGAAGAAGTGGGAGCCTGAGCCGTTCCGGTGGCTCGGCATCAATGCGATGCTGCGGTTGCCGATCGGTGCCGACAGGTTCGAGGAGCGCACCGGCAAGACCGAGAAGGTGCGCAGCAAGATCCTCGAGCATTTCATCGGCCACTAGGACGGGAAGGTCATCGGCAACGTCTCGGCATACAGCCATGTGTCGAAGAAGTCGGTCAGGTCGCGCCCAACAACCAGGGCGGCGAGGTCGACAAAGTCTTGTGTGGTCCGTGACGTGCCGTTGTACTGGGCGACCCAACGCTGCAACAGACTGAAGAACAAGTCGTCGCCGACGGTCTGGCGCAACGCATGCAGGATGACGGCACCGCCGTCGTAGCTGTTGAACTGGAACAGTTGGTCCGCGCGTGGCGAAGCGGTCGACCACTGCTCGCGCGCCGCGAGCCCGGCAGTGGCAGAGTCCTCGATCGTTTGCAGCCCGACGTGGTCGATCCACATCCACTCGCCGTAGGTCGCGAACGACTCGTTGAGCCACACATCGCCCCACAGCGCGGGAGACACCGCGTCACCAAACCACTGGTGGGCCAATTCGTGCGACAAGAATCGCTGCTGGATGTATTCGAGTCGACCCGACGAGAAGTCCTCGCGGCTGAACTGCGATCGCTCCATCGTCTCCATGGCCAGGCCAGGATGACTGTCGGCGATCGCAATCCCGTATCGGTCGAGGGGATACGGACCGAAGTAGTCGTCGAAGAAGTCGACCTGTTCGTCGATCGAATCGAGGTACGCCTGCATCTTCTCCCGATCGTCGTGCAACACGGCGCTCAGCAGTGGCAGACCATTTGGTCCGATGCCGTCGACGAGCTCGTAGTCACCCGTCAGCAGTTGGATCAGGTACGTCGCCATCGGACGATCTTCCTGCCAGATCCATGTCTCGGTGGAATCGGTCGAGGTGTGCCCGACGAGACCGCCGTTGGCAACGGCGGTGATCCCTGACGGGACCGTGACCTCGAACCGGAACGTTGCCTTGTCACTGGGGTGGTCGTCGCACGGGATCCACGTATGGGCACCCTCTGGTTCGTTGAGCACGTACGAGCCGCCTCCCGTGGGATACCAGCCGACCGCGTCACCCGCCGCCGACACGACGGGCTCTGGCGACAGGGTGTAGGCGACGTCAACGGCGATGCGCTGACCTTTGCTGAGCGGGCTGGCCGGCGTGATGAACAACTCGGGTGGATCGGCCGCGAACTCGGCTGGAACCGTGTCGACCAATACAGTCGAGACGATCGGCCCGGCACTGTCCAGCGAAAATGTCTTGCGGTTCTCTGTCATCAGAACGTCGAGGTGCGCCGATGCCGACAGCTCGTTGAGCTTCGGGTCGTATTGCAGCACGAGCGTGTAGTGCTCGACGTCGATGCCTGGATTGCCGAGAGACGGAAACAGTTGGTCTCCGATGCCATTGGGATCGCCATGGGTGGGCGGAACCGAAGAGGTTGCGATGGGAAATGGTTTCGGGGTCGTGTCGGACGGGGCGGTCGACTCCGGAGGAGGGGTGGAGTCGTCGACCCCAACCGTGGTGCTCGAGGCCGCCGTTCGATTGGATTGTGCCCCGGTGGAAACGACATCTGGCGCCGTCGCGCAGGCCGTCAGGCAGGCGACCAGTACCAAGGCCCCCGTCCGTCGATGCACGGCCAGCGACCTTACTGTCAACGATGCAACGAGTGGTCGCGCACCTGGGCTCGAAGCCGTACCGTGTAGACCGAGTCACCCGACAAGACGCCTCCGCGCGCGAACAGCCGACCTCCCTGCCAGTTCGACAGACCGAGCTCGGGTTGATCCAAGGCGAACTGTCCGTCGACCCATCGCGTGAATCCGTTGCCCACGAACGGAGCATCGACGGCGGCGTAGAACCAGTCGTGCTCGCCGGCGTCGTCGCTGACCAGTGATGCTGCCAGCCGCGGGCTGAGTCGATTGAAGAGCTCGACGGCACCGGCCAACGAGTCGACATCGACCAGCCAGAACTCCGGCGAGTCATCCCACTCCCACTCCTCCCCGAGCCGGCCGAGGTCATCGTCGCCGACCTGATGAATCGCGGCTTCTGTGCCACGCTTCGCCGCTGCGCGCCCAGCGGCTTCGGCAACGATGCTGCGGAACCGCACCGACATGGACTGTGGTATGCAGCACACGTTCATCGTGTTGCAGACCTTGCGGTCAAGCGAGTTCTCGACGATGTCGGCGAGTGCCGCTGGATCGGCGTGTTCGGAGACGATGACCCACGCTCCTCCCGTGCCGTGCAGGCTGACCGGTACGCCGTGCTGTCGCGCCACTGCGCCGAGTTGGGCGACAGCGGCGCCGGAACCACGAACGACCGCTAGTGCAACGCGTTTGTCGGCGAACAGTGCCCAACCAGCGGCGTGAGCGGCCGACTCGATGAGTCGCACGGCGCCCGCTGGCAGACCCGCCGCCTGCAACGCGGGCGCCAGGCAATGGCGCATGATCGCCTTCGCCGTGCCCAAGGCGTCGCTGCCGATCCTGAACGCCGCCGTGTTGCCTGTTCGGATCACGCCAGTGGCATCGGCGAACACGTTGGGCCGGCCCTCGAAGACGAAACCGACGACACCGAGCGGAGCACGCCACGACGACACCGACCACTCATCGTGCTCGACAGTCGACAGCAGCTGGTCGCGTCGGGTCGGCGCCGCCGCCCAGCTTCGCAGGCCTGCCGCCATGTGGTGCCGCATCGACGGCGACAGCTGCAGTCGAGTCGTGGATCGGCCCTTGGTCGCCGCCGCATCGACATCGGCTCTATTCGCCTCGAGGACTGGCCCGAACGTGGTGTCATTGTCGATCGCCGCGGCGAACCGCTGGAAGAAGTCGGTGATCTGATCGTCAGTACACGTGCCGAGCTCCGCAAATGCGTGTGCGGCGTCGGCCACTGCGGCCGAGACCAGCTCGTGCTCGGCCCGCGAGATGTGCAGCAGGTCGCCGGTCTCCTGCACGATCACCAGCCGATCGCCTTCCGTGAACGAGTCGGCCAATTCGGGCGGCACCATGGCGACCTGGTCGCCGCCGTAGACCAACATCTGGCCCGCTGTCAGCTGCGTGAGTTTGGTCATCGATCGCTCCGTCGCGGCGAACTCATCGCTGGGTAGCGTACGACGGATGGAAGCGAACCACCCCGACGACCGGCTGTACTTCCGCCAACTACTCTCGGGGCGAGACTTCGCCGTGCAGGATCCCATTGCCCAGCAGATGGTCAACTTCGTCTACGTCATCGGTGATCGCACGACCGGCGAATGCCTGCTGGTCGACCCGGCCTACGCAGTGGCTGACCTGCTCGACACCGTGGCAGCAGACGACATGCAAGTCACGGGCGTTCTCGCGACGCACTATCACGCCGACCATGTGGGTGGCTCACTGATGGGCTACCCCATCGAGGGCATTTCGTCGCTGCTCGAGCATGTCGATTGCCCTGTCCACGTGCAGCGCGATGAATTGCCTTGGGTGCAACGAACGACTGGGGTCGGCGACGATCATCTCGTCGGGCACGGGCCGGGCGACATCGTCGACGTGGGTTCGATCAGGGTTCATCTCATCCATACCCCCGGACATACTCCCGGCAGCCAGTGCTTCCACGTCGACGGTCGATTGGTCAGTGGCGACACGCTGTTCCTCGACGGATGCGGCCGCACAGACCTCCCCGGCAGCAACCCGGCGGAGATGTACGAGAGCCTGCAGAAACTGGCAGCGATGCCCACCAGCACGATCGTGTACCCGGGTCACCGGTACTCGCAGCCGTCGAGCGCCAGCTTGGAATCGATCCGCGAGACCAACTACGTGTTCCGGCCGAAGTCGGCCGAACAGTGGTTACAGATGTTCGGCGGCTAGATACACGCTCGATACACAGCTAGATCGCCAGGCTGGCGGCCAGGGCGACGATGGCGACGTGGTAGGCGACCATGATCGCGAGGTGCATCCATTTGCGTTCGGCCACGAACTGGCCCCATCCGAGAATGGTGTCGCTGATGATGAAGGCCGTCGCGCCGAGCATGATCAGCCAGTTACCGGTGGCCCATCCGAGAACGAACATCGAAGAGATCACGACCAGATAGGCACGTACCGGCAGGCTGAATCCTTTGGCGGCCGCACCACGAACGATCGGCATGGCGCTGGTCCCAAGTAACAGTGCACAAGCGATCACCGCAAAACCCGCCAGCGGCGGCCGGTCGAACCCACGCAATCCGAACATCACGATGAACGCAATGTGAGCCAGCAGGAATGCAGCGAGTCCGACGACGAATTGGTCGACAACCGGGAGCAACGCAACATCTCCTGCCAGGCACAGTGCAAGGGCGACGATCGTCACCGTGGTCACCGTTGCTGGGCCATCGGCAAGGCCCGCGATCGCGATTGCACCAATGGTGGTCAGTGGCTTGGAGAGCAACTCGATGCGGTCGTTCTGCTTCACGCGCGAGAACCAGTTGGCGATGGCCGCGATCGCAGTTGCGACGAGAGCAATGGTCACTTGAGCCCTTTCGTCACACGATTGCGTTGACGATTGCGCTGATCGCCGCTGCCACGAGGAGCAGTAGCACCAACCAACGGAATCGTTCGCCATGCACGTGTTTGCGGATGGGATAGCCGAGGAATTGTCCGACGAACATCGCCGGAACTGTCACGGCCGCAGCGACGACACCGTCGCGAGTGATCTGGCCCGAAGCGATGAACAGAGCAAGCCCACCGATGTTGCAGAGTGCGAATACGGTGGAGATCGTCGCCCGAAATGTGGGTGCCGGCAGCTGTCGGGCCTGCATTGCGAAAACGAGCGGTGGACCGTTGGTCGACAACGACGTGGCCAGCACACCGGAGATCAAGCCTGCGCCGTAGTCGAGACGCGGACCGGCGTGGTGAAGATTGACCCGGAAGGCGAGCAGCACGACTATCACCAGCACTGCAACACCGAGCATGAATCGCAAGGCGTTGTCGTCGACCGAGACGAAGACAAGCAGACCCAGCGGCATCCCGACGTACGCGGCTGTCACCATCCGCTTCACCAGAACCTTCTCCGCCAGCGCCCGATCCTTGTAGGCCTGCCAACTGGTGACGAATATCCCAGTCAACGAACTGACGACGACCGCCACCTTCGGTTCGATCGCCAACGTCATCAGTGGAACCGCGAGAAGCGCGAATCCGAACCCTGCCACGATCTGTATGAACGCGGCAACGAACACAGCCATCCCAACGACAATCAGCTGGGCAGTGGTCACGAGCATCGATTCTGACACGGTGACCCGCCTACGCTGCGGAGCATGCTGCCGATCATCGATATCGAGTCTCCGGCGGCTCCATGCGAAATCGATCGAGCGTGCAGAGAGTTCGGCTTCTTCGCAATTCGCAACCATGGCGTCACGGATCAGCTGCGCGACTCGGTGCTGAGCGTCGCAATCGAATTCTTCGGTCGGAGCAAACACGAGAAAGAACGCGTCACCCTTGCCCGCGGTGGATGCGCGTGGCGGGGATGGTTCCCACTCGGAGGTGAGCTGACCTCGGGAGTGCCCGATCTCAAGGAGGGCTACTACTTCGGGCGTGAACTCCCCGTTGATGCCAGGCCTCTGCATGGTCCCAACATCTGGCCACTCGAACCGCCGTCATTCCAACCTGTGATCACGGAGTGGATGGACACCATGGAGCCGCTCGCCCAGCGCGTGCTGTCGCTGATGGCCGTGGGACTGGGCTTGTCGCCGGACTACTTCAGCAACGATCTGACCGCCGATCCCACACCACTTTTCCGCATCTTCCGATATCCACCGCACCCGCCCGACAGCGATGACCGTTGGGGAGTCGCTGAGCACAGTGACTACGGCTTGTTGACGCTGCTCGCCCACGACGGCACAGCGGGGCTGCAGGTGAAGGTGGCTGACGAGTGGATCGACGCACCGCATGATCCACACCTGATCATCTGCAACCTCGGTGACATGTTGGACCGTCTCACCGCAGGTCGATACCGGTCCACCCCGCACCGGGCTCGCAACAGTTCGACGGGCGACCGATACTCGCTGCCGTTCTTCCTCGACCCGGGATGGGATGCGGTCATCGAGACCATCGACTTCGGCGACATCGAAGGCGAAGCCTGGATCGTGCCGGCCGACGCCGATCGGCGCTGGGACCGGGCCAATCTTCGCGATTTCCATGGTACCTACGGTGACTGGCTGACGGCCAAGGTCAGCAAGGTGTTCCCGGAGCTTGCCGATGCGGTGATCGATCGCGCTTCGAAGGGTGTCAACGGCTGACGGTGTAGGTACGCGCGACGCAATCGACGTCGGTGACCTTCCAGCCCTCGGCCAACAACGGCAGCATCGCATTGCGTAACGCAACGCGAGCGTCCAACGCGACCTGCGTCGCGCCGGCGATCTCCTCGGCAGTCACGGGAGGAACCGCTACATCCACCGACTCTGTGCCCTCGAATCGTTGACCGACCAAGTCCCACTCGACCACCAGTCGATCGCTCGGCAGCCCGCCATTGATCCCACCCATGGGTCCGTAGAAGTTGGGGTGGTACTGCGCGCCGATTGCACGCAACGAACGGATATTGAGATGGGCGTTCCCGAGCTGCAGCGGGTCGTACGTCCACCGCACGGTGGTGCGCCCGCTCGAAAGACACCAGTCGCGTTGTTCGTTCTTCAGCGCAACACCGAGCCCTGTGCGCCGGTAGTCCGGATCGACCGCCAGATAGTGCGAGTGCAATACGTGCGGCTGGTGCGTCGCGAAGCCATATACCGATCCCACGAGACGATCGCCATCGAATGCACCGATCGCCATACCGCCCTCGGCGATGGTCGCAACCAGCATGTTGACGGCGATCCGGTCGCTGCCTCCCCACACGCGCAGTTCCAACGCGGGCATGGGTGCGAGCTCCGCTGCCGTGCGCAGATCGCGAAACTCGATGGTCACCGCCGCACGATCTCGATCGACTCGGTGACGGTCTCGAGGAATGCCCGATCGAGTGTGACGCCGATGCCGGGGCCAGGTGGAACGGGCATCATGCCGTCTGTCGCCTCCAGTGCCTGATCGGTGATGTCGCGCGCGTACGTTCGGCTCGCTGAAGCGGTATCGCCGGGGTACACGAAGCCGGGCATGGTGGCAACGTGGATGTTGTGGGCGCGGCCGACACCCGTCTCGAGCATGCCTCCGCACCACATCGGAACGCCACGCTCAACGCAGTGCTCGTGGATGCGCGCGGTGGCTGCCAATCCACCGACGCGAGCCACCTTGATGTTGACCACCGAGCATGCCTTGAGATCGAGCGCAGCCTTCACGCGCGCGGGCGACGTCAGGGTCTCGTCGAGACAGAGGGGCGTCTGCAGTTGCGGAGCGAGCGTGGCGTGGTCGAGAAGGTCGTCCCAATGCAAGGGCTGCTCGATGTAGTGCAGGTCGAACTGATCGATCCGTTTGAGTACGTCGATGTCGTCGAGCGAGTAGGCGGAGTTGGCGTCGACGGTCAGCTCGATGTCGGGGAACTCGGCGCGCACGGCAGTCAGGATGTTGACATCCCATCCTGGCTCGATCTTCAACTTGATCCGCTTGTATCCCTGCTCGACGTGGCGAGCAACAGAAGTGACCGTCTCGTGGACTGGGTTCATGCCCAGGCTGGCGCCTACCGGGATCTCGGTTCGGTCGCCGCCCAGCAGCGTTCGCAGCGGCACCCCGAGTTGTCGGGCATGACAGTCCCACACCGCGAGCTCCAGCGCTGACTTGGCCATTGGGTTGCCGCGCCAGCCTTTCCACGAATCGACGAGCATGGCCGGGTCGTCGCAATCGTTGCTGAGCAATGCTGGTGCGAGCGCCTCGCGTATGAGATGCAATGCGCCGACGATCGACTCCTCGCGATACGACGGGAGCGTGTCCATCACACTCTCGCCGTAGCCCTCGACACCGTCGGAGCGCACGGTCGTGATGACCGCGTGCTTCTCCGTCTCGGACGCGAACGATGTCTTGAACACCGACTTGAACGGCAGTCTGATGACCCGCAACTCGACCTCGTCAACATGCATGTCGTACTCCTACCAGGTGTCGATGTTGGGGCGCTTCTTGACGAGACGCTGTGGGGATGACGGCGACGACGTCAGGATCGTAGCGATCCAACGACGAGTGTCGGCAGGGTCGACGACGTCGTCGATCTCGAAATGTGATGCCGCATTCAGCGCCTTGCCGTGGGCGTACATCTGCTCGACGCGCTGCTGGAAGTTCTGATCACGGAGCTCGGGATCCTCGATGGCCTCGAGCTCGTGCCGGAAGCCCAGCTTCACTGCGCCCTCCATGCCCATGGCGCCGAACTCGCCGGTCGGCCAGGCAACGCATGCGGCCGGCGCCTTGGTGCTGCCACCCACCATCGCCTGCGCCCCGAGGCCGTAGCACTTGCGCAGCACCACGCTGATCAGGGGCACCGTGACATTGGCGCCGGTGACGAAGAGGCGCGAGCAATGGCGAACCAGCGCTGTCTGCTCGACCGCCGGCCCGACCATCATCCCTGGCGTGTCGACGAGGGTGACGATGGGGATGTCGAATGCATCGCAGAGCTGCATGAAGCGAGCCGCCTTGTCGGCCCCGTCACTGTCGATGGCACCGGCAAGGTGGCCAGGGTTGTTGGCAACGACTCCGACGGGACGCCCCTTGATGCGCGCGAGCGCTGTGACCATTCCGAGACCGAAGTGCCGGCGGATCTCCAACACGCTGTCGGTGTCGAACAGCGTGTCGATGACCGTTCGAACGTCGTAGCCACGCTTGCGATCCTCCGGGATCGTGCGGCGCAACTCCTGTTGATCCGCGCACGACCACTGGGCTACCGTGCCTTGGAAGTACGAGAGGTATTGCTTGGCGACTACTACAGCCTCCGCTTCGTCGGCGACGGCGATGTCGACCACACCGTTGAACTGCTGGATGCTCATCGGTCCGACTTCGGTGGGATGGAACACTCCGAGCCCGCCACCTTCGATCATTGCCGGACCACCCATGCCGATGTTGGAATCGGCGGTCGCGATCACCACATCGCAAATTCCTAGTACGGCCGCGTTCCCAGCGAAGCAATAGCCGGCATTGATGCCCACGAGAGGCACCAACGCACTGAGCCGGCTGAGATAGTTGAATGCCCAGCAGTCGAGCATGCTGACGCCGACGGCATCGGTGTCGCCCGGGCGGCCACCGCCACCTTCGGTGAAGAAGACAACAGGCAGCCGCATCGATTCGGCGAGAGCGAACAACCGATCCTTCTTGCGATGGTTCTGCTGGCCCTGTGTGCCTGCCAGCACGGTGTAGTCGTACGACATGGCGATGACCTGAGCCGCGTGACCCTCGAAGAGGTGGCCATTGACCGTGCCGATTCCACCGATCATGCCGTCGGCCGGCGTGCGTTGGATCAGCTCGGCCACCGAGCGACGTCGACGTTGCGCGGCGATCACCACTGGTCCGTACTCGACGAACGAGCCCTCGTCGACCAGGTCGGCGACGTTCTTGCGAGCTGTTCGGCGGCCGACGGCACGTCGCTGTGCAACTGCGTCGGGGCGGGCCGCGTCGAGTCCTACGGCGTGACGAGCCTGCACCTCGGCGAGGTCGGGCCGAACGCCGGCGGGATCGCCATCAGCGACGTCGGCCGCCTCGCGGTGCGCCACCACACCGGGCTCGACGGAGGCGACAGGGGCACCCGCCATGACCGTGATGCCCGCTTCGACCAGTATCCCGACGATCGTGCCATCGCATGGAGACTCGATCGCATGATGCATCTTCATCGACTCGATCAGCATCAGTTGCTGACCAGTCACGACGCTGTCACCTGGCACAACGTCGACGCCGACAATCGTGCCCTGCATCGGAGCTTCGACCGTCGTCTCCCCCATTCGCCCGACGGTAGCTGGCGCGACCGAATACGGTTGCTGTTGTGAGCGATCAAGTGGAGATCTCGGTGGCCGGCCGCGCGGTGCCGATCACCAGCCCCGACAAGGTCTTCTTCACGACGCGCAACGACACCAAGCTCGACCTCGTGAAGTACTACCTGTCGATCGAAGACGCGGTGATGCGCCAGATGTACGACCGTCCAGTCCTGCTGCAACGGTTCCCCAATGGCGCTCACGGATCCAACTTCTTCCAGAAGCGCATTCCCGACGGCGCGCCCGATTGGCTGCACACCACCATCGTGCAGACCCCCAACGGCACGACGTCTCGCGCGTTGGTCGTCGAGGATCTTGCGCATCTCGTATGGGCCGTCAACATCGGTTGCCTCGGCTTCCATTCGTGGCCTACACACGCAGCTGACCTCGAGCATTGCGATGAACTGCGGATCGATCTCGACCCCGGGCCGGGCACCAACTACGGCATGGCGCAGGAGGCAGCGGCAGCTACCAAGCAACTGTTCGACGACCTGGGTGTCGTCGGTTACATCAAGACCTCGGGCAACCGCGGGCTGCACGTCTACGTGCGGCTCGAGCCGTTACACGATTCCGTGGTGGTTCGCAGCGCGGCGGTGGCTGTGGCTCGTGAGCTCGAGCGCCGCCACCCTGATCTCATCACCGCATCATGGTGGAAGGAGGAACGAGGCGAACGCATCTTCATCGACTTCAATCAGAACGCTCCGCACAAGACCGTGTTCGCCCCGTGGTCGGTGCGCGCTCTGGATCACGCCCCGGTGTCGTTCCCGTTCCCCTGGGAGATGCTGCCAACGCTGCGGCCGCACGACATGACCATCGCAACTGTGCCGGCCTGGGTCGCCGAGCACGGCGATGCGTGGGCAGCGATGAACGATTCGCCGCAATCCCTCGAGCCATTCCTGGAGATGGTCCGCGCCGACCGGGCAGCGGGCCTGCTGGATGCGCCGTGGCCGCCGGTGTACCCGAAGATGGAGGGTGAGCCGTCGCGTGTCGCGCCGAGCAGAGCGAAGAAGCCGAAAGCGGAGAAGCCGAAGGCAGCCAAGACGGCGACTGCGAGAGCTGCGAAACAGTCGGCGAGCGAATGAGCGCTTTTCCGATCGCCGATAGATGGTTCGAGCGCACCACAATCGACGACTCCATCACCCTGCTCTGGGAGCCGCACGTCATTCCCCTCATGCGTTGCAACATCTGGCACATCCGCGGCCGCGACCGTGACCTCGTTGTCGACACCGGCATGGGGTTGATGAGCCTGTCCGACGAACTGGCCGACCTCGTCGACAAGGACGTGACGGCGGTCGCAACGCACGGTCACGACGATCACATCGGCGGGCATCACGAGTTCGGCACTGTGCTCGCGCATGCGATGGAAGCGCCGTTGTTGTTGGCGCCGCCGATCACGTCGCTGGTGCCGCGCGAGGCGTGGGGCGACAAGGTGGTCGACGGCCTCGAAGCGGCCGGCTATCCGATGCCCGAGCCGTACTTCGTCACGGCGTTGCCTGCAGGCATGGCGCTCGACTCCTTTCATCAGGAACCTGTGGCTCGCGTGCGGCACATCGAGGAGGGCGACGAGATCGACCTCGGAGATCGCTGCCTGCAAGTGATGCACCTCCCCGGTCACTCGCCCGGTTCGATCGGTCTCTGGGATGAACGCAACGGAACACTGTTCTCCGGCGACGCGATCTACGACGGTCCGCTGCTCGACGAATTGCCCGAATCCTCGATCGACGACTACTGCACAACCATGGACCGGTTGCTCAGTCTCGCGGTCACGGTCGTGCATGCCGGACATGACCCGAGCTTCGGGCGCGAACGGTTGCACGTGCTCGCCCATGCCTACTTGCAGCGCCGCCGAAAGTGAGTCAAATTGCCTACTCCAAGTGGCTTGCCTAGCCGCACGTCGGCTGCTTGAATGTTGATCACCAGAGAGAGGAGGTGGTCCAACACGATGACAGATTTAGATTGTGGGACTCTGGAGGTGGTTGGCCGCTAGCGGCCTT
>JBDTWJ010000110.1:0-12470 GCA_040006755.1 Ilumatobacteraceae bacterium | reverse complement strand
TGTAGCCGGGTCCCTCGGTGATCGCCCCGGTCATGTCGCGCAGCACCACCATCTGTGCGTCGTGGTCGTATGCATCGAACTGCGCCATGTCGAGATCGAGCCAGTGGTAGTTCTTGACCGATGGGTCGACGCTCTCGGGCGGGATGCGCGGGATCTCGCTGATCCACAGGCTCGCGCCGGTCTGCTGCTGCTCTTCGGGACTCACCCAGATGTACGGCACTGCGAAGCAATAGAAGTTGTTGCGGCACGTGCGCAGATCGCGGCTGCCCGCTGCGGGACGGCCGCGGGTGCATGTCATTGAGACGTATGCCTGTTGCAGACCCGCCCGATCGACGCACGCGTGCAGCAACGACTCGAGCTCTTCACGCGTCTTGCCGATGTCGAGCCGGAGCTGGGAAACGCTGTGCAGGAATCGATCGAGGTGTGCGTCGAGGCGGAAGAACCGGCCATCCCAGACACCGACGACGTCGTAGGTGCAATCCGATCGGGTCACACCCATGTCGAGCACCGATATCTTCGCCTGGGCGATCGGGCAGAACTCCCCGTCGACATATGCCGCGCCGGCCGCCCATTTCGACCCTTCGGCGAAATCGGCCATCAGACCGGCCCCACGAACAAGCAGAACGGATGTCCGGCCGGATCGAGCATGACCCGAACGTCGTCCTGTGGTTGGTGTTCGGCCAATGTGGCGCCGAGATCGCTGGCGAGTGAAACGCCCTTGTCGAGTTTCTCCACGGCGATGTCGAGATGAACCATCATCTGTTGTTGACCGGGCTCGGCAGGCCAGACTGGAGCCACGTAGTTGGCGTCGTACTGGAACGACAGACCCGTGCCGCCTTCTGGCGATCGCAGCATCACCCATCCATCCTCCGCAGCCTCGCCCGGTCGTGCCGGTTCGCTGACAACCGCCATCCAGCCCAGCAGTCGCTCGTAGAATTCGGCCAGCGCGCGAGGATCGCCGGAGTCGAGCACTGCGGCCGAGATTCGAGTCCGAGGTTTCGTCACGGTGTCATCCTTGCCGAGTTTGGCAGCTCAGTGGTAGGGGTACGACTCTGGAGCTAACGTCAGAAGCGTCCCAAATCAACCGGAAAGAAGCGACTCATGAGCGGCACATCCGTAGGCGACCACCTGTCAGACGTCGAGACGCTGCGAAAGAATGCTCGCGAGCACATCGAGCTGGGTCCCCTGACTGCGAACTATGGCGCCGACCGCGAGCGGGTCATCAAAGTGCTCAACGAGGCACTCGCCACAGAGCTGGTGTGCGTGTTGCGCTACAAGCGGCACTACTACATGGCCGACGGCATCAACTCAGCGTCAGTGGCTGCAGAGTTCCTGCAGCACGCGACCGAAGAGCAGGGGCATGCGGATCAAATCGCGGCGCGCATCGTTCAACTGCAGGGCGAGCCCGACTTCAACCCAGCGACCCTGGTCGAGCGCAGCCACGCCGAATACGCTCCGGGCACCGACCTGATCGACATGATCACCGAAGACCTCGTCGCCGAGCGCGTCGCAATCGCCTCGTACTCCGAGATCGCCCGCTGGCTCGGCGACAACGACATCACGACCAGGCGACTGATGGAATCCATCCTCGCCGTCGAGGAAGAGCATGCCGACGACCTCCTGACGTTCCTCAAGCAGTTCGGCGTCGACCTGTAGCCAACACCGATCATCGGCTGGAGGAGGACCTCGGCCGCGCCGGTCTCGAACGGGGTGGCTTTCTCGCCCTGGCCATGCAGCCGCGCGTCGGCATCGGCGTCGCGACGCTCGACGGATGGTCGACTTCCATCGCCGACGACCGTCCCATGGAATTGGTCGCCTCTGTCGAGGAGGCCTTCCGACCGCGTTGGGTGCTTTGGGGACGCAACATCGAGCAGATGCTCGTCGATGGGGGACTGCGCGTCTCCAAGTGTTGGGACATCGCCGCCGTGCAGCGACTTCTCGTCGGCGGGTGGCGGATGGATGCCGCCAAAGCGTGGGCGCTGCTGCACGGTCTCTCGGTCGATGACCTGCCGACCGTCGCCGCCGTTGATCTGTTCACCGAACCTGACGATGGACATCCGGACGAACCCGTACGCGACGACGGGTACATCAAACCGGAGTGGCTGACGAGCGAATTCGAGTGGACGGCGGACCGGCTGGTCCGATGGGCGCAGCTGGCAGCGATCGTCATCGCGTTGCAGGAGGCCGAGCTGGGCCGCCTGATTGATCACCCAAACGGATCATCGACCGCTCGATCCGAATCCGCAGCTGAACTGCTGTGCGCCGAACTCAATTCGGACGGTCTTCCGATGGATCGATCGATCGCGGAGACGATTGTCGCCTCGTTCGTCGGTCCGCGGCCCAGCAACGAGGCTGAAGCGGTCGAGCAGCGAAACGCTCGCGATGCCGAGGTTTTGCGCCACTCGACCAACCCACGGTGCGATCTGCGCAATCCCGCGCAGGTGAAGTCGCTGTTGCGGAGCATCGGCGTCGAACTGCCCGACACGCGTGCCTGGCGACTCGAAGCAATCCGCGGCACACACCCGCTGATCGACGCGTTGTTGGAGTGGCGCAAGGCAGAGCGGATGGCAACCACCTTCGGCTACGGCTGGCTTGACGAGAACCTCGGCACCGACGGTCGACTGCGAGGGGAATGGTCGGGCTGTGATGGCGCCGCCGGTCGAATGACGGCGTCGGCCGGCCTGCACAACATGCCGGCCCATCTTCGGTCGGCGGTCGTTGCCGAACCGGGCCATATGTTTGTCCGCGCCGATCTTGGACAGATCGAACCTCGCATCCTCGCGGCGGTCTCCGGCGATGCCGCGCTCGCCAAGGCGACGGCGGAGGACGACATGTATCTGCCGGTCGCGGAGCAACTGGGCGTCGATCGGGCGACGGCGAAAGTAGCGGTGCTCGGCGCGATGTACGGGCAGACGACCGGTCACGGTGCAGCGGCACTGCGCGGGCTCGAACTGGCGTATCCGGTCGCCATGCGGTACCTCACCGATGCCGCTCTCTCCGGGCAGGTCAGCCGCGACATCCGCACCTATGGCGGGCGCTTGATCCGAATGGGATCGTCGAGCGGCGACGCACTCGAGGATCGCGAGAACAGGAGCAGGGCGGCTGCACGAGGTCGCTTTGGCCGGAACGCGATGGTTCAGGGAGCCGCCGCGGAGTTCTTCAAGGTGTGGGCGGTGATGGTGCGATCGCAGGCCGCGCCGTTCGGCGCACGTGTGGTGCTGTGTCTTCACGACGAGCTACTGGTGCACGGGCCAACCGAGCATGCTGGCGCCGTCGCGGAACTCGTGGTCAAATGTCTGGCTGACGCTGCTGGCCATTGGGCCCCCAACGACAACGTCAGATTCGTTGCCGACGTCAGCACCATCACACGATGGTCCGACAGCAAGTCCTGAGGATCGACGACAGGTATGGTGCCCGAGATGACCGGTCTGCTCGCCCATCTCACCGATGGCAACACCAGCCTGTTGATCACGAGCAGCAACGGGATGCCGTGCCTTGCCCATTGGGGAGCGCGACTCGGAAGCAGCGACGAGCGTTTGCTTGGCGCGCTCGAACGTCCCGTCCCTGGTGGTGGGCTCGACGTCGACCCACCCGTCGGCCTGCTCGCGGAATCAAGCGTCGGTTGGTTCGGGAAGCCGGGCCTCGAAGGCCATCGCGAAGGTGGACGTGACTTCGCGCCACAGTTCGTGCTGCGGTCGAGCGAGACGAGCGACGATCGCGCAGAGTTCGACCTGTCAGACGACTTCGCAGCGCTGTCGTTGCGCATCGACGTCGTGCTGCATCACAGCGGGGTCGCGACCTTCGCGATGTCGCTCACCAACGACGGCGCCTCTGACTATGCGCTCGGCGCTTTTCGGCTCAGCCTGCCGGTGCCGGCGCAGGCCCAGGAATTGTTGACGGTGGGTGGGTGCTGGACCAACGAGTTCGGCCAGACCCGCACGCCTTGGATCGCGAACTGTCTCACCGTGGAGAATCGGCGCGGCAAGACATCGCACGAGCGGCTCGGTGTCGTGTTCGCCGGCACGCCGGCCTTTGCGGAGCACAGCGGTGAGGTGTGGGGCTGCCACATCGGATGGAGCGGCAACTACGAGATCTCATGCGATGCCGTCACCGATGGGCGCCGCTCGATACAGACAGGCGAGCTGCTGGCCTCGGGCGAGATCGTGCTGGCGCCGGGCGATCGGTACGACTTGCCGACGGTCTACGCCGCGTATTCGGATCGCGGTCTCAACGCGGTGTCGAACAGCTTTCATTCGTACCTGCGCGCGCGGCCGCAACATCCGCCGCACCCTCGCCCCGTTTTGCTCAACATCTGGGAGGCCGTGTACTTCGATCACGACCTCGACGATCTCCGCGGTCTCGCCGACCGAGCGGCGTCGTGTGGGGTCGAGCGATTCGTGGTCGACGACGGATGGTTCCACGGCCGACGCAACGATCGCGCCGGACTCGGTGACTGGTGGGTCGACACCAGCGTCTGGCCTGCCGGTCTGACTCCTCTGATCGAGCATGTTCGTGGTCTCGGGATGCAGTTCGGAATCTGGGTGGAGCCCGAAATGGTCAATCCCGACAGTGATCTCTACCGAGCTCATCCAGAGTGGACGCTTGTCGACGATCGCTATCCCATCGTGCTCGGACGAAATCAACTGGTGCTCGACCTCGGTCGCAGCGAGGTCCGTGAATACTTGTTCGGCCTTCTCGACGCGCTGCTGACCGATCACGACATCGCCTACGTGAAGTGGGACATGAACCGCGACCTCGTTGCGGCGACATCGGCAGGGCGAGCAGGTGCACACCGGCAAACGCTCGGCGTCTACGACCTCTTCGACCGGCTTCGGGCGGCGCATCCCGGCGTGGAGTTCGAGACATGCGCATCGGGTGGTGGCCGCGTCGATTTCGGGATCTTCGAGCGAACCGATCGGGCGTGGACGAGCGATTCGATCGACGCGCTTGATCGTCAGGAGATCCAACGTGGTTTCTCGTTGTTGTTCCCTCCCGAACTGATGGGAAGCCACATCGGATCGCCGGTCGCCCACACCACGGGTCGGTCGCACGGTCTCGGCTTTCGAGCCATCGCGGCGTTGTTCGGTTCACTCGGGATCGAGTGGAACCTCCTCACGGCATCCGACGAAGACCGCGCCGAACTCAGCGAGACCATCAGCCTCCACAAGCGCCTCCGGCCGGTGCTGCATCGAGGCGACGTGGTGCGACTCGACCATCCCGATCCCAACGTGATGGTGCACGGCGTGGTTGCGTCCGACAACGCGTCCGCAGTCTTCGCCTGCACGCGGCTTCGCTCGGGGCCGTCGTTGCACACGGCGCCGCTGCGGCTGATGGGTCTCGATCCATCGCGCACCTATGACGTCGCGATGCTCCCGGTCGGCGGGCGCGAACTGGGTCGCGCTCGACAACAGCCCCAATGGCTCACGACCGGTATCCGGATGACGGGGCGTCAGCTCTCGTCGGTCGGAATCAACGCCCCGGTTCTGCATCCAGAGACCTCGATCCTGATCGAGGTGACCTCCACCGACTGAGTGGTCGTGCCGCAGCATCGAGTCATTGCTGAGCGGCGGCGGCCTGCTGCACGGCGGCGAGGATCTTGACGTAGCCGGTGCACCGGCAGAGGTTCCCGGACAGACCGATGCGGACTTCCTCCTCGGTGGGCGAACTGTTGTGGCTGAGCAGCGCGGTGGCCGACATGATCATGCCCGGCGTGCAGAATCCGCACTGCACACCGCCTTCGTCGAGCAGCGCCTGCTGCAACGGATGCAGTTGGTCGCCGACCATCACACCCTCGACGGTCGTGATCGGCCGGTCGGCTGCCTGCGCCGCGAGGTACGAACACGAGTTGACCGGCTGACCGTCGATCAGCACCATGCACGCGCCGCACTCGCAGTCGTCGCAGCCTTCCTTCGTGCCGGTGAGCCCGATCTCGGTGCGCAACACGCTGACGAGGTTGCGTCCTGCGTCGACAGTGACCGGGTAGTCGGTTCCGTTGACGTTGAGAATGATCGAGACGCTCACGACGCTGCTCCAATGCCAAGGGTGCGGTTGACGGGGACAGCAATCGGTTCGCCTCGAGCACGACGCACTGCCGCGTCGACCGCGCGTCGGGCCATGACGCCGACGCAATGGCGCCGGTATCGGTCACTGGCGCGGAGATCGCTGATGGGCTTCGCCTGCTGGCTGGCCAAGCCGGCGATCTCGGCGAGCAGTTCATCGTCGACGTTGCGGCCGATCAGTGCGTCGGTTCCGGCGACCGCAATGATCGTCGGGGCGACGGCTGTCAACGCGATCGCCAGCGACGCCAGTGCGCCACCGCCGTCGAGTCCGACCGAAGCCGCTGCGCCGACGACGGCGATCTCCATCGCGCGGCGATATTCGAGGCGCACGTAGGCGCTACCCGAGTCGTCGGGCCGCGGTGGCAGGTGGATGGCAACGCAGAGCTCGCCTGGTGCGGCCGACGTGTGGCCCGGCGCAGTCCACAGGTCGGCGATCGCGATGCGCCGCGGCGTGTTCTTCGATTGGAGCTCGACTTCGGCGCCGAGCACCAGCAGCGGCGCGCCCGTATCCATCGCAGGCGACGCGTTCATCACGTTGCCGCCGATCGTTCCGACGTTGCGCGTCGACGGCGACCCGACGAGCGCGCTTGCATCGGCGAGCGCGGTGTATCCGCCGACGATGTCGACATCGACTTCGAGCCGGGCGTGCGTGACCAGCGCGCCGATGCGAACACCGTCGGCCGACTGCTCGATGTGCCCGAGCGATTCGATGCGATCGATGGCGACGACCGATTCCGGCAGCGGGGCCTTGCCCTGGCGAGCCCCGACCACCAGATCGCTGCCGCCCGCAACGGGACGTGCTCCGGCAGCGACCGCGGCGAGGGCTTCGTCGAGCGTGGAGGCGATCGTGAAGTTCATGATCCGTCAGCCCCTGACATCGTGTCCCACACACGCTCGGCCGTCATCGGCAGGCGGCGGACCGGCTCGCCGAGCAGCTTGGCCAGCGCGTTGGAAATTGCCGCCGCGGTCGCCACGTTTGGTGCCTCGGCCAGCCCTTTCGCGCCGTGGGGACCCGCGTCGGGTGTGTTGATCTGGACGAAGTGTGTGTGCACCACCGGCGAATCAGCGCACGTCTGCAACTTGTACTCCAACAGTGCCGCGTTGCGCTGGCGTGAGTCCTTGTCGTAGACGGTTCCTTCGGTCAGCGCCTGACCGATCCCCATCATCACGCCCCCTTGGACCTGGCCGAGAGCGCCGGTCTCGTTGATGATCGTGCCCGAATCGTGAGCGGCACCAACTTCCAGGACGCGCACGACGCCGGTGTCGCGGTCGAGACGGATCCGCACCGCGTGGCACGAGAACTGCGGCGCAACGAACGACGCCATGCCGACGTCACCGACGCAACTCGACCCCACGAGTGGAGGCGCCGATGGGGGAACACCTGACCCGTGACCGATCAACAGTTCGCCGCCCGAGGCGATTCCGGCGAGCTCGGCGATCGACACCGTCGACGCTGGCGTGCCGGCGACGTGAGCATGACCTTCGGCCAGCACGATGTCAGCGGCGTTGGCCTCGAGGTGATCGGCCGCAAGGGCTTTCAGCTGATCGGCGATCTGGCCGGCCGCGGCGACAACTGCCCGGCCGTTGTTGAACACGGTCTGCGAGCCGGTAGCACCCATGTCGTACGGCGCGGCCGACGTGTCCTGGTAGATCAGTTGGAAGTCCTCAGGTTCCATACCCAGCTCTTCGGCTGCCAGCTGACGCAACGTCATCACCGCACCGGTTCCGCATTCCTGCGCGCCGGTGATGATCTGGCCGGAGCCGTCTCCGTCGATCTTGATGTACGCGCCCGATGGCACAGCGAAGCTCGGCCACCAACCGATGGCGACGCCGATCGCCTCGTCGTCGGGCAGGGCACGCCCGTAGCCGACGAGCTTGGTTGCCTCTTCGATGCACTGCTGCACGCCGATCTCGCCATAGGTCTGGCCACTCGGGCCCTCGATGCCAGTGTCGACAGCGTTGAGACGGCGGAAGTCGACCGGGTCCATGCCGACGGCCGCGGCGACCTCGTCGGTGTGCGACTCGACGGCCCAGCACGACTGTGGCGCGGTTGGTGCGCGTACCGATCCCGAGGGCTGGCAGTTGGTGTACACGAGGTGGGCGCCGACGTACAGATTCGGGATCTTGTAGGGGCCGGCGATGTGCATGGCCGAGAGCTGGGGGAAGAAGCCGCTGTCGGCTGTGTACGCACCGTTGTCGATGGCGATCCACGCCTTGCGCGCGGTGATCGTGCCGTCGTTGCGAACCCCCGTCGTGATGTCGATCACCATTCCCTCGCGTCTGCGGTCCGGGGCGACGAACTCCTCGCGACGTGAGAACACCAATCGCACCGGTCGCTTTGTTTCCTTCGCGAGCGCAGCGATGTGGGCTTCGTAGTGGAACCCACACTTTCCGCCGAAGCCTCCTCCGAGGTGCGGCACGATGATCCGCACGCGATTGGCGGGTAGCTCCAACGTCTCGCACACGCCCGATCGCGCGTCGAACGGCACCTGCGTCGACGTCCAGATCGTGACCTTGTTGCCTTCCCATTGAGCGACGACCGCACGCGGCTCGATCGGTGCAGCATGGCTGCCGTCGGCAACGTATCGACTGGTGATGACGTGGTCCGCTTCCGCCATGCCTGCGTCGACATCACCCTTGGCGATGGATGAGAACGATGCATCGTTGCGATCGCGTACCAACGCGTCGGCCGCGCCGTACGTCGCCCAGTCGGCGTGCACCAGGGGAGCGTCGTCGGCCAGGGCTGCCTCGAGATCCATGACGACAGGAAGCGGCTCGAACTCCACCACGATCGCATCGACGGCCTGCTGCGCGATTGCTGCCGTCGTGGCCGCAACCGCGGCGACAACTTCGCCCTCGAAGCGCACGACATCGCGCGCGAACAGCGTGCGATCCTGCACGAATGGTCCGAAGCGCACGTCGGGCACGTCGTCGGCGGTCAACACCGCCATGACACCGGGCATTGCCCGCGCAGCCGAAACATCGAGCTTGGTGATGCGTGCATAGGCGATGTCGGCATAGCGGAACTTGGCAGCGAGCATGCCGGTGAGCGTGAGATCTGCGGTGTATCGCCCGCTGCCGGTCACCTTGTCGGGCCCATCGGCGCGGACGAAACGTGGCTTGGTTGCTGCCGTC
Source organism: Ilumatobacteraceae bacterium (assembly GCA_040006755.1). Classification (GTDB taxonomy): domain Bacteria; phylum Actinomycetota; class Acidimicrobiia; order Acidimicrobiales; family Ilumatobacteraceae; genus JAENVT01. The sequence continues at coordinate 3,276 of JBDTWJ010000110.1, read as the reverse complement.
ATGCCCGCCAATATGCCACGTCGGGCGACGCACGCTGCCACGCAGCCCGCCAGCGGCTCTGAGCTACGCGCACTCACCGTTGTCGACAGCGGCGTCGTTCGCGAGGTGATCGGCGACCAACGAGGTTCGCATCGCCCACGCTCTGGACTCGGCCTGCCGGCTGACGGCCCACACCAAGGCCACCGCCGTGTCATCGACGACGACCACCGAGCCGGAGTCTCCAGCTTGGATGTCGATGGTCAGTTCGTATCCCGGCCGGATGTGTGTGCCCTCGCCGTAGATGTCTGCCGTGCGGATATCGACGAGCCGCTGGATGCCGGCGGCCAGTTCGACAGGAGCACCGTCTCGGTAGACGATCGCGCGGCCGTGGTCACCGCGTGAAGCTGTGCCGATAGCAATCGGTGAGCCGAGGGACGGATCGACCTTCAACACCGCGACGTCGAGTACGGGATCGAAGTAGACAACGGTGGCCTCGGAAGTACCGTGCGTTCCACGGACGTCGATTCGCTTCGCGCCGGCAACCACGTGGGCCACCGTGGCGATCCGGCCCTTAGCGACCATCAATCCAGCACCGTGCACCTCGACCTGACTGCAGCCGTCCGCGATGATCTGAACCGACGCATCCGTGAGCCGGTCCGGCGATGTAGCAGGGTCGGTCGGAGGTGCCGCAGTTGTTCCGCACGAGGCGACGAGCGCGCATCCGGCGACTAGCGAAAGGGCTCTGCGAGGCAGTCTCATGGTGCGTACGCCATCTTGTCGGATCAGCGTCGCCCGCTACCATCGTGAGCGAGGTGAGATGAATCGTGAATCGTGACTACTCGTTGATCGGGGAAGAATCGCGCCGGGCGGTCGAGCGCGGGCTGTCGCAGGCGCAGTGGTATCGCACCGACGTGTCGCGCAAGCGGATGAAGGAGCTCATGGCTCGGCGCAATGGTCCGGCAATCCGCGACACGCTGTTGTGGTTCGGGCTGCTCGCGTTGTTCGGCGGCCTTGGCGTGTACCTGTGGTTCTCGGTGTGGTCGTTGCTGTCGTTCGCTGTATACGGCGTGCTCTACGGCTCGGCGTCCGATGCGCGGTGGCACGAGTGCGGCCATGGCACGGCCTTCCGAACACGCTGGATGAACGTGGTCGTCTACTACATCGCGTGTTTCATGATCATGCGCGACCCGACCGTGTGGCGGTGGAGCCACGCGCGACATCACACCGACACCATCATCGTCGGCCGCGATCCCGAGATCGTCGCTCGTCGACCGCCGCCTCTGTGGCACATCGCGGCCGATTTCCTCGGCCTGTTCGCCGTGCCTCAGGCGTTCAAGCACATGTTCATCCATGCCTCTGGTCGACTGCTGCCGGAGGAGGCCACCTTCATCCCCGACATCGAGTGGCCGAAGACCTATTGGACCGCGCGCGTCTGGCTTGTCATCTACGCGGGTGTCGCAACGGCATGCGTCATGTCGAGAAGCATCTTGCCGGCGATGGTCATCGGGCTGCCGCGGATGTACGGCGCGTGGCATCACCTCATGACCGGCCTCACCCAGCACAGCGGTCTTGCCGAAGACGTCACCGACCATCGACTGAACAGTCGCACGGTCTACATGAATCCTCTCAGCCGCTTCGTCTACTGGAACATGAACTACCACGTCGAACATCACATGTTCCCGATGGTGCCATTCCATTCCCTTCCGGCGTTGCATGCGGAGATCAAGGACGATCTTCCAGCACCGGCGATCAGCATCGCTGCCGCATTTGGAGAGTTCGTGCCGGTTCTGCTGCGTCAGCGCAAAGACCCGCTGCAGTTCATCGACCGTCGGCTGTCGGATACCGCGAACGCGGTCGTCGTCTCGAGTTAGGACGCCCCTGTGTCGACGTGGATCGTGGCGTGCGGCGTCGGCGACGTCGATCTCGAAGATGTCATCCCCTTCGAGCACGACGGCTGCCAATACGCCATCTACCGCTCGCCCGACGACGGCTACTACGCAACGGATGGTTCGTGCACGCACGAGCACGCGCTACTTGCGGACGGTCTGGTGATGGACAACATCATCGAATGCCCGAAACACAATGGCCGCTTCGACTACCGCACCGGCCAGGGCAAAGGCGCACCGATACGCGTCGACCTCAGGACGTTCCCGACCAAGGTCGAGCACGGCGTCGTCAGCATCGACATCGACTAGAGATCATGTTCAACAAGAGGTTGAGGGTTTGGGGAGGCTACTTCACGGCCTCCAACGCGTCGACCAGTGGTTGGAGGCGGGTGGCCTTGTAGGGACCGTGCATCGAGAAGATCACCAGATCGACACCCGCTGCGGCGTAGTGCCCGTCGAAGTCGGTGAATTCGTTGGTCAGCAGCGATGTGATGACCTCGAGCCCTTCGTCGAACCGATCGAAGCGCTCCGTCAATGAGCCCAGTGGAATGCCGTACGCGTTGGACTCCGGCTCGAACCAGCCGGCACCGAGACCGAGGTTGAAGCGGCCAGCGGAGATGTGATCGAGAGTGACTGCGGCGTTTGCCGTCACGGCTGGGTGGCGGTAGTGCATGCCGTTGACCATGCAACCGAGCCGCAGGCGTTTCGTGGCCTGGGCAAGGGCAGCCAGCATGCCCCAACTCTCGAGATGAGTACCGTCGGGCGGGGGAGTGAGTGGGTAGAAGTGGTCCATCGTCCAGGCGACTCGAAGATCTCCATCTCGTCCGCTGCCAGCCACACGTCGAGGAATTCAGTCCACGTGCCGTGCTGCGGGGGTGTTTTGACACCAAAAGCGACCATGCGCGGAACCGTAGATCAACCATTGAGGGTGGGTGCACTTGGGCAGGCCTACGGCTGCAGTCTTCCGCACATTTCGTCAAGCCGACAACCATGATTGTCTCTTACAGTGAGGCTCACACCGCGGTCTGAGTAATGGTCGCAACCCGTTTGGTTTTTCTTATGCTGAGTTTCGGGTCGCGAGATTTGACTCAGATATAGGTACAGAGCAGGGTGTTTACCAGACAGTGATCGCTCGATCCGAGCTGCACTGGCCCGAGGTCGGCGAGAACACCGCAAAATGGTTCTTGCCAAGGTCGTAAGCCTCTGGTTATAGTCCCGTCACTCTCGGTAGCGGACGGCTATCGAGTCAGGACGGAGAGGGACGGGCGTGAGGGACGAAATCTGTTTTCGCGGCACTGCTTTGCCATGCCCCGACCCGACCACCAGTCGGTCATTTGATCGGCGCCGGAGCCTTGGGTCTCACCAGGCACGACGAGAGCGGGGATGGATGATGTTGCGAAATTGGCGGAAG
>JBDTWJ010000109.1:0-12514 GCA_040006755.1 Ilumatobacteraceae bacterium | reverse complement strand
TCAGCGTGTCTGCCGACCATGCGACGAGCCAGTCGTGGGCGTGGATCACCTGCGGTCGCCATGATCCCAGGCGCGCTGCCAACTGGGTCAGGTGATGATTGGCCGACGCCATCAGAGCAACCTCGTACTCGTCGGGTAGCCACGGCAGATCGGCATTGGCCCGTAACACGCGCACACCTTCCACCATCTCGTCGTCACCGACCTTCGGGTCATCCAGGCTGAACACCACCACCTCGTGACCGGCGCGAGCCATGGCCCTGGCGAGACCGTCGACATGTGCAGCAATGCCACCGACAACTCGCGGCGGATACTCCCACGACAACATCAGGACACGCATCAGTCGTGACCGTAGCCGCCGGTCGAGTCACGTACGCTTCCCGTCGTGCTGCTCGGTGAACACGATCTCCACTTCTTCGGCGAGGGCACACATCGACGGTTGTGGCAGTGGCTCGGAGCGCATCCGCTGGCCGATGGCGGGGTGCGGTTCGCGGTGTGGGCGCCCAACGCCAAGGCGGTCCGCGTGGTCGGCGACTGGGACGGTTGGGTCGGCGGCGACGCGTTGGAGCCTCAAGGCCAATCCGGGATCTGGGCGGGGATCTCCCGATCGGCGGCACCCGGATATCGCTACAAGTACGCCATCGAATCGGCCAACGGGAACCTGATGATGAAGGCCGACCCGATGGCGTATGCAACGGAGTCTCCGCCTGCCACGGCCAGCGTCGTGGTGGCGCCAACGACGCACACTTGGGGCGACGCCGCGTGGATGTCGTCACGTGGTCATGGGCCGGGCCATCCGCTTCGGGTCTACGAGATGCACCTTGCTTCGTGGCGTCACGGTGTGGCGTCGTACCGCGAGCTCGCCAGCCAGGTCGCGGATCACATCACAGCGCTGGGATTCACCCACGTCGAACTGCTGCCGGTGGCGGAACATCCCTTCGGAGGCTCATGGGGCTATCAGGTCAGCGGCTACTACGCGCCAACCGCTCGCTTCGGCGCCCCCGACGACTTTCGCGCCTTCGTCGACGAACTTCATCAGCGTGGCGTCGGCGTGCTCCTCGACTGGGTGCCCGCCCACTTCCCGCGCGACGAGTGGAGCCTTGCGTTGTTCGACGGAACGAAGCTGTACGAACACAGCGACCCCCGCCAGGGTGAGCACCCCGATTGGGGAACGCTGGTCTTCAACTATGGGCGCCACGAGGTTCGCAACTTCTTGATCGCCAACGCCCTGTATTGGTTGGAGGAGTTCCACGTCGACGGTCTTCGGGTCGATGCTGTGGCCAGCATGCTGTACCTCGACTACTCGCGCGGGCCGGGAGGATGGGTTCCAAACAGGCTCGGCGGCCGCGAGAACCTTGATGCCATCGATTTTCTGCGGCAGCTCAATGCAACGGTCATCGACGATGTTCCGTCGGCGATGATGATCGCCGAAGAGAGCACGGCGTGGCCAAAGGTCACCCACGACATCGAGCACGGCGGTCTCGGATTCACCCACAAGTGGAACCTTGGCTGGATGCACGACACGCTCGGGTACTTCAGCACCGACCCCGTCCACCGTCGTTGGCACCATCGCGAGCTGTCGTTCGGATTGCTCTATTCGTTCAGCGAACGTTTCGTCCTGCCGATGAGTCACGACGAGGTCGTGCACGGCAAGGGCAGCCTGCTCGCGAAGATGCCAGGCGACGATTGGCAGAAGTTCGCCAACTTGCGCGCCATGTTCTCATGGATGTGGGCGATGCCGGGCGCTCCATTGGTGTTCATGGGTGCCGAATTGGCGCCGTGGACGGAGTGGAACGACGCTGGCGGATTGCCGTGGCATCTGCTCGACCACGCTCCGCATCGCGGCGTACGCGACCTGATGGCCGAGCTCAACCGAGTTGCGTCGCGGTGGAAGTCGCTGTGGGAGCGCGACCACGAGCCGACCGGGTTCCAGTGGCTCGACGCCGACGATGCTCTGCATTCGGCGTACTCGTTCCTGCGATGGGGTCATGCAGGTGCCGAGGCTGTGGCCTGTGTCGCCAACTTCACGCCCGTGCCTCGACCCGGACATCGGGTCGGCTTGCCGTGGCCGGGAGAGTGGAGCGTGCTGCTCGATAGCGACAGCGGACAGTTCGGTGGCTCCGGCTACCGCGGTGGGCTGCCGGCGGTCACGGCGACGACTGAGTTCACCTGGCAGGCCCAGCCCGCGTCGGCCGAGTTCGATCTACCACCACTGGGAGTCGTGTGGCTCGGGGCGGTTCGCCCGTGATCGGTGCGTGGCGAGATCCACGCTTACGTCCAGTGATCACAGCCAGCCTCACGCTCAGCTTCGCTGTCGGCGTCTTCGGCGTGTCGTTCGGTGTCGGTGCGGTCAGCGCCGGTGCAACCGTGCTCCAGGCCTGCGCGATGTCTCTGCTGGTGTTCACCGGAGCAACGCAGTTCTCCGCGGTCAGCGTGATTGCGGCGGGCGGCTCGACCGCCTCGGCATTGGGTGGCGCGCTGCTGCTCGCGGCACGCAACGGTGTGTACGGATTGACGATGTCGCGTCGGCTCAGGGGGTCGCTCTCGAAAGGGCTGGTCGCAGCCCAGCTGACGATCGACGAGTCGACCGCGATGGCTTCAGCGCAGGAGGAGCCGGTTGCCCAGCGCACGGCGTTCTGGATAACCGGGTTGAGCCTGTACGTGTTCTGGAACGTCGGGACGTTGCTGGGTGCCTTGGCGGGAAGCGCCGTCGATCCGAAGACATTTGGGCTCGACGCGGCCTTCCCAGCCGGTTACGTCGCGATGGTCTGGCCGCTGCTGCGCGACGGTCGCGGTCGGTTGGCGGCGCTGATCGGAGCCGTGATCTGCCTGGCTCTGATCCCGTTCATGCCCGTCGGGATCCCAATCCTGTGCGCCGCGTTGGCGGTGCTCGTTGGTGTACGCCGATGACCTGGACGCTCATTCTCCTGTTGGCCGCCGGCGCGTATTCGTTCAAGGTGTTGGGACTCGTGATCATCGGCAATCGTCCACTGCCTGCAGCGTTGGAGCGGTGCCTCAACCTGATCCCTGCCGCGTTGATCGCCGCGCTGGTCGTGAAAGACACGTTCAGCATCGGCCAGCACCTGCAGATAGATGCCCGCGCAGCCGGGGTCGGCGCCGCCGTCGTCGCCGCCTGGAGACGGGCTCCGCTGATCCTCGTGATCGTGATCGGTGCCGGCGTGACCGCCGCAGTCCGCGCCCTCGGCTCGTAGCCCGCGGTCTTCAGCCGATGGGCGCGGTATTACGCGGCGGGTGGCGGCACAAATCGCGCCCAAGGGGGGGAGGGGCAGGGGGCTGGGGTCAGGGTTCGAGGCGCGATTCGACGAGCTGTTTGAGGGTGCGAAGGTTGCGTCCCCAGATCTTGCGGAGCACGAGGCGACCTCCGATGAGGGCGCCGATGGGGCCACCCAGCCACCACGGAAAGGTGAGTGTCTCGTCCCAGCGGAATCGAGTACGCCGGCCAAGGTCGATCGATGTCAGTGTGAACCGACCCGTGCCGGTGACCACGCCGACATGGCGAACGCCCATCGACGAGTCCCGGATCCACTCGGTGATCTCCATGTGATCGACGAGCCTGAACGGACCCACCTTGGTATCGCACAGGAACGCGGTACCCACGCCTCGATTCTGCTCCGTCTGGAATCGGATCGCCACCGCGTCGTGCATCCACGACACGTGGTCCTCGATCGGCTCGACGACCGCCCACACCTGTGATGGTGTCGCGGCAATGTCGATGGCCACGCTGAGCCGTGACACGTGGTTGCGGATCAAGCCTTGACGGAGAGGCGCCGAAGCTGAGCCGCAGCGGACTCGGGCGAAACGATATTGATCATCACGCCGGTGCCGCGCTCGAAGCCGGCCGTTGTGACGAGCTTCGGCCACAGGTGCACATGCCAGTGGAACGATCCGTTGTAATGATGCGGAGCCGTGTGGAAACCGATGTTGTACGACACGTCGCCGTGGGTGTCGCGCAGCACCTCGATCGCATCGCGGATGGAACGTCCAACGGAAGCCAACGACTCGTCGCTGGCGTCGGTGAGGTGCAGTTCGTGGTTGCGCGGGATGATGAGCAGTTCGTAGGGAGTGCCGCTCCAGTAAGGGCACACAGCGACGACATCGTCGTTGGAGAACAGGATGCGCTCGCCCTCGTTGAGCTCGGCTTCGACCGTTGCGCACAGGATGCATCCGCCTTCGAACCTGCTGAATGCGCGCTGCTCTTCGAGCAACTCGCCCGGCACGAAGGGCAGCCCGAGAAGCTGTCCGTGCGGGTGGGCAATCGAGGCGCCGGCTTCGCGACCGTGGTTGATGATGGCCTGCGTGTAGCGCACGTTTGCTGTAGCGGCGTGTTCGAGGAATCGACGCTTGAGGACCAGCATCATCTCGGCTGCATCGGCGTCGCTGATTGCGTGGATGCCGGCGTTGTGGTCGCGGGTCAGGACGAAGACCTCATGTGTGCCACTGGCTTCGGCCTCGACGTGCACGGGGCCGCGGTGATGAACGGCGAACGGTTGGTCACCGTCGAAGGCCGGGTAGAGATTGGGAATGACACGCATGCGCCACGTGCCGCCCTTGTCGACGGTCTCGAGAGCCGGCAGCGTCACCTCTTCGTTCCCAGGGCAGAACGGGCACGGCCGATCAGGATCGGCTTCGACCTGGACGACACGAGGTGCGAAATCGGTCGGGCGTTCCGCACGCTCGGCCACGATCGTTACCCACCGCCCTGTAAGGGGATTCAGACGCAGTTGACTCACAGCACTGGTCAGCTTACGACGTTGCACTCCCATCTGTACGGACGGGGCTGTGAATTGTGCGATACACGCTGACGTGCCGTGGACTGTCGGCGGTGAACTGCGTACGTTCAGCGTCTTCCCAGCGATCTTCTAGACGAAATCCAGAAGCTGTCGCCATCGCGTCCAGTTGCTCGACCGTCGCGTAGCGAATGGCCCACGGCCGCATTCGGACGCGACCCGATTCGCTGAACGAGATGTACTGGCCCTGCGCGGTTTGTGCCTCGTGGTCGTGCGTCGTCACAGCGAGGACCACCGAGTCGGCAGTCATCGATCGCACTCCGACCGACGACCCGGGGTGCGGCTCCGGCACGAACGCCTCGATCACGAACGCGCCCCCCGGCGCCAGCCGTTCGGCGACGGCTGCGAAACACGCGCGCTGACGAGCTTCGTTCCGCAAGTTGAAGAAGGTGTTGTATGCCACGAACGTGACGGCAAATGGCCCGGATGGCTGGTCGTCGATCATGTCGCCGAGCTGTGCACGAACTGACCTGCTCGCGTCGTTCTCGTCGAGTTTCGCGAGCATCGCCGAGCTGGTGTCGATGCCCACCACGTGTACGCCACGGGCAGCCAACGGAATTGCCACGCGACCTGTGCCGACTCCGAGCTCGAGCACAGGCAGGGGAGCAAACTCGGCGGCGAGTTCGGCAAGAAGGTCGACCAGGATGGCGACGTCGCTGATCCCCTGGTACCACTCGTCGTAGACGTCGGCGAAGGCGTCGCCGTACGACGAGTCGGTGTAACCATCCATCCCACCATCTTCGACCACAACGGCTGTCGGCGGCCAATGGACCGGCGTAGCCTGGTTGCCGTGCACGACGGCTATACCTACCTCGATCATGCGGCCACGACACCGATGCGCGCCGAAGCGGTGGAGGCGATGCTGCCTTTTCTCAGCGAACAGTTCGCCAATCCATCGGGATCGCACCGCTTTGCCCGGCAGGTGCGCAAGTCGATCGATGAAGCTCGCGACGACGTGGCCGAGGTCCTGGGCTGCCGTCCGGGCGAGGTGATCTTCACGAGCGGTGGCACGGAGGCCGACAACACCGCGATCTTCGGCACCCTCGATCGTCGCGGTGGCGTTGCGCTGTGCCCCGCTGTCGAACACCATGCAGTCCTGCATGCGGTCGAGAGCCGCGACGGACGCCTCGTCGGTGTCGATACCGCTGGCCGAGTTGATCTCGAACGTCTCGCGACCGCACTCACCGACGTGTCGCTCGTCAGTGTGATGGCGGTCAACAACGAGGTTGGCACCATCACGGATCTCGCCGAGGTGTCCAGGGTGGTGCGCAAGTTCGCGCCAGCCGCGATCATCCACACCGACGCCGTTCAGGCGGCTTGCTGGCTCGACCTGCGCGCCATCACACCGCATGTCGACCTGATGTCGCTGTCGGCGCACAAGTTCGGTGGCCCCAAGGGGGTCGGCGTATTGGTCGCACGGGGCGCGTCGGCGTTCGCGCCGATGCTGGTGGGCGGCGGACAGGAACGCGAGCGCCGCAGCGGAACGCACAACGTTGCCGGCATCATCGCGATGGCCACCGCACTGCGAGCCACCGACACCGAGCGCGACGCAGAGAACCGGCGCATCGCCGCGTTGCGCGACACGCTCGTCGACGGCTTGCGGGCAGAACTCGACGACATCCACGAGACCGTCGACCGCGCCTTCAAGGTCGCCGGCTCCGCCCACGTGTGCATCGACGGAATCGAGAATGAGGCGCTGCTGTACCTGCTCGACGAGGTGGGCGTCTGCGCCAGCGCGGCGTCGTCGTGTGCCAGCGGTGCCATGGAACCTTCTCATGTTCTCGCGGCAATGGGGGTTTCCAACGAGCGCGCCCGAGGCGCGTTGCGGTTGACCCTCGGCCGAACGACCACGCCCGACGACGTGTCGCGGGCGACCGCCGCCATCGTCGATGCGGTGCATCGCCTGCGCAAGGGACGAGCGGCGTGAAGGTGCTCGTCGCGCTCAGCGGTGGCGTGGATTCATCCGTTGCCGCCGCCGAACTGATCGATGCGGGCCACCACGTCGTCGGCATTACCATGCGTCTGTGGGGCGGCGAAAGCGACACCGGCTGCTGCTCGGTTGCCGACGTTGACGACGCTCGCCGGGTCGCGCAGCAGTTGGACATCGATCATCTCGTCTTCAACTTCAGTGACGACTTCAACACGCACGTCGTCGATCCGTATGTACGTGCTCACAGCGAGGGCTTCACTCCGAATCCGTGCATCGAATGCAATCGACATCTGAAGTTCGACCGGCTCAGCGAGCGCGCCGATCTCTTGGGTTTCGATGCCATTGCGACGGGCCATCACGCGCGCGTCGAGATGGTCGGCGACCGGGCTTTCGTGCATCGCGGCGCCGATCCCGCCAAGGACCAGAGCTATGTGGTGCACATGCTGCCGCAGCGCGAGCTTCGTCGCACGATGTTTCCGGTTGGGCATCTCACAAAGGCGCAGGTTCGCGATCGGGCGCTTGCGCTCGGTCTCCGAACAGCGGAGAAGCCAGACAGCCAGGACGTGTGCTTCATCACCCAGACCGGTGGCCGCGAAGCGTTCCTCGGAGCGCGGATTCCCTTTCGCACGGGGACTGTCGTCGATTCAGGCGGCGCGGTGGTCGGCGATGTTCCCGCGATCGAGATGGTGACCTTGGGTCAGCGCCGCGGCATTGGTCTTACGGGTGGAGGACCGAAGCGTTACGTGACCGCCATCGATCACGGCACTGCGACCGTGGTGGTCGGCGACGAGGCAGACCTTGACGGTGACGAACTCGCCGTCGGTAACATCGTCTGGGCCCACGAGTCGTACACCGGCGACGTGATGGTGCAATGCAGCGCACATGGCGCTGCGGTACCGGCACGGCTCGACGGCGATACGGTTCGCTGGCGACGCCCGCAGCGCCGCGTTGCTCCGGGTCAGAGCGTTGTCTTCTTCGATCCCACCGACAGCTACGTGCTTGGCGGCGGCATAGCCCGTCGGCCCTGAGCACAGCGGACACCATCGCGGTTCATTCGTTGCGAGCCGTTCGCAGAACCAGGCCAGGCCGGGTCGGAGCGATGATGAACGACTGCACGTGCAGGGCCGTGCCGCGGGGCTTGTCCTTTGTCGGCGCAAGCAACACGGTGGCCATCGATCGGATGGTGATCTCGACGGCGTGACCCGCAGCCGGTCCGGTGAGGTCGGCGGCCTCGGTGTCGGCAAGCGCCAACTCGATTCCGGCGATGTCGGGTGTCGCCACCATCACTGTCTCGCCGAGCACCACCGGGTCGTGCACCACGATGCCAGCGGGAACGAACACCAGCCACCGACGCGACAGCACGTCGAAGCGGGGGAGCAACAGCCAGGTGAAGGACACCGCGACGAGCGCAGCAAAAACCCCGAAAAGCCATGTCCCGCTGGCAAGCAGTAGAGGAGCAGCAACCATCGCCGCCGTCCAGACGAGACCGGCGAGCGCGACCGGCAGCAGGAACGAAGCGGGCGGTCGCAACAGGAAGCGGTGCTCGTCGCCGTACGCCGATGCCTGGACACATCGCTGTCCGAAGCCTGCGCCGCCGACCAGCAGACCGCAGATCAACGTGCAGGCGACGAAGCATCCTCCCGCGGTTGGTCCTGCGCCGCCGACCCAACTGACCACCGCGGCGCCGAATGCCAGGGCAGCGGCCATGCGCATGACCGTGAGCCCGAGCGCGGATGGCACCACCAGGGCGACCACGCCGATGCCCAACACCAGCCAAGCAACGATCATCACCGTGGTGCGAACCGCCGCGGATCGACCTCCCAGTGCGTCGCCGATCGACCAGGCACCCGATAGCCCGACGGCCAGCCAGACGATTCGGGGCCCCCACAATCTTGTCAGCACATCGAGCAGACGGGACCCGGGAAAACGCATCGCCCAAGACTTGCCGATCGGCCCCGGGTTGACCAATGAGCGCAGTGGTTCGGCTCGTCTGTCGGCGACCGCGAGTGGAACTATGTCGCCCAGGAAGTGACCCGGGGTGAATCGTGCGCAGCTACCAAGTGGCATCGCCACAGGGATCGGCAGCCTTCCTCACCGCGACGCAATGGCGGCAGCGAAGTTCGCGCTGTCGACGCTCGAACTGCCGACGATTCCGACGCTACCGAAGCGTTCGCCGGCCGAGGGAATGATCCCGCAGGGCTTGGTCGGGCTCGCCGGCATCACGGTCGGCCAATACGGAAGCATCGCCTTTGACGCGACGAGCTTCGATCCCGAGGCTCCGGTCATCACGGATTTGCAGCACGACGCGTTCGGCGGCTGGCGTGCGTTCCTCGCCGCAGCTGCAGGTCGTCGTGCTCCGGTGAAGTGGCAGTTCGTCGGGCCGGTCACGCTCGGTCTCGCGCTGGTTCGCGCCGGCCTCAGCAGCCAAGTCGCGTTCGAGGTCTCCGGTCGCGCAGTTCGCTGCCGTGTTCGCCAGTTGGTCGACCACGTGGCGGAGGTGCTCCCCGGGTGTCGACAGGTCGTGTTCATCGACGAGCCGACGCTCGACGAACTGATGGGCGCCAGCTTCCCGATCGCCCCCGACACCGCGGTCGATCTCGTGTCGGCGGCTCTCGCTGCGATCGAGCCCGTGGCGGTCACCGGCTTGCACGTATGCGCCACTGCCGACATCGCGTCGCTGGTAGCGATCGGGCCCGACGTCTTGTCGGTGCCGGTCGATCTGCGGTTGCTCGAATCCGCCGGTTATCTGGCTCGTTTCCTCAGCGACGGGGGCACCATCGCGTGGGGTGCGGTGCCGACAGAAGGCCCCATTGCCATGTCGGCTGAACGCCCGTGGCGCAAGCTTCACGAGCTGTGGTGCGAGCTGATCGAGCGCGGCGCAGATCCGGTGCAACTCCGCCAGCAGTCCATCATCACGCCGGAGTGCGGCCTCGGAACGCACACGCCGGCGGTCGCCGAACGGGTACACCGCCTCGCAGCCGATATCAGCGAGCGAGTCAGGGATCAGGCGTCGGCGACGCGCTTCTCAGTCGGTGCCTAGCTGCTTACACTCGCACGCATGACCGAGCCTGCCGACCTTGCGGCCCGCGCCGCGGCCCTTCGTCAGCAGATCGCGTATCACAACGAGCGGTACCACACGCTCGACAGTCCCGAGATCGCCGACGCCGAGTACGACATGCTCGTCCGAGAGCTGTTGCGGATCGAGGAGGAGCATCCCGAGCTGGCGTCGGCAGAGTCGCCCACGACGAAAGTGGGTGGAGCACCCCTGTCGGCAACGTTTGCACCGGTGATTCACCGAGTGTCGATGACCAGCCTCGACAACGCGATGGACGAAGCCGAGCTCGTACAGTGGGGTTCTCGCGTCTCGCGTGGTCTGGGTGGCGCTCCTGCAACGTTCGTCTGCGAGTTGAAGATCGATGGTCTGGCGATGAGCCTGCGCTACGAGGATGGGAACTTCGTGCAGGCTGCGACACGCGGCGACGGCAGGGTCGGAGAGGACGTCACGGCCAACGTGGCCACGATTGTGGCGCTGCCGAAGCGGTTACCGCGGGGTGCGCCGAAGGTTCTCGAAGTGCGCGGCGAGGTGTACATGCCGATTGCCAGCTTTGAAGCGCTCAACGAGCGTACTGCGGCAGCAGGCCAGCCGCTGTTCGCCAACCCTCGCAACGCCGGCGCGGGCAGCCTGCGGCAGAAGGATCCTCGTGTCACGGCCAGTCGCGAGCTGAGCTTCTGGAGCTACCAGCTGGGGGAATTGATCGGCGGGCCCGAGTTCAGCAGCCATCACGACACACTCGAGTTTCTCGAGGCCCTCGGCTTCCCGGTGAATCCCGAGGTACGGGTCGTCGACGACCTGGCCGCCGTCTTCGCGTTCGCCGGGCACTGGCAGGAGCATCGTCATGATCTGCCATACGAGATCGATGGTGCAGTCGCCAAGGTGGATCAGCTGGCACAGCGCGAGCAGCTGGGATTCACGTCACGCGCCCCGCGATGGGCGATTGCGTTCAAGTTTCCGCCTGAGGAACGCACGACCATCCTTCGCGACATCCAGGTATCGGTCGGCCGCACCGGTCGCACCACTCCGTTCGCCGTGCTGGACCCGGTGTTCGTCGGCGGATCCACCGTGCGGATGGCCACGCTGCACAACGAGGATCAGGTTCGCGCCAAGGACGTTCGGCCGGGTGACACGGTGATCGTGCGCAAGGCGGGCGACGTGATTCCCGAGGTTGTCGGGCCGGTCCTGTCGCTGCGGCAAAAGGGCAGCAAGCCGTGGGAGTTCCCCAAGGTCTGCCCCTGCTCGTTGGCCACACCGTTGGTGCGCCCCGAGGGGGAGGCCGACACGCGGTGCGTGGAACCGATGTGCCCGTTCCAACGTGATCAACGGGTGATCTACTTCGGTTCGCGCGGTGCGATGGACATCGAGGGCCTCGGCGAACGCACCGTGTTCCAACTCAGCGATGCCGGACTGATCACTGATCCAGCAGACATCTACTTCCTGACGGCCGAGCAACTCCTGGGTCTCGAAGGCTTCGCCAAGATCAGCGTCGACAAGCTGATGAAAGCAATCGAAGGGTCAAAGACCAGACCGCTACCGAAGTTGCTCACCGCGCTCGGCGTCAAAGGCCTCGGTCCATCCGCGAGTGAAGCGTTGAGTCTTGCGTTCGGAACGTTGGACTCCATCCTGGCGGCGGACGAGGCGGCGCTGTCCACAACGGGCGGCGTCGGGCCGGTGATCGCCCGGTCGATCTGTAGCTGGTACTCGATCGACGCCAACAAGACGTTCATCGAGAAGCTTCGGACCGCCGGCGTCGATTTTGGCAAGGTCGAGGTCAGTCGCCTCGCGCCGGTGCTCGCGGGCAAAGCCGTGGTCGTCACAGGCACGTTGGAGCGCTATGCGCGCGAAGAGGCCGAGGCGGCGATCAAGGCACGCGGCGGCAAGAGCCCAGGCAGCGTCAGCGCCAAGACGTTTGCTGTTGTGGTCGGCGATTCGCCAGGTGCGAGCAAGATCACCAAGGCCCAGGACCTCGGGCTACCGATTCTCGACGATGACGGGTTCGACCTATTGCTGGAGACTGGCGAGCTGCCGGCCTGATGTTCAGAAGACCGAGAACGTCCATGTGTACGACTGCGACTTCTGGCGCGATTCGATGATCTTCCAGAAGATGACGGTCGCGGTGTGCGGGCCTTCTGAGAACGAGTCGATCGGCGCGCCATCGGTCGGCACGAACGTCAACGTGGCGTTGCCGCGTTCGTAGATCGTCGTTGCCGGCAATGTCACCTGCTGCCCCGGCACGATCTGAACCGGTGTGCTCGAGTTCGTGGCTCCGTTGATGTCGTTGGGATCCACGGTCTGCAGTTCGATGCCGTCGATGACGAGCACGCCGGTGTAGCCGGGAAGTAGATCGACGAACACCTCCGTTTGCGCGGGAACTCGCACGGCGCCACGGACGGGATCGATGTCTTCGATCGTCGAGGGGAGTGCCAGTGCCTCGCGTCCGGTGATCGAGGATCTGAAGCCGAGAATCACCAGCACCAGGCCCGCTGCAATGACGAAGCTGCAGATCAGAAGGCGCCGCTGCTGCGGGTGGAGACGAGGCCTGTTCAGCGCGTGTGGTTCAGTCGCCATTCGCCAGACATTCTGGCGGTGCGCCGCCGATTTCGTGCATGAACCCGCACTGCACCCCTGCCGCGGTAACGTTCAGTACCCCATGACAGTGATGGATACACAGTTCAACGGTCGGGTCGTGGCGGGTCGCTATCAACTCGGGCCTCGCCGCGGCAG
>JBDTWJ010000108.1:0-12522 GCA_040006755.1 Ilumatobacteraceae bacterium | reverse complement strand
TCACACTCCCCAACGGAACCATCATGTGCCACAGCCCCCCGAGCGCCCTCGCCGCTTAGGAGTCTGGGGATTGCTCAGCGGACTCTCAGCCGGCCAGCGGGCCCTCGCTGAACTCCCATTCGGGGCGAAGGGTTACCAATCCCGACGATTCATAGGGTCGTCCGGTCGTGACATCGAAACGGGCCGCTCGCAGTACGTGGTCGTACTCGTGTTGGCGATTGAAGTCGTGAACGGCGGTGTGAACCTCGTACGCACCAGGCAGCAAGCTGATGTCGCGCATGACGATGTCGATCCATCCCTCGCCGTCAATCGAGTCGGGGATCAGGCCCACATCTCGTGTGCATGGCGAGCTGACCGTTGCTCCGCCCAACGTGTCGATGAACAAGCTGACGATCGGACGGGGCACCGGCTTGCTGGCCTGGTAGGACAGTCGGAATCTGACGGTGTCGCCGGTTCCAAAGCGCGTGACTGGTTCGGGATCGTCGCCGACGAACATCTCGACGTTGCTGATGACCAACTCGCCCGAGCCACGGCGAGTGCTGCCGGCCTCGTCTGGCGGGGCGGAACCCAGCATGCTGTCGGTGTAGGCGTCGACCAGTGCCTTCGGGTCACCCTCGCCACTGACGTGCCCCTGCTTCAGCCAGATGGCGCGATCGCACATGTTGCGAACGCTGGCAAGGTCGTGCGTGACCAGCACGATGGTGCGGCCGTCATTGCGGAACTCGACGAACTTCTCGAGGCAGCGCTTCTGGAAGGTGACGTCACCGACTGCCAACACCTCGTCGACGATCAACAGCCGCGGGTCGACGTTGATCGCCACCGCGAACGCCAGGCGCACGTACATGCCCGACGAGTACGTCTTGACCGGCTGGTCGATGAACCGCTCGAGGCCGGAGAACTCGACGATCTCGTCGAATTTGTTGGTGATGTCGCGACGATTCATCCCCAAGATCGCGGCGTTGAGGAACACGTTCTCGCGCCCCGACAGCTCGGGATGGAAGCCCGCACCGAGCTCGAGCAATGCCGACATGCGGCGGTGCACGCGGACATCGCCAGCGTTCGGTTGCAGGATTCCGGCCATGCACTTCAACAGCGTCGACTTTCCCGATCCGTTGTGCCCGATGACGCCGAACACCTCGCCTTCTTGCACGTCGAACGTCACGTCTTCCAACGCGACGAACTCGTCGAACCGATTGCGTCCCTTGGCCGCGATGCGTTGCTTCAGCGAGTTGGCGCGCTCGCGATGAATTCGGAAGGTCTTGGTGAGGTGATCGACCTCGAGCACGACATCGTTCATCTGCTACATTTCCTCGGCGAATCGCGGCGAGAGACGGCCGAACACGAAGGTTCCGAACCAGAACGCGACGAGCGCGTAGACGGCCATGATACCGAAGTCGCGAATCGGCGGCATCTTCAGGTCGTACATCACGTGGCGTACTGCGGTGATGAAACTTCCGGTTGGTCCATGTGCGGCGATCAGCCGCAGCGAGCGGGGAATGTTTGGATTGGAGGCGTCGTAGATGATCGGCGTCATGTAGAACAGCAACTGCGACACGATGCCCCACAGGTAATTCACGTCATGGAAGAACACGTTGGCAGCGGCCAGAGTCAAGGCCACGCCAGTCGTGAAGAGTGCGAGCAGCAGAAGGATCAACAGCAGCACCGGAAGCCAAGGCAGCACCATGTTGCCGGCGATCAGCAACGCCACGCTGAGCACGGCGAACTCGATCAGCACCGTCACGAACTGAGCGATGACGACGGAGAACACAAGGTGCTCGTGAGGGAACTGGACCTTCTTGATCAGCCCAGCGCCGCCCTGCACGTTGCCCATCGAAACGCCGACCGAGATCGCGAAGAAGTTGAACGGCAGCAGCCCGCACAGGAAGTACAGGGGGAAGTTCTTGAGGTCGCTCGGGTCGCCGATGGGCGGCTCCTGCGTGAAGACCTTCAAGAAGATGATCGAGAAGATCACCATCTGGGTGAGCGGATTCAGCAGGCTCCATGCCCAACCGAGGATCGACTTCTTGTACCGAGTGCGGAGCTCTTTGAGCGACAGCAGGTACAGCAGATTGCGATGCGCCAATGCTGTTCGAAGAGCCATGCCGGCGAGAGTGTACCGAGCAGCCCTTGACTGACTTGGGCACTCGAAGCGCGGTGCAGGGGACCGCAGCACTGATCCAGCACTGATCGAGGGTGGGTAGCCTCGCCGCAATGCCCACCGCGCTCATCACCGGAATCACCGGCCAAGACGGACGCTTCCTTGCCGAGTTGCTGCACTCGAAGGGCTACACGATCTACGGAATGGTCCGAGGGCAGAACAACCCGCGTGGTGAGATCCTTCAACGCGAGCACCCGTACGTCGAACCGGTGATGGGCGACCTGGGCGACCTCAACAGTTTGATCGATGCGATGGTGAGGACAGAGCCCGACGAGGTGTACAACCTTGCGGCGATCTCGTATGTGCCCCTCACGTTCAATCAACCTGAGCTCACAGCGAACATCAACGGAACCGGCGTGCTGCGCATGCTCCAGGCCATTCGCCTCGTCGGTGGCACTCGCAACAACCGGATTCGCTTCTATCAGGCCAGTTCGTCGGAGATGTTCGGCAAGGTTCGCCAGACACCGCAGAACGAGTTCACCGCGTTCCATCCGCGGTCGCCATACGGATCGGCCAAAGCATTCGGTCACAGCATCACCGTCAACTATCGCGAGAGCTACGGCATGTTCGCCTGCTCCGGGATCCTGTTCAACCATGAGAGCGAGCGCCGCGGCATCGAGTTCGTCACCCGCAAGATCAGCAACGCGGTGGCGAGGATCAAACATGGGCTGCAGCACGAGCTGGTCCTGGGTGACCTCGAACCGCGGCGAGACTGGGGCTACGCCGGCGACTACGTCAAGGCGATGTGGATGATGCTGCAACGGGACGAGCCCGACGACTACGTCGTCGCGACCGGTGAGACATATCAGGTTCGTGAGTTCGTACGCTTGGCCTTCGAGGCGGTCGGTATCGAGGACTGGCAACCGTACGTTCGTCAGGACGAGAAGTTCCTCCGACCTGCCGAAGTCGATCTGCTCGTGGGCGACCCGTCGAAGGCGCACAGCGAACTCGGCTGGCGGCACGAGGTGTCGCTGCCGGATCTCGTCAACCGGATGGTCGCTCACGACCTCGAGGTGCAGAGCTGGTCGGCTACTCAGCCGCGCGCTGAGTAGTGCCGAGTAGTGCCTAGGGCAACTCGGTCGGCCAGGGAAGATCGCGATGGCGCTTGCGCATCGCCGCGATAGCGTCGTCGGTGGCGAGGTTGGTGAGCGCGATCATCGACCCTTGCTGCACTCGATAGCGGCCGAGGATCTGCGTCACGAGCATCGCCTTGCCGCCGCCGGCGGCCAGTCGCAGCCACAGGTCCCAGTCCTCCCAGCCGTACACAAGGTCGTCGTCCGCGCGGTAGCCGCCCAGTCGTTGCCACATCGACTTGCGCAGCATCGCCTGGGCATCGATGTAGTTGGCGCGGCACAGTCGCCCGACGTCCCAAGCGAGTGCGCTGCGAATGTTTCGTTGATTGCCGAAGTCTTCGAGGATCGCGTACGCCGCGTCCACGTCGGGATTGCTGTTCAACGCGTCTGCGAGCTTGCGCAGACACGTTGGATAGATCATGTTGTCGGCGTCCATCACCATCACCAGGGGTGCACGGGCGTGCTCGAAGCCGGTGTTCCGTGCCCCCGCCAGGCCCTCGTTGGCTTCCTTCGCCAGGAGCGTCATCGGCACGGTGGGATGCGCGTCGATGAACCGTTGCACCACGGTGCGGCTCTCGTCGGTTGCGTGGTCTTCAACAACGATCAACTCGAAGGCCGCGCCCTCACTCGCGACGATGCTGTCGAGCGTGTCGGTGACGACATCGGCGTAGTTGTACAACGACACAACAACGCTCACCTCAGGGGTCGCGTCCGCGAAAGCCCGCGTCTCGGTCTGCACCATGTGTTGCCGACTGCCGTGATTCAACTCGCAGGACGCGCCATCGAGTCGTTGCAACGCGGCGTTCTCGGCCATGGCGAGCCGTTTGGCACTGACCAACGTTGGCAGAAACGGACGGAACGGGCCGAGCCGCACCGGGTGAGGACCCTGGCTCGCGCCCAGCCGCCACAGCCCCTTGCGAACAGCCGACGAGTTGGCGTGGGCAGTGATGTCGAGCAGCACGTTCTCCTCGATCCGGCCCAGCAACGGCGCGATCGAGTTCACAAACGCGAGCTCGCCGAACGTGATCTCCTGCGCGTACCGGGCGATCTCTGCTCGACGGCCGGGATCGTCCAACAGATCGTGGATTGCGGTCGCCATGGCGTCGACCGGCGCTTCGACGAAATGTGTGCCTGCGACCAACGGTGGGCTCCCCTCGGACGGCTCGGAGATCACGACACAGCCGGCAGCCATCGCCTCGATCGCTCGGGCCCACTCGAAGTAGGGCGCATGAGTTGAGCCCGTCCAAGTGTCAGCCGGACGGTCACGATGAATGTTCAGCAAAACCTTCGAGGCGCCCAGCAGCCGATGCTTGTCGGCACCGAACACGGCCTGCGGGGTACTCGCATCGATGGGACGATCGACACTCACCACGCGGATGTCGGAGTGCAGAACCCACAGTTCTGAACCGAGTTCCGCAAGTGCAGCGCCGCGCCGGTCGTCGAGACCACCCATGAACAACACGTCGATCGGACGATCGTTGACGGGCTGTTCGGCTTGGATGGCTTCCATGGAGGGCACGCCACCGAGGCGCAGTCGTTCGGCCGATATCCCGACGTCGTGCAGCGCTTCGACACCCTGGTCGCTGATGTCCAGCGTCAGGAGCCCGCGACGGCAGACCTCGACAGCCAGGCGGAACCACGAAGTACCGGGCTGTTCGGTGTTGATGCAGATGCTTGCTGCGGCGGCGCGCTGCAGGTCTTTGCGTGGCGCGTCGTAGAGCTCGAAGAACTCGTGTGGCGCCACGACAAGGTTGATCGATCCATCGGCTGACGGCAGGCGATCGTCGATCACGGCCACATGACGGCCCGTCAGCTCGACTGCCTCGGCAACCCAACCTGCGATGTCGACCATGAACTGGTTGCCGCGCCTGGCGACGAACACATTGACCGACGCCACGCCTTAGTGACCCCGCGAAATCAGTCGCAACGCCTTGCGCGGACCACGTCCGAGCTTGCGGAGCGCACGCCCCATCACGCCTGACTTATCAGGGTGCTTGGCACCTTCGCGCACCATCTGTTTGACGACGAACCGGCGGCTGACCACCGTCGGAAGTTCGGCGACGAGTTGACGAACCTCTTGGCGTCGCTGCAGCGACTCGGCCCGCAGCTCGTCGATCTCGACACGCACCGCATCGAGCCGTCGGCGAAGCTCGGCGTTCTCGGACCGGAGGTGGTCGAGTTCCTCGGAAGACACCGTGGTAAAGATACGCCCCGAGATGTGCAATCGCGATCGATCTCCCGAGCAGCTGCCATGAGTGCCGTGACCGGCCGGATTGCCGCGGTGCTCGTCGTGGCTCATGGGACCCATCGCCCCGAGCAACTCGCCGCCGCTCTGGGCACGTTCCACCCGGAGTGGAAGGTCGGCGCCGTGTGGTGTGGCGATCCGTCCCTGAGGCCCCCGCTCGATGGAATCGAGTGGCTGGACACGACCGACAACGATGCCGCTGCCGAGGTTGCGATCGTGTCGGGAGACCCGCTGTTGGGGGAGTGGAAGCGGACCATCGCGGTGACGCGGGATCTGCTGGCTGACGGCTTCGACCGAGTCGTCCAGCTGTGGACCGGCGCCACGGCCGTGCTGTCGCCTCTCGATCCGTTGGTCGGCAGCCGGTCGGATTCGATCACCCTGGTCGCGCGTGCGGTGCGGCCGCTTGCCGACGACGGACTGGCACCGGGAGAAGCAGATCTCGCCGCCGAGGGTCTGTACAGCACGAACGTCGCCGTGTTCGGGAAGGATTCGCTCCCCGCCGTGGAATGGTTGGCGTCCGAGCTTCGGGGCTCGGCACAGGTCGGCCACCTGCTTGCCCGAGCCGCTCAATTGTTCGGCGCCGAGGTGTGCACCGACGAGACCATCGGTGCCGGCAGGTGGCGTTGGGACTGCGACGAGCCAGCACTGCTCGACGTGAGTGGCTACGACTCGCGCAGCCCGTGGACACTCGATTCCGACGCGCTCGGACCCATGCGCATCGAGCTCTTGGGTCAGCCACAACGACAGCGGGCGATGGCACAGGCCGAATCACAACTCGCCGGCGAGCGGACGCAGCTGTGTCTGCCCGGTGGCTTGAAGGTCGACGCTGTTGTAAGGCGTGTCGTCGCTGATTCGGAGGACTCACAGGACTCAGCCGAGCCACCTCCCGCGCCGTGGAGCGAATCCGCGAAGTTTCGCTCGTGGCTTGCCCCGCGCTATTGGCCGGCACTGCACGAGCAGCGGCGAGACCTATTGGTTGCCTTCCCCGACCCCGAAGGTCGCTCGGCAGCGGCCTTTCAACGATGGTGCCGTGGGGCATTCTCGTTCGACGACGCACCGCTGCTGCTTGCCGCTCCGGAGCATCAGCGCAGCCCGCTGGTCGTCGCCGACCGACCCGGTGACGGCGGTGTCAACCTCGTCGGCTACTTCACCCGTCAGTCGGGTCTCGGCGACGTCGTGCGGCGGCTGGACGATGCGCTCACCCAGGCCTGTGTGGCCCACAGCACGGTCGCATCGCAACGCTCAGCGAGTCCCAACGAAGCAGCTGCGAAAGTCGACAACCGTGTCGATTTCACGACGTCGCTGTGCGTTGTCACAGCCGACCAGTTCCCGTTCCTCGTCGATGACTTTCGGGGGCTGTTCACCGCCACGCGCCGCATGGTCGGCTACTGGTTCTGGGAACTCGAGCACGTTCCGTTGCACATGCGTCAGTCGATCGCTCTTGTCGAGGAGATCTGGGCGGGCTCACGATTCGTTACCGACGCGTTCGCCGCGGTGTCGCCTGTACCGGTGCTTCACGTGCCGATCCCGGTTGCGGAGCCACGGCCCTCGAACCGCGGTCGCATGGACTTCCGCGTACTCGCCGATGCGGAAGACCGGACTGTTTTCCTCGCCGTGTTCGACCACCTCAGCGTCACCGAGCGCAAGAATCCGGTCGGGCTCATCAACGCGTTTCGGCTCGCGTTCCAGCCGGACGAAGGTCCGTTGTTGATCCTCAAGACGATGAACGGGCATCAGCGGTGGGCGAGTCATCAACGCGTCCTCGCGGCCGCCGACGGTCGCAACGACATCCGGGTGTGGGACGAGTCGCTGGCGCGGTCCGACCAGATGGCGCTGGTCGCCGCAGCCGACTGCATGGTGTCGTTGCATCGCAGTGAAGGACTGGGCCTGCACCTGGCCGAGGCGATGTGGTTGGAAACGCCGACCATCGCCACGCGATACAGCGGCAACCTCGACTTCATGAACGACGACAACTCGCTGTTGATCGACGCGGAACTCGTCAACGTCGAACACGGCGAAGGTGTCTATCCGGCGGTGGCAAAGTGGGCGTCGCCGGATCTCGAGCAGGCCGCCGACGCCATGCGCCGAATTGCCGGCGACCCGTCCACTGCGGCTCGATTCGCCGCAGCCGGTCGCCGAACGATGCAGCAGCAACCCACGCTTGTCGAGACCGGTAGGTTGATCAGCCAGCTACTGCTCGGGAGAGAATGACGCCATGGGAGTTCGAAGCCAACTGAGCTGGCTCGCCAAGGGGCGGGCAACGACGCAGTCGACGCTGCAGTCACTCACCACCGACCTGCAGGACTTGCAACGCAAGGTTGACGTGATTGAGGAGCACATCGCGACGCTCACCAAGGAATTGCCCCTGCTTCGTGATCGCCAATTCGACGAGTTCGACAAGGTGCGCACGGCGGTGGCAGGTGCCACCGACGATCTGATGGCCAGGGTCGATGCGCTGCGTCAGCAGATCGAGAAGTCGTGACGAGCGCCCACGAGACCCCGGCGGAGCGCATCGCGCGGTGGACCGTGGCCGATGCTGCGGTGGGTCTCGCAGCTGAGAACGAACAGCTCCGAAAGAAACTGGTCGATCGAGGCGCGGAGATCGACGACCTTCGAGCTCGCCTCGTGCAGCTGACGAATCGCATCGCTCAAGTCGAAGCCGAGCACTCCGAGCTGCGCCGGCGCGCCAGCCGGGTGCCGCTGGCCGGCTTTGCGCACAAGGCCTACCGCAAGGCCAGATCGGCCGCGGCGGGTCGTCGACCGCGATGACGTCGGTCAGCGCCATCGTGCCCAGCATCGGCGCAACCGGAACGGTGCGCGGTGCGCAGCGCGTGTTCGTCGTCGAATCGATTCGAAGTGTGCTGGCAACGGCAAACGTCGACATCGAAGTCATCGTGGTTGCCGGCCGCGAAATGCCGCCCACCGTCATCGACGAGCTCGGTGCGCTCGGTCCAATGGTCACCACGGTCGACTATCGCGAGGCCTTCAACTTCTCTACGGTCGTCAACCTCGGAGCAGCACACGCAAGGGGTGATCACCTGTTGTTGCTCAACGACGACACCGAGGTGATCAGCACTGACTGGTTGAGGCGAATGCTCGACGCCTGCGACGCGGGCGTGGGTGCTGTCGGCGCAAAGCTGCTGTTCGAGGACGGCACCCTGCAACACGCCGGCCACACGTATCGGACGTCGCTCGACCACGTCGGTTTCGGCCTGCCAGGCGACAGCCTCGGACGCAGGGAGGTGCTCGGTCGACGACGGGAGGTCGCTGGCGTGACCGCGGCATGCATGCTCACGCCGTATGCAGCGTTCGATGCAGTGGGTGGCTTCACGACGCTGCTGCCCGGCAACTACAACGACGTCGACTACTGCATGAAGCTGCGGATGGCCGGCTGGTCGATCGTCTACGAACCCGCCGCCGAGTTGTACCACTTCGAATCACAGTCACGCGTCGCGGGGATCCATCCCGACGAGATCGAGTTGATTCAACGCCGTTGGCTGTCGCACCTCGTCGACGACCCGTTCACGCCCGCCCACGTCTGAGCCCAGACGCAGCGTTTGGCGCCGCACGCCCCGCTACGGGGCCGGAGACTCCAATCGCATTCCTGAGACACGAGCGTTTGGCGCCGCACGCCCCGCTACGGGGCCGGAGACTCCAATCGCAGTGATTCTCTGGGCGGCTAGCGGTCGATGCGGACGACTTGGTCGAAGCGGGCATAGGGCGTCCACACGGTCCGGGCTCCGGACGCACTGAGTGCGGCGGACAGCGCCCGCCCAGCAGCATCGAACCCACCGTGGGTTCGATCGCGGCCCTCACGCCAGTGCCCGGCCGAAACGGCGGCGGCAGCAAGCGACACGTGCGTGCATTCGCGCTCGATCAGCAGATCGTTACCGGTGCTGCGAGTCTCGACGCGCAGGCCCTCCAGCTCGTACCACCGAAAATTGGGCACATCCCAGCCGGCGTGCACGACCATGTCGTTGTCGTCGGCGATCAATGATCCGACCACGCCGGTGCCTGGCGATCGCGCGAGCCCCGCCATCGTCTCCAACCAGTCGGGCGTGAGGTCGGACCGCGGTACGAGCCCCGGTGCTACGGAGACCAGCACCTCGCAGGGATAGTCGTTGAATGCCCGGTCGAGCGCCGCAGCAATCGACCAATCGCCCTTCACCGGCAGCAGCTCCCAACGATCACCCGCGGCGTCGTCGAGCAGCGCCACCAACTCGGTGGGCAGCGACTCGGGATACGTGACGACGAGCCGCGTACTCGGATGAGTCGTGCGCAGTGCCTCGGTGGTCGCCGCGACAGCAAGGCGATACGGGCGCGATGCGCCTTCCTCGGCGCGTGTCGCCACGACGACCGTGATCGGCGTGTCGGCCGCCACGGTGCGCACCAATCGGTACGTGCCCTCGACCGGCCCATGCACCACTGTGGCATCGACGCCCAACCGGTCGCACTGCTCCTGCACGGCCTGACGCCCACGGGCCACCGCGTTGTTGAGCGACGAGGTTGCCCTCGACACCGAGCTGGAGATGTTGCGCCAGTGGTACAGCAGAGCGGGAAGATGCACGACGCGTCGACCGCGCGCGGCAATCACCTCAGTCGCCCGCAGGATCAGGTCGTGGTCTTGCGAACCGTCGAAGCCGGTGCGGAACCCGCCTACCTCGGTGACGACATCGCGCCGCAGCGCCGACAGATGGCAGGTGTACATCGAGGAACGAAATCGTTCGGGCGACCAACCGGGCTTCAGGAAATGAGCGGACTCCCGGCCGTCTGCCAACACGTGTGCCTCGTCGCTGTAGACGTAGTCCACCTCACCCGCGGAATCGATCGTGGCGGCCATCTGCTCCAACGCGTTCGGCACCAACCCGTCGTCGTGGTCCAACATCGCGACGAACTCGCCGCATGCCATCGACAGCGCGTCGTTCGACGCGGCAACGATTCCACCGTTCGTGGATCGATGGATGACACGGATCCGAGGATCTCGCTGACTCAAGGCTTCGAGCGCAGCGCGCACCTCTGGCCGCGTCGAGCAATCGTCGACCACGCACCACTCCCAATCGCTGAACGTCTGCGAGACAACGCTGTCGATGCATGCCAGGAATGCCCCGAGCGGCGGATCGTAGACGGGCGTGATGATCGAGAATCGGGGACTGATGGTCGTCGATGCTAACGACCACTGGTACTGTGACCTCCGATGTGCCGAGTGTTCGTGAGCGGGCGCGGCAACG
The DNA here is from genome assembly GCA_040006755.1 of Ilumatobacteraceae bacterium. Lineage (GTDB taxonomy): Bacteria > Actinomycetota > Acidimicrobiia > Acidimicrobiales > Ilumatobacteraceae > JAENVT01. The sequence goes on along the minus strand of JBDTWJ010000108.1, from coordinate 1,818 downwards.
TCTTCATGAGGGAAATTGCCGAGCATCTGGTGGAGGCTCTGGTGCAGACCGGCAGACCCGGTGAACTCGTGATCGACGATCTGCCGGACCGTGCCGATGACCCGATGGAGAATCTGGTCGTCGCACCACACGAGTTCTTCGTGCTCTCACCGGCCTCGGAGCCCGATCGCCTGCGCGCCGCGGCGGCTTCGGTGTGCATCAACACCGAACAGCCAGGCACTCCGTTCTTCGATCTGGCGATGACGTACGCGGCTCACGGGCCGGTCGTGCTCGACATCAATCGCTATTCGCTCGATGCCGTCCGTCGGTTGGGCATCGCCGCGGTGCACCTTCCGCTCGGGTGCACCCCGTCGATGGATGCATGGCATGGCGAGGATCGGCAGCGCGCGATCGACATCGGCTTCCTCTCGGGTCGCACGCCACGGCGCGAGCGGTTCATCGCCGGCGCCGGCGGGATGCTGTGGGAGTGGAAGACCGACCTGCGTTTCTTCAGCTGGCATCGGCCGATCGTCGGTGGCGGCCCGGCGTTCGCCACTGGCGATGCAAAGTTCTCGGCGCTGGCCGATACGCGGATCCTGCTCAACGTGCACCGCGGCGACGAGCCCTACTTCGAATGGGCGCGCGTGGTCGAAGCCATTGCCAACGGATGCGTCGTCGCCAGCGAGACATCGGTCGGCATCGAACCGTTGGTGCCTGGCGTTCACTTCCTCATGGCGCCATTCGAGCACCTCGCCGAGCAAGCGATTGCGCTCGCGTTCGACGAGCCGCGCCGCGCCGCGATGGCCGATGCCGCATACAAGTTGACGACGACCACCCTGTCTCAGGCCGACCTGTTGCAAGCAGCGATGGACGAAGCGTCGGCAACTGCTCGCCATGGTTCACGAGGTGAGACACGCATGAGACCGAGTCGCAAACCGAAACGCTCGAGGCCGGCGGAGTCGACGGCGAACGCCGATCAGGTTCGCAAGACAGCGAGCGAACTGAAGGCTGCGTACGTCGCCCAGCTGCAACTGACGCGATCCATCGAGGGTTCGATCAGCCTCGTCGAGCATGGCGACCCAGACCACCTCGACGTGATCTCGACACCGGCCTGGCAGTCGTGCGAGCCTCTCGATTCTGAGGTCTCGGTCGTCATCCCGCTCTTCAATCAAGGTCATTATCTAGCTGATGCTGTGCGGTCGGTGGTCGGTGCGAGCGGCGCGTCCGGACCACGGACGGAGCTGATCATCGTCGATGATCACTCGACGGACGACTCGCGGGCCGCTGCAGGACGATTGCTCGACGAGTTCGAGTGGTTTCCGATCGAGTTGGTCGCGAGAGCCGCTAATGGGGGACTGCCCGTCGCCCGCAACACCGGCTTCCGTCGTGCCAGAGCGCCGTACGTGTTCGCCCTCGATGCCGACAACATGCTGTACCCCACGGGACTACGCCGGCTGCTCGACCATCTCTCGGCTGCACCAGCGGACGTCGTTGCCGCCTATGGCATCCTCGAGCGATTCGACACGACGGGTTCGCTGGGACTCACCAGTCACCTGCCGTGGGATCCCGATCTGCTGGTGCACGGCGCGTTCATCGACGCGATGTCTATGTTCCGTCGCGACAAGTGGTTAGAGCTCGGCGGATACTCGACGGCCGACGGCTTGTACGGGTGGGAGGACTACGACCTTTGGCTGACGGTCGCCGAGCGCGGGCAGCGCGCCGATCTGGTTCGCTCGATCGTCGGCCGCTATCGCGAACAACCGGGGTCGATGCGCAAGATCAGTGATGTCGACATGGCATCGAACTTCGTCACACTCCGCGAACGACATCCGAGGTTGC
>JBDTWJ010000107.1:0-12793 GCA_040006755.1 Ilumatobacteraceae bacterium | reverse complement strand
CCCACATCTGCACGAAGTGCACCGGCTCGGTATCGCTGGCGTTCATCTCGCTGTGACGGATGCCGCGGCCCGCCGACATTCGCTGGGCCAGCCCTGGGTACAGCACGCCGTTGTTGCCCTCGCTGTCCTGGTGAGCCAACTTGCCCGACAACACCCACGTGACGATTTCCATGTCTCGGTGGCCATGGGTGCCGAAACCGCCGCCGCCGGCCACCTTGTCGTCGTTGTTGACCAGCAGCAAACCATGCCCGCCGTCGCCCTCGCGGTAGTGACCGCCGAAGTTGAAGGAATGCTTCGAGTCGAGCCAATCGATCTCGGTGTGGAAACGATCAGCGGCTTTCTGAACTGCGATGGTCATGGCCGGTACAACATAGTTGCGTCAACAACTATTCCCGCAGGCTCAGCCGACCGGCTTGCCGTACATCTCCAACAGAGGATCGCTGATGAGTTCGAGCCGTTCGCCATCGGGCCCGCGGAAGTACAGCGATGAACCGTCGACTTGCGCCGCTTCGATGTGTTGCTCCTCGAGCTGTGCCTTCAGGCGTTCCCATGTGGATCGTTCGACCGAGATGGCAAGATGGTGCTTGCCGCCGAGCACCTCTTCGTAGGGGTCGAGGTCGAGGCCGGGCAGGTCGAAGTACGCGAGCGTGTTGCCATTGCCGATGTCGAAGAAGAAGTGCGTCGATCCTTCGTAGTCACGGTTCTCGAACATCTCGATCAACGGAAATCCGAGCACGCCTTGGAAGAACTGCACCGTGCGCTCGACGTCGCTGCAGATGAGGGCGATGTGGTGCACGCCGCGCGCGGTGCTTGTCGGTCGGTTGTTTTTGGGAGCGAGGTACTGAGCAGCGATCTCTTCGCGTCGGGTCGACAGGGTTGCGCGTCGATCAGCATCGATGGTCATAGTGGCAGCTCCATGGGATCGGTCGGTAGGGGACAGAAGACCACGCTGCTGGCTCCCGCGGCGACCCATCGTTGGGCCTGTTCGACCCACGTGACAGGGTCGCCGGCTATGACGAGCTCGTTGAGTGGCACGGCCTCGTCGCCGTACGCGGAGAGCTGCGCTGCAAATCGCGGCAGCGCCATCTTCTCCGCCATCATCGCTTCCAGCGCGGCGACGTCGGCGCTGGCCTGCACGAATGCAGTAAACTTCGGGCCTTCGCCGATCTGGGCGCGTACCTGCTGCAGGTAACGCGGCCCTGACCACTCGGCGAAGATCACCCCGGCTCCGACCTCCGCAGCCAGCGCCATCGACTTCGGACCGCGTACACCCAGTGAAATCGGCGGCACGACTCGCGCGGGATGAAACAGCTGGACATTGTCGAGGTGTACGTGCGAACCGTGCGTCGTCACCTTGTCGCCGGCCAGCAACTGCTCGATATTGACCACGACTTCGCGCAGCGACGACAGCCACGACTGCGGCACAGCACCGACCTGCTCGATCCAAGAATCAACTCCGTGGCCGAAGCCCATGTGGAAGCGGCCGGGGAACATCTGGGCGAGCGTTGCGATCTCCATCGCCGTGTATGCCACGTTTCGAACGACTGCCGGAGCGATTCCAATGCCGACCGTGATGCGGCTGGTCGCAGCAAGCGCGGCGGTGGCCTGGGTGAATCCGCCATGAAAGCTGAGATCCTCGACGACCCACATCTCGTCGAGGTCGTGCGCCTCGACCTGGCGCGCGTAGTCGAGGAGTTGGTCGGCAGGCCATTCCCTGCGGAACATCAGGCCATAGGTGGTCATGGTGCCACCGAGGTCGTTGCGCCTGGAACGCGTGCGAGTTGTTCGATGTGGTCCCACGTCGCAGCCGAATCGAAGCCGAGTGCCCAGAGTGAGACACCGCCGAGTCGCTCGGTGCGCGCGAGGTCAACGCGTTCGCGCGCGCCCTGGGCATCGACGTAGTGCACTTCCCGGGTCTGGGTGCACGTTGTCGAGCCGTCTGTGACTTCGAGCTGATACGTGAACGAGGCTTCGCCCGTGGCTGGATCGTGCAACGGCGTGGCACCCCGTTTGGCTAGCAATTCATCGACGTTCCGTTGGCTCACGCTGGTCTTTCCCTCTTTGGTGGCTGGACAGGTACCAACCGTAGCGATCGGCCAGTTGTATCCGTACAACGCTACGCCCAGCACCAGCTTGCTGTCGTCCCCGACGGCTTTCTTCGCAGCAGAGATCGCCTGTTTGACGAACGACATCGGAGCAACCGGGCCGGCCTTGTTGGTGGAGTAGTCATACGCCATGATCCGGATCTGGTCGACGTGCGACGACATTCCCGCGTAGTCGTACACCCAGTAGCCGCTGTTGTCGGTGCGTTCCCCGTCCTTGATGTGTGGGACGCTGACTGACAACGTGCGGCCGTCTGTATGCAGCCGGCGACCGAGCTCGCTGACAAAGTCGATCCATGACGGACGCGTGGTTGACCAGGTGGTCCGGTCGTCGGCGAAGGCAAACTGCTCGTAGTCGATGTCGATTCCGTCGAAGCCGTTGGTCGCAGCCAGATCCGCGATGGCAGTGACATGTGCAGCGCGAGACGCAGGGTCGGCGAGCATTGCGGCCATTCCACCGGCGGGCATGACATCGACGATCGAAGGCACGAGTTTCGCGCCGGCAGCGCGCACCGCCGAGATGAACTGCGCGGTCGCCTCGGGGGTCAGGTGAGAGTCGACCGTGATGCTGGTTGCCCCGTGCGCGAAGTACCAGACCGGCGACACCTGGTTCAGCAAGCGACCCTTTGTCGCGAGCGTCGCCTCGGCATCCTGCAGTGAAAAATACGGGACCCATGCGTTGATCGGGATGTCGAGCGGAGGTGGTGGCGCCGGATCGTTACGTATCGCCAGTGCTCCAACGCCTGCTGCTGCCAGCAGCACGGCCGCGGCCAGGAGCGCTGGACCACGGCGGCGAGATTTCTTGTCGTTTCGCGAATTCGCTTCAATGAGGTTGTCGACACGAAGGTCGGTCAAGGATTCGACCGTCCGATGGGTACGGCTGCGCGGTACGTCGACGATGTGCGGGATGGCGATCACCTGGCAGCCGGCTGCCGTGGCCGAACGCAGACCGGTGGGGGAATCCTCCAATGCGACACAGTCACGTGCCGAGACGTTCAGTGCTTTCGCCGCCGCGAGGTATGGCTCGGGATGCGGTTTGCCGCGTCGCACCTCGTCGCCGACGATCGTTGCCGCGAACGAGCCGCGGGGTAGCTCGCCGACGATGGCATCGGCCAACCGCCGCCACGACATCGTCACCAATGCACAGGGAATGCTCTCGACGCGCAATTCGGCAAGCAGATCGCGTGCACCGGGACGCCACGGCACCTTGCGTCGCACGCGCGCGATCACCCCATCGAGCAACTGGTTGACGATCTCCCCGGCCGGGAGGTCGACGCCGCCGTGCTCGCGGATGTAGCGCGCCGACTCCATCAGGTCGCTGCCGACGATGGCGTGCGCGTGGTCGTAGCTCCACGTGCCGCCGTGCGCCTCGACCAGTTCGAACTCGCACTCGATCCAGTACGGTTCGGTGTCGACGAGCGTGCCATCCATGTCCCATAGGACAGCAGCGGGTCGAACACGAGTGCGGTCGCTCCGCAGGGTTGAGGTCATGCCGTGTCGAGGCTATTCATCGCGACAGCTCATCGTCGGTCATCGGACTGGGCGGGTCGGTGACAACTGTCCCACGAGCGTCGCCGACGTCGTCAACAGCCGTTGCGGCGCGTCGACCTTCGAGCACCGCCTCGTAGATCGTGCGCGGTGCAGTGCAGTCGCCCGCCAGCAGGTTGGCCTGCGGTAACGGTTCGTCAGGCAGGCGGAATCCGCAGTCGACCAATGCAGCGCAGGCAATGGTGCGCCGCTCGCCGCTGAACCGATCCTCTACCGCTATCTCTCCGGCTCGAACAGCTCGCAGGAGCGACCGTCGCACGATGGTTGCCCCGCACTGTGCAAGCCGGACGTTGGCGGGGGCGAGATCGCCGGTACGTGACAGTTCGTTGCCCGCGATGTGATCCTGGGTGATCAGGATCGCCCGATCGCCCAGCTCTTCGGCGAGGGCGATGGCGATCGGCCCGCCAACCGGGTCGAACACCGCGATCGGTCCCGCGGGCAACGTCACGCCTCGCCGTACGTCGGCGATGTCGATGACCACCGAACGAACATCGATGTCGTAGTCGCGATGGCCCGGTTGTGATCCTGTGCATTGAATGATCACGTCGCCTGCTGGTATCGACGAAACGGATGTTGAGATCTCGACACCGAGCCGACGGCATTCCGACTCCAACCACGCTGCCAGTGCGGCACCGGGCCCTGCAATCGCCACCATGCCACCCACGTGCGGGGCACGCTCGATGACCGTGACGTGATGTCCTCGTGTCGCCGCGACTCGTGCCGCTTCCAGGCCTGCAACACCGCCGCCGACAATCACGACGCGCCGCGGAAGAGTTGTCGGCGCATACCAATCTGGGTCCTCCGACTCGCGTCCCGCTGATGGCTCGCCGACGCAGCTGACAATCGGATTCCTGGCATCGCGCACTTGGCAGGTCTGGTTGCAGCGGATGCACGGGCGAACCGTGTGGGCCAGCCCCGACCGCAGCTTTGTCACCATGTCGGGGTCGGCGATCTGGGCTCGTGTCATCTCCACGCCATCGCACACGAGTTCGTTGATGGCCCACTCCGCCTGCCCCAACTCCACAACCGATCCCTGGAGGAACACCGGCGTGTCGGGCAGCGCGGCTTTGACGGCGCGACAGACGTCGATGTTGAAGCCCTGTGGCTCGTGGAAATCGGGCCGTGTCTTCTCCGTGGAGTAGATCGATCCGCGCACGACCACGAGGTAATCGACGCCTGCGGCCACAAGGGATTTGGCGATCTCTGGTGCCACGTCGGGTGTCATTCCGGCCCACGGCGCAAGCTCGTCGCAGCACAGCCGAAGCCCGATCAGCGGCGTGTGCAGGCGAGCCGCCGCGATCACCTGTCGGGCGAACAGCAGGCGGTCGATACCCCACGGATCGTCTCGATGGTTGGTGAGGCCCGACAGGAATTGGCGCACGAGGCTGTGCTGACCTGCGTTGATCTCCACACCGTCGCACCCGGCGGCGATGGCCAGCTCGGTGGAGGCGGCAAAACCCACGATCGCCACCTCGATATCAGCTGCCTCCATCCACTTGGGCGTCTCGCGGCTGTTCACCTCGGGGACCCTCGAAGGCGCCCACAGCGGCAGTTGGTTGTAGGCACTGCTGCCCTGCCCGCCGGCGTGGTCGAGCGATGCGATCACCAAGCTTCCATGTTCGTGACAGGCGTCGACGATGCTGCTCCAACCCGGCGCGCATCGGCTCGCCAATGGCGCCCGCTCGTAAGGCCAGTCGCTGTCGTGAACGCTGGCACCCTCGGTCACGATGACTCCGCAACCCCCAGCGGCGCGACGCGCGTAGTACGTCGTGTGTCGAGGCGTGAACCGGCGATCGTCGTCGCCGAGGTTGGTGACGTGCGGGCCGAACATCACTCGGCTCGGCGCCTCGAATCGGCCGAGCGTCATCGGAGTCACGAGCTTCATCACAGATATGAGCCTTGCTTGGCGTTGGCGCGTCTCATGGGTGGCTGTTGGCCGAGAGCTCGCGCCGAGCGATCAGCCGCTTGATGTTCTCGATGTGACGGACGAGCACCAAGCCGCAGAGCGCGATGACGTAGACGATCTCCCAGGCCGGTGCACCCCCCACGGCGATCCCGATCGGGAGTCCCACCGTGATGATCAGTGAGGCCAATGACGCCTTGCCCGTTGCCATGCGAGCCACGACCCAAACGGCAAAGAGAACGAGCGACGTCAGCGGATGCAACGCCAGCATGGCACCCCCCATGGTGGCGACGCCCTTGCCGCCACGGAACCTGCGAGTGGCTGGGAACATGTGGCCCACGACGGCGGCTGTCACCAAGAGGTACGCACCAGGTCTGGTGTCGAGGGCAACACCGGCGAGCGCGGGAAGCGCTCCCTTCACGGCGTCGAGCAGGAAGACAAGGGCTCCCCAACGGGTGCCGAGGACACGTGCGACGTTGGAGGCGCCAGGGTTGCCCGAGCCCTTCTGAAGGATGTCGACGCCTCGCGATCGGGCGACCATCGCCGCACTGGGAAACGTGCCCAGCAGGTATGCCAGAGGAACGAGCGCGAGTGCGGCGGCGATCCTCAACCTTACGGCAGCCCGAACTGTGTCGCTGGAACGTCGCTCAGCGACCTGAGAGCGACAATGTTCGAGTTGTGCGTTGCCGCGAGTGGTCGAGTGAGGGACGGGGGGTGAGCTCGACACGCACGGCGCCGAGGGCGATGTCGGCATGGCCGCTGACGCATTCGGGGTCAGGCCCGTCGAGTGGCAATCCCGTGAAGAACTTGGCCGCCATGCACCCACCCTGGCAGGCGTCGTAGCTACCGCAACTTGCGCAGGCTCCTGCCGATTGCGGCTCGCGAAGCTCGAGGAACAGGTCGCTGTGCTTCCAGACCTGAGCGAATCCACCCGCATCGCGCACCGAGCCGGCCTTGAACTGATCGTGGATCACGAAGGGGCAGGCATACACGTCGCCAATGGGGTCGATCAAGCAGACGACCCTGCCCGCGCCGCACATGTTGAGACCCGGGAGGCTCGCGCCCAGGGCATTGAGATGGAAGAAGGAATCACCGGTCAACACGGATTCGCCCTTGGCAAGCAGCCAGTCGTAGATCTGTTGCTGTTGTGAATTGGTCGGGTGCAGATCGTGCCATGTGTCAGCGCCGCGCCCACTCGGTCGAAGCCGCGTCACGCGCAGTTGGGCCCCGTACGAGTCGGCGAGATCCTTGAACTCGTCCAGCTGGTCGACGTTGTGCCGAGTGACGACGACGCTGATCTTGAAGGGACCGAACCCGGCTGCTGCGAGGTTGTCCATTGCATGGCGGGCCATCTCGAAAGAGCCGGCGCCGCGAACGGGATCGTTGGTGACGGCGTCGATGCCATCGAGGCTGATCTGGATGTCGAGGTAGTCCATAGCGGCCAGCCGCCGCGCATTGTCGCCGTCGATGAAGGCGCCGTTGGTCGAGAACTTCACGCCAATACCCGTGCCACCGGCGGGAGGGTTGATGGCGTAGTCGACGAGCTCGAAGAAGTCGCGTCGAACCATCGGCTCACCTCCACCGATGTTGATGTAGAACACCTGCAGATCGCGTAGCTCGTCGAGCACACGCTTTGCCTCGCTCGTGGTCAACTCGCGTGGATCGCGTCGCCCGCTCGACGACAGGCAGTGCACGCATTGCAGATTGCACGCATACGTCAGCTCCCACGTCAGGCAGATGGGCGCATCGAGCCCACCCTTCAGCTGCTCAACCAGCGACTGGGCGCTCACGGACGATCTGCGATTCGTTGAGGGAGGCGAAGGCCTTGGCGAACGAGGGCCAGCGCGGACGGGCGATTCCACACGCCTCGAGTGTCGCCGATAGCGACGGATGCGCGGAGAGCTGTCGAGCGACCGCGACGACATCCAGATGCTTCATGAAGACCAATCGCCTCGTTCCGTAGTGGTATGCGAGCGCGCCGAATGGCTCAGGGCGTAACGCGACCTGCGGGTCGAGCTCGAGCGGTGTGTCGAGGAGCGACACGCTCAGTACACGCCGCACATTCCGTCGATCGAGATCTCCTCGATCAACAGTTCTTCCTCGATGGCGTCCTCGTCGGCAATTGCTTCGACGATGTCTTCGTTCTCCATGGGTCGATGGTACCGGTTGCAGGTGGCAGGGTCGCCCGCAGGTCGATGAGGTACCGCACGCTAGAGTGATCAACCCCGTGCATGCTGACCTGTTTCCCGAACTTGTCGCCGAACGAGATCACCTGACATTCGCCCGGCGGTGCCGCGACTCGATGATCCAGCGGTTCCGCGCGGTCGATCCGTCGGCATCCGCCGACGCGATCACGTCGGAGTACGTGGAAGTGACCGTGGCCGAGGCGCTGGAAGACCTGCACAGCCCGGGCGCGGGAGACTTCTTCGGCCGGATCACCGACGAGTCCGCTGACAAGTGGTACATCGGCCGGCGGCACATCGAGGACGACGCCCACGATTCGGTGGTCGTCGACTGGCGAGCACCGGTCGCGGCCCCGTTCTACAGGGCGACCGGCGTCGACCCGCTGGGCCTCAGCCATCGCCGCCGGTTCACGATGGTCGACGGCGAGCTGTCGGCGTACCTCGACGAGCAGCTCGACGATCCCGACTCGGTCACGGCCACGGGCGTTCCTGATCCGGTGCTCGCCGAGATCGGAGCGGCGCGCACCGGTGAGATGCGCGAGATCGTCGCGACGATCCAGGCCGAACAGGACGTCGTGATCCGCGCCCCGCTCGATCAGTGCCTCGTGGTGCAGGGCGGGCCGGGCACGGGGAAGACGGCTGTCGGTCTGCACCGCGCCGCGTTCTTGCTGTTCGAGCACCGCCGCCGCCTGGCCCGCACCGGTGTGTTGGTCGTGGGACCCAACACGGTGTTCCTCGACTACATCGCCAACGTTCTTCCATCACTCGGGGAGCGATTGGTGCAGCAGCGCACGGCACTCGACATCTGCGTACCGAAGGTCGAGATCACGGGGACCGACGACGATGCGACGCGGCGTTGGAAGGGTGCGCCCGAGATGCTCGACCGCCTCGCCGAAGCAAGCGTCGGGCATGTGGTGCGGCCGACCGAAGAACTGCGACTGCCGATCGGCGCGAGGACCGTGACCATCAGCGCCCATGAGTTCGCTGGGTGGGTCGACGAGGCGCTCCAAGGAGTGACACCGGTCAACAAGCGTCGAGATGGTTTGAAGGGGTTGGTGCAACGCGAGCTGCTTCGGCGCACCGACCGCGACGACCTGTGGGAGCGTTCGCCCGAGCTCCGTGCCGCGGTGGGCAAGGCGTGGCCGATGCAGCAGCCGATCAGGGCGGTCGACAAGCTGTTGCCGGGACCGTCCGGCAAACGTCGCCGGTGGACAGTCGCCGATCAGTTCCTGGTCGACGAGGCCAACTCGATGCTCAACGGCACGCCGTTCACGTTCGGTCACGTGATCGTCGACGAAGCGCAGGATCATTCAGCGGTCTCGCTGCGAGTCATCGGCCGCCGCAGCCCGCAAGGGTCGATGACGATCCTCGGCGACCTGGCGCAATCCACAACTCCTGCCGGCCAGCAGGATTGGAGCCAAGTGATGTCACACATCCGCGCCACTGCTGCCGAGGTCGCCGTGTTGACGATCGGCTACCGCGTGCCCGGGCCGATCCTCGATGCCGCCAACCGACTGCTGCCGTTTACCGATGTGTTGAGCGAACCGAGCCGCAGTGTGCGGCTCGAGGGCGGAGCGCCGGTCGTGCGCGTCGTGCCAACTCCCGACCTGTTCGAGGCCGTTGCGGCAGAAGTTGCGGAGGTGCGGCACCGGCATCACAACACGGGTGTCGTGGCGCCTGCGGCACTGCATGAAGCCATCGGCGAAGCCCTGGCTGCTCATGATTTGCGGCGCGTCGACCATGTCCATGACCTGGCCTACAACGATGTACCGATCTTCACGCCGGAAGCTGTGAAGGGGCTCGAATTCGACGGTGTCGTTGTTGTCAACGCTCACTGGATATTCGACGGATCAGCACTGGGTGCTCGGCTGCTGTACGTCGCGATGACGCGTGCTGTGCAAGTGCTGCACCTCGTCGGTGACGCCCCGCCGCCGACCGAGTTGCGGTTGGCGGATTCAGCCGAAGACTGAAGCGCCGCGCAGCACTGCGATGCAATTCGGCAAGCAGTGCAAGATCTCGTCGTCGGTTCACGCCACGCCTTCGAGGAGGCTTGCCAGCTTGCTGAGACCGAGCCGTAGCCGTGACTTTGCCGTGCCCTCGGGAATTCCGAGCCGCTCGGCTACCTGACGGAAGGTACACCCACCGAAATACGCCAACAGGACTGCCTCGCGCTGATCGTCGGGCAGACCTGACACCGCTGCACGCACTCGGCCGGCCGTCTGCGATCGCTCGAGGTCATTGCCGATCTCCAACAGCGCCAGGTTCGTGGCATCGCTGCCAACTCGATCCTCCCGAGCCGCGCGCCGCGTGTTGCGCCGCACCTCGTCGACGGCGCGCCGATGGGTGAGCGCGCCCAGGAATGCGCGCAATGTACCTTTGTCGGCATCGAATCGGTCTGGGTTCTGCCACAGATAAACGAACACTTCCTGGGTGATCTCTTCGGCGAGAGCCGTGGATGCAGTGACCCGCCGTGCCAGCCCGTAGACCAGCGGCGAGTACCGCTCGTAGACGGTCTGCAGGGCACGATCGTCGCCTACCGCGATTCGCGCGACCAGGCCGCCGTCGGTGGGACCGGTCGACGACACGGTGTTCACGGGCCGAACGATAGTCATCGTCATGTGGGTTTGGTCCCCCTCAGTCGAGCGCAAGGGTTGCCAGGGCGCTGAGGGTCTCGTTGGCTGCCGCAAGATCGCCGGTGATCTCCGCGTGCAGGCCGGCGATCGGCGTGCGATTGGCCACTCGCCGGCAGAACGCGACGGAGTCGACGGCGATCTCGGCGATCTCGTCAGCCGACGCCGGCCACACTCCGCCTCCCGCTCCGGTCAAGACGATCCGCAGCCGATCCCCGCCGATCCGATCGACCTCCGGCATCACGGTGTGGGTCATCATCCACAGCCGGTCGGCGTCCGGTTCGACGGTGTCGAACCCGACCGCGCGGCGCAGATCGTTGTCGTGCGTCCAAAGTTCGAACATCCTCACGACCAGCAGAAAGCTGATCTTCGCTGCGGTGTCTCCGAAACGCGATACCACCGCAAGCCCTTGCGCGTCGAGCTGCGACAGATGGTCCGTCAACACGTTGCTGACTCTGGCAAACTCGGCGGCGGCAGCCGCGGGGCTCGCCACCGCTACGGCCGCGATGGAGTCTCGCGTTGACTCGATGTGGTCGGATGATGCGGGTGTGTCGCCCCCGAGCCCAAGTTCGCTCGCCATCCCCAACTGCGTGCCGATGAGGTGACCCACCAGTTCGCCGACGGTGAGTCCGTTGACAGATGGCGTGTTCCAATCGTCGGCGCTCAGCAGGGTGAGCGTGTGCTGAACGTCGTCGATTGCCCGAGCGAATGCGGCAGCCTCGTTGTCGGTGGGCGCCGTCTGCAACGGGTAGGCCGGTCGCTGCGTCAGCGCGGCGGCGATCACCTTCGTCACATCGTTCGACGGCGGCATTTCGGTGAGCGATGCCAGCAGTGCGCCAATTTCGGGAGGAAGTTCTTCGCTTGTCACAGTGTGCTTTCAGAGTCTGCGGACGACCATATTCGTCACCGAAGCCTAGACGGATCACCGATTTCTACAGATGTTGCAGGGAACCGCCTTGCCACTATGGTCAGCGGCACAGCAAGTACAACTTGGGGGTCTCTTGTGAAGAGCAAAGCCGCGATCCTGTGGGAGCGAAACACACCGTGGAGTGTCGAGGAGATCGATCTCGACCCGCCAAAGGCCGGCGAGGTGTTGGTCAAGATGGCTGCCAGCGGTATGTGCCACAGCGACGAGCATGTGGTGACCGGCGACCTCGCCGGCATCACCGGCGAGCCTCCATGCGTCGGTGGGCACGAAGGTGCCGGGGTGGTCACCGAGGTCGGCGACAACGTCACCTCACTGCAGGCAGGCGATCACGTCGTGTTCTCGTTCTTGCCGGCATGCGGACGTTGCCCCAGCTGTGCGTCCGGTCATTCCAATCTGTGTGACCTCGGTGGCGTCACTGCTACCGGCATGCAGTTGTCCGACGGAACGACCCGTCATCACGCTCGCGGCCAGGATCTGCGGCTGGCCATCGGCGGTCTCGGTACGTTTGCTCATGACACGGTTGTCAACGAAGCCAGCTGTGTGAAGATCGACAAGGAATGGCCGCTCGATCGCGCCTGCCTCCTGGGTTGCGGAGTCGTCACCGGTTGGGGCTCGGCGGTCTACTCCGCGCAAGTGCAGCCCGGCGACATGGTGGCTATCGTCGGCGCCGGCGGCATCGGCTCCAACGCCATCCAAGGAGCCAAGTTGGCGGGCGCGCGGGTGATCGCAGCCATCGACCCGGTCGAGTTCAAGCGCGAGAAGGCGATGGAGTTTGGTGCGACGCACACGTACGCGTCAATCGACGATGCGATGGCGGACCTGAGCACCAGCACATGGGACCGGGGCTTCAACAAGGTCATCATGACGATGGGTGTGGGCAGCGGTGAGGCGCTGGGCAAGGCGTTCTGGCTTGCCAGCAAAGGCGGCAGGATCGTTGTGACCAACGTGCATCCGGTGACCGAACAGACCATCTCGATCCCTGCGGTCTTGCTGACCCTGCAGGAGAAGCAGTTGGTCGGCTCGCTGTTCGGCTCGGCCAACATGCGCAAGGACATCCCGATGTTGATGGAGCTGTACACCCAGGGCCAACTCGACCTCGACGGGCTCGTCACACGCACGTACCCGCTCGAAGGGATCAACGACGGGTACGCCGACATGAACGCCGGCAAGAACATCCGCGGCGTGCTGGTCTACGGATGATCGATGGCTGATGCAGCCGCTCTGGTCGAGCGGGTGCTGCGTCGCGTCGTCGGACGCGAGCGCGAGGTCGAACTGGTGGTTGCGGCTCTGGCAGCGGATCGTCATGTGCTGTTGGAAGGCCCTCCCGGCACCGGCAAGAGCACGTTGCTGCGCGCCGTGGCCGACGAGCTCGGGTTCGGATTCGAGTTCGTGGAGGGCAACGCGGAGCTGACTCCGGCTCGTCTCGTCGGTCATTTCGACCCCGCCAGGGTGCTGGCCGATGGCTACGACCCCGATGTGTTCGTCGACGGACCGCTCGT
>JBDTWJ010000106.1:0-12799 GCA_040006755.1 Ilumatobacteraceae bacterium | reverse complement strand
TGGTGCCGTCACCGGCAACATCGTCGGTCTTCTTGGCGACTTCTTTGACCAGCTCAGCGCCGATCTTCTCGTATGGGTCCTCGAGGTCGATCTCCTTGGCGATCGACACCCCGTCGTTGGTGATGGTGGGCGCTCCCCACTTCTTTTCCAGGACGACGTTTCGGCCCTTTGGCCCCAGGGTGACGCGCACCGCGTCGGCGAGCTTGTTCATGCCAGCTTCGAGTGCGCGACGAGCCTGCTCGTCAAATGCGATCATTTTCGCCATTACTTTGTGCCTCCACAATGAGGGGATATGTCATTCGCACTCACAGTGCGAGAGTGCTAGCACTCTAGACCGGCGAGTGCTAATCCGGCAACTGGAGGACGAAAGCCACAGTCGTTTTTCACCTCGATCAACCGGCGAGCGCCTTCCTGCGTGTGTTCGAATGTGATCATGGCGCGCCAAGCCGAAGCCTCCACGGGCGCAGCCAGCTTCGAGAGGCTCTACCGGCAGGAATTGTCGCCGCTCATCGCCCTGGCAACGACGATGACGGGCGACCGCGAGATCGGCGCCGACCTGGCTCACGAAGCCCTCGCGCGGGCGTACCGGGATTGGCGAACGGTGGGCGCGCTCGAGCGACCGGGCGCCTGGGTTCGAAGGGTGCTCATCAACTTGACGATCGACGCCCATCGTCGCCAAGCGCGCGAGACGGTGGCGATGTCACGACTCGCCCCGGATCCGTTCGTGGCTGCAGGCGAGGTGTCTGATGCCGCATTCTGGTCGGCCGTCAGGGCACTGCCGGAGCGGCAGCGCGCAGCGATCGTCCTGTACTACGTCGAGGACCTAGCGATTGCCGAGATCGCTGACATCCTCCGCGTCGCCAGTGGCACGGTGAAGACCTCGCTGTTCATGGCGCGCCAGTCGCTGGCCGCGACCCTCGGTGCCGAGGAGGTGCTCGATGACAACGATCGATGAAATTGGCCGGCGCGCAGCGACCGCAGCGCGTGCTGATGCCGCGGAACTGGCCGCTGCTCGCATGGAGACCGGCCTTGAGCGCCTTCGTTTCGATGACGGCCCGACGGTGGTTTCGCCGTGTCACCGCGTAGGTGCCCGCCGGTGGGTGGCGATCGGTGTTGCAGCGGTGCTGGCTGCAGCTGCCGCCATTGCGCTGATCGTCAACGTCAACAACGGCGAGAGCCACCGGCTGGTACCCGGAACCAATCCGCCGACTGAGACCCTCGCACCGTCGACCGCAGCCGCGACGACGAGCTCACCCGCCACGACCGAGCCTCGCGGCACAACACCACCCATTACTCCGGTCACCGCCGGCTCGATCGCTGTGCGCCACGACGCCCTGCCGCCTGCATATCCGGCCACGGCATTCCTCGGCATGACCGACCAGACCGACATTCCGCTTGTGGCGATCGGTGACTCGCGAATCGTCTCTGTCGACGTAAACACCCCGACCGCAACCGTGATCGATCCATTCGCTCCCAGCGTGTCGCCACAACCCGTTCTCCTGGATGTACAACCGGCCGGCCAGATCGCTGCGGGACCCGGCGATGTGTTGTATGGAGTCGTGCAGGGCGATGGCACCGAGATGTCGCTCGATGCCATTGCCCTCTCAGGTGATCGGGCCGGTCAGGTCGTGGCATCGGCCCCCATCGCTGCGGTCGAATTCGCTGAAGCTCCGCGCGGTGTGCTCGGGCACAGCGCGGATGGGATCATCGATCGTCGCACGGGTGAGACGTTGCTCGGCTATGTCGATTCGACGGGTGCGCCGACTGCCCTGGGCCGGCCGGCTCACACCGTCGCGCCGATCGCGGGTGACTTGTCGAGTGGTGAGTTGACTGTCCGCGATCCCGATGGCAAGCACGACTGGCAACTCACGATCGATCGCGATCCGACGTCGCCGGGAACTGGCGGCGGCGGCGCGCCACCTGCCCCCTCGTCTCATGGCGGTGCGGTGGTGTGGACCACCGTCGGCCCGCCGGACGATCCGACCTCCGACAGCCCGACGCCGACCGAACCCGTCGTAGCGGTTCTGGCCGCCGACGGATCCGGCTCGTGGTACTCCTTGACCGACGGGTGGCAGGTCGCCGCAAGCGATCTCGATGGGAGCATCCTTGTTCGGCTGACCGGCAGCACGGTCGAGCTCGCTCGCCTCGATCCTCCACAGCGCTTCGACTTCCTCCGTCAGCCGATGAGACCGAATCAGCGAGTCGCATTCGCCGAAACGCTGCCGACGACGCTGACGGCGGCCGATCCCTGTACGTACGGAGACCTCGACGTCGTGCCGAGCGCTGATGGTGCGATGGGCACCGTGTACGGATCGCTGCACGTTCGCAACAAGGGCGCGACGCCGTGCCAGGTCAGCGGAGTGCCCGATGTCGCGTTCCTCGATGGCAGCAACGTCGTCTCGAGCACCGATCCTGCTGTCCTGTCCCAACCGGGTGAGCCGATCGTGCTCGAGCCGGATAGTTGGGCGGTCTCCCTCCTCGGACCGATCGCCAGCAATGTGTGCGGCGGCAGTGAATCGTCGCAGTTCATGTTGAGCATCGGTGGTGGGGTTGTGATCGTGCCGTTCTCGGTCGGCGGTCCGCTTCAGCCGAACGGGTGTGATCCGCCCAACGGACCAGCGGGTCCCGGGAGACTATTGGTCGCGCCGTTTGCCGCGATCGAAGCCGACGGGCTTCCCCATCTACCCGAAAATCTTCAGATCACACTCGAGGCGGGGTCGACCGTTCGCGCCGGCGAGGTCATGAAGTTCGACGTCGTGATGACGGCGTCGGGCGACTCCGTGATCATCTCCGACTTCAACTGCCCGATCTACGAGGAGAAGCTCGGCGCAGCGGTTGCTTGGTACCTGCTCGAGTGCAACGGCAGCGATGGAATTCTGATCGCCCCGAACGAGTCCGTGGTGTTCCACATCGAGTTGCCGGTCCCGTCGGACGCACCGTTGGGACCTGCGACCCTGACATGGGCATCGATCGAACCCAGTGGCGCTGCAGTGACCGCCACCGTCGCCATCGTCACCTGATCCGCGCCGCTTCCCCTCGCGAGGAGCCCCGACGGGTGTGCCGTTAGTGTCGCTGGGGTGGAAGTGGCGGTCGTCGGAGGAGGAGTGGCTGGTCTTGGCGCCTCGTTGGCGCTGGCCCGCAAGGGGCACAGCGTGACGGTGTTCGAGCGCGACGACACGCCGATGCCGCACTCTGCCGACGAGGCCTTCGACTGGGATCGTCGTGGCGCGCCACAGGTGCGCCACAGTCATGCGTTCTTGGCGAGATTGGTGCGCGTGTTGAAGTCGGACTATCCCGACGTCTACCAAAAGTTGCTCGACGAGGGCGCGACCGAGATGCGATTCGGCGACGACCTTCCACCGACAATGGTCGACTTCGAACGCGAGCCCGCAGACGACGAGCTGTCGATGCTGGCATGCCGCCGCACGACATTCGAGTGGGTGCTGCGTCGCGCCGCGCTGGCGGAAGGTCGCGTCGAGTTCCGAACCGGGGTCGCTGTCGCCGGGTTGCTCGGGGACTCGACCGAAGGCGCGCCACACATCACCGGGGTTCGGCTGGCCGACGACAGCATGGCATTCAGCGATCTCGTCGTCGTGGCAGCCGGTCGCCGCAGCAGCTTGCCCGAGTGGTTGCAGGAGATCGGGTGCGCGCCGATCGAGGAGGCTGTCGACGACACGGGCATCGTGTACTTCAGCCGCTTCTACCGCCTGCTCGATGGCGCGGCGTACCCGCCCCGCACCGGCCCTATCGGTGGCGACCTTGGGTACCTCAAGTACGGAGTGTTCGTCGGCGACAACCGCACGTTCTCCGTCACCCTCGCGACGCCGACCGACGACGACGAACTTCGCAAGAGGCTGACCGATCCCGCCGTATTCGATTCGTGTGCGCGGCAACTGGTGGCGACAGCGCCATGGCTCGATGGCCGAGCCGTGCCGATCACCGAGTCCGTGCATGCGATGGCCGGCTTGATCAACAGGTGGCGGACGTTCGTGGTCGATGGCCATGTCGTCGCGACCGGCTTCGCCCCGATTGGCGATGCGGTGCTGTGCACCAACCCGCTCTATGGCCGAGGGTGCTCGACGGCGTTCTGGGGCGCGCATCTGATGGTGGAAGCGATCGACGCCAACCAGGGAAATCCGGCGCAGATGTTGCTCGACTACGACGCAGCGCTACGCGCCGAGATCTACCCGTGGTATCGAGCGAGTGTCGAGCAGGATGCCGAAGCGCGCCGAGTGGCATCGGCCCTGCTGGCGGGCGAGGATCCCGATGGCGACACCTCTGATCAACGTACCTTCATGCGCGCCGTGTTCCGCGACGGTCTGCTGCCCGCGCTGCGACGCGATGCTGTCGTGCTGCGGGCGTTCTTCCGCAGCCTCAATCTGCTCACGGCACCCAACACGATGATCAAGGACGCCGATGTCGGCGCCCGCGTTTTGGCTGTCTGGCAGGACCGCGACAACAGGCCACCCGAGCCGGCACTCGGACCGAAGCGACGAGCGGATCTACTGGCCCAGCTGGCGTGAGCGTCAGTCGCCCAATCAATCACCTGGATCATTGACGCCCTTCGAGATGCTCCCCAGGATGTCGCGCAGCTCCGACGCGCCCGGCAGCTCGTCGAGTTCGGTTTCCTCGAGTCGCGAATCGTCGAGCATCAACCACACGATCACGCCGAGCACCGAGCCGATCATCGGGAAGAGAATGAACGCCCACAACTGTTGCAACGCATCGGTGCGAGAGTTGGCGAACAGCGCGGTGCCGAGGCTGCGTGCAGGGTTGACCGAGCCGTTGTCGACCGGGATGGCGATGAGGTAGATCAACGTCAGGGTGAATCCCGCAACAAGACCGCCCATTCCGAGCGCGAACCTCTTCGTGGAGATGAACAGCATCACCATCACCAACAAACCGGTCAGCAGCACCTCGACCACGATCGTCGAACCGAGCCCGTAGTACTTGCCGGACCACAGGTTGGCAGCGAACTGGCCACGCTCGAAACCGTCGCGGCCGCTGGCGATGCCGAAGATGATGGCAGCACCTCCGACGGCGCCGACAACCTGACCGATCCAGGCGTAGACCGCGTGAACCATGTCGATCTTGTTCGCCAAGAACATTCCGAGCGTGACGGCCGGATTGATGTGACAGCCGGAGATCGGTGCGATCACGTACCACATGATCAGCAACGAGAAGCCGAAGCCGAGCGCGACGATCAGCAACTTCAGTAGGCCTGCGGCCGTCGTTGCGTCCCCCTCGGGTAGCAGCCCGAGCCCCGGCAACAGAATGGCGACGCCTGGCCCACCGAGCATCAAGACGAGGGTGCCCACCAGCTCGGCGGCGAGAATTCGCGCGTTGTTTTGTGGTTCCATACAACGAACCATATTCCGTTGCGCATCCCGGAGTGATCGATCGTCGACATCTATGCGCCCGAGCGCGTGCAGCCCTAGCCTGAGCGCATGACAAGCGAATCGGTCTCGCCATCCACCGGCGTCGGCGTACTCCACCTTTTCTGCAAACCCACACCGATGTTCGATGGGGAGGCCGTGGTTGCTGCGGTCAAGAATGCCGAGGCAGCGGGTTGCCAGGTCGTGACGATTTCGATGCTCGGCCACAAGGCCGATATCGCGCTCATGTGCATCCACGAGAATCTCCGCGAGCTGCGTGCACTGCAGACCGGCGTTCAGCGCGGCGGCCTGGATGTCGTCGATTCGTACGTCAGCCTCAGCGAGGTCAGCGAATACGCGTCGCAGATGCCGGATGAGATGAAACGGCCTCGCTTGTACCCCACGATCCCCCCCAATCACGTCGACCATGCGATGCCGGCGTGGTGCTTCTACCCGATGAGCAAGAAGCGCGGGGTCGACGCCAACTGGTTCACATTGCCGTACGAACGCCGCAGCGAACTGATGCACGAGCATGGCACGAGCGGTCGTAAGTTCGCCGGGCGCATCGCTCAATACATCACGGGCTCAGCCGGTCTCGACGACTACGAGTGGGGAGTCACCTTGTTCGGTGTGCACCCCGACGATCTCAAAGAGGTGGTGTACACGATGCGCTTCGACGAGGCCTCAGCGGTGTACGCGGAGTTCGGGCCGTTCTATGTCGGAATGGTGACTCCCGTCGAAGAGTTGATGAGCAGTTTCTAGGGACGTACTGCGACGAATCCCCGGTGTTCGTCGCGACCGGTCGCGTCGTTGAAACCGAACGACTCGAACAGTGCACCGGCGAGCTCGCCTTTGCCGTTGATCGTCAGCTGCCCGCCTGGGCCGTCGTAGTTGATGTTGTTTCCCAGCAAGATCTCGTCACGGCAGGCGGCGAAGTTCGTACAAGGTGAGCCACTGTCGCTGACTCCCGGAATCGCCGCCGCGATGGCTGCAGGCTGTGTCGAGTTGCTCGCGGTCGCTGCGAGCGCAATGAGATTGAAGCAGTCGAACGCGTTCGCCGCGAAGGGGCTGGGGTTGTCGGGCGTCGCGCCCACCTGTTCGAGGAACGTCGCGTCGGTACTGAACGCGATCGGCGAGATTCCCTTGACCCGCCTTGCCAACGAAGCACTCATTGGCTCGGCACTGGCCGCCGGACGGCGAATGGCGTCGTTGACCACGAAGAGAGGCATCCTGTTGCCGTCGGCCGCGTCGATTGCCCCCAGCATGACCGGGCCAGAAGCCGCGTCACCGATGACCACGACCACGCCGGCAGCTATCTGAGCGACCTCTTGGGCGGCAGTCTTGATCGACGCGTTGTCGGCAGAGAACGGAACGGCGTTGCTCTGCTCGATGCGCTTGGCCACCAACGCCGCGGCGACTGCATCGGCGAATCGCTGGCCGAAGGCGTCGTCGATGTACGAGATGGTTGCGCCACTTGCTCCGGTGTTGTCGACCGCTTCGGCAATTGCAATCGCCTGCAACGAGTCGGATGGAATCGTGCGGAAGAACAGGTCGTGGTCGGGGAAGTCGTCGAGCAGGCTCGCCGAGGCTGTGGGCGAGCAAGCCACGACACCGGCGTCGATGATCTCGCCGAGTCCGGCGAGCGCATTCGTCGACGAAGCGGGACCGATGATCGCGTCGACATTCGAATCGAGCAGCGAGGCAATTGCCGGGTCGATGCCAACCCCGAGGACGCCCTCGTCCTCCGGCACCAACACCACACCCTGCCCGCGATAGCCGCCAGCAGCGTTGATCTTGTCCTTGGCGAGCTCCGTTGCACTACGGATCGCCTCGCCGATGTCGGCATTGGCACTGCCCTGGGGGATCAGGACGCCAATGGTCAAGACGCCGTCGTCGGTGCGACGAACCGGTACAGTCGGATTGACCGGAATCGTCGTCGGAGCACTCGTTGCATCTGACGTGCAACTGGCTGCCGTCACCATCAACACCGTGAGTGTCAGGACGCCGATCGACAGGTTCGATGATCGGCGCACGGTGGGATTGTAGGGGCGCAGTGTCCAGCGTTCTCGACCAGGTGAGACCGCGCACGGCACAATGCCTCAGTGATACTCGCCGAACGCGAACGTCTCCTCGCCGACGAGTCCCTCTTCGGCCGGGCTTGGTGCGAGACGTGGACCGCGGCGATCGACACTTGGTTGGTCGAGCTCTACACCAATGTTTTCGCAGACCACGCCGGTGTCTGCATGCTCGTTGTGGGCGGAACCGGTCGACGAGAAATGGCGCCGCACAGCGACATCGACGTGATGGTCGTGCATCGTGGAAGTGCCGAGAAGATCGAGCCCCGTCTCGCCGATCTCTGGTATCCGATCTGGGACACGGGAATTCATCTGGGTCACGCGGTGCGCGCCGCAAATCAGCAGTGGTCGATCGGAGCGGAGCAGCTCGAGTCGGCCACCACGATGCTGTCTGGCAGGTGGATCGCCGGCGACCAGGCGTTGGCGGATGAGGTCTTGCAGAACGCGCGACGCTCGTGGCGAGGCAACGCGGGCGCGTGGCTCTCGCTGCTGCGCGAACGTGGGCTGGCTCGGCATCACACCGATGGCGAGGTCGCCTTCCTGTTGGAGCCGAACCTCAAGGAAGGCCGCGGCGGATTGCGCGACATGCACGAGCTTCGTTGGATCGACGCCGCCGGCCGCGGCATCGTCCCCGGGACTCCAGCGGTTCTCGCCGCTGCATACGACACGCTCTTGCACGCAAGGGTCGAGTTGCATCGCGTCGCACCGATCGCCGGCGAAATTCTGCGGCTGGAGGACCAGGACGCCATCGCCGCCTCCGGTCATTTCGGGACCGCCGACGACTTGATGGCGGCGGTGTCGTCTTCGGCGCGCACGCTTTCGTGGCAGTTCGATCGAGCGTGGCACGCCGTCGCCCGCGCCGAGAAGGGACCGGTGAAGCCACGCCCGCTCGCGTCTGGTGTCACCCTGCGCAACGGTGAGGTGGAACTCGGCGTCGATGTGTGGCCAGAGCGCGATCCCACGCTGATGCTGCAGGTGGCAGTCGGCGCGGCGCGCAGCCAGTCGCCAATCGCCACACGCGCCCTGGAAACCCTCAACGAACGCACACTCGACTGGCCGCAACCGTGGCCGACCGGGGGTGCCGAGGAGTTGGTCGCGCTGCTGCTCGAGGGTCCACGGGCGATACCCGTGCTCGAGTCTCTCGATCAGGCGGATCTCTTTACCCGCATGTTGCCGGAGTGGGCGCCCGTGCGATCGCGGCCGCAGCGCAACGCATATCATCGCTTCACGGTCGATCGCCATCTGTGGGAGGCCGCCGCGCAGGCAGCACTCCTGGCCGATCGTGTCTCTCGACCTGATCTGTTGGTCATCGGGGCCCTGCTGCATGACATCGGCAAGGGGTACCCGGGTGATCACACCGAGCGGGGCGAGGAGCTGGTCGCGATGATTGGTCCACGCATGGGCTTCGACGACCGCGACACCGCGTCCCTTGTCGGTTTGGTGCGCCACCACTTGCTGTTGCCCGATGTCGCAACCCGCCGCGACCTCGATGATCCGGCGACGATCGACATGGTGGCTGAGGCTGTCGGAAGCGGCATGTTCCTCGACCTGCTTCATGCTCTCACGGAAGCGGACTCGCTGGCGACCGGATCGTCCGCATGGAGTCCGTGGAAAGCCGAGCTCGTCGAGGAACTGGTCGAACGCGTTCGCATGCGTCTTGGCGTGGCCGACGGTGCCGATGCCCGGCAGGAACGCCGCTCGCCATTCCCGACCGCTGAGATCCTGGAGATGATGGGAGCGGGGGAGACGGCTGTCGATGTTGATGGATCGCGGATCGTCGTCGTCAACAGCGACCGCCCGGGAACCTTCGCGCGACTCGCCGGCGTGCTGGCGCTGCACGGCATCGACGTCATCGGCGCTCGTGCCCACAGTGATGAGCAGGGCATGGCGGCATCGTTGTTCCGCACGGCCGAAACAGCGCAGGGTGCCGATTGGGCGGCGATCACCGCAGACATTCGTCGAGCGCTGGCGGGTGAGCTGGCACTGTCCGCGCGTCTTGCCGAGCGGGCACGCACCTACCGTCGGCGCAAGCGTCCCACCGCGGCCTCGGTGCTGTCTCCGTCGGTGGCGTTCGTCGATGGCGCCAGCAGCAACGCGACGGTCATCGAGGTGCGTGCTCCCGACTCGATCGGTCTGTTGCACCGGGTCGCCGCGGCCCTTGCCGAGATGGGTCTCGATATCCGCCACGCGACCGTCCAGACCATCGGTCCGAGCGTCGTCGACAGCTTCTATGTGCGTACTTCCGAGGGCGCCAAGGTCACCGATCCGTACCACCGTTCCGAGATCGAACGAGCGCTGTTGGATGCCGTAGGGTCGCCATCGTGAGCGACGACGCCGCGCCCAACGACTTCACCCGGGATCTCGTGCGGTGGAGCGAATCGTTGGCTGCCATCGCCCGCACCGGACTCGGCTTCACCGACAGCCTCTATGAACGCGAGCGTTTCGAGGAGGTCCTTCACGTCGCGGCCGACATCAAAGGCGCCGCTGACGAGGCGCTGGAGGTTCGTCGCGAACGAGACCACTTCGTGCAGGAGTGGATGGAGTCTATTGGCGAGGGAGTGCCTGGTTATGTGACGCCGAAGGTCGCGGTCGGCGCGGTTGTCGGCAACGAGGCGGGCGAGATTCTGCTGGTGAAGCGAGCCGACAGCGGGGTGTGGCTGTACCCGACAGGGTGGGCCGATGTCGGTTACTCGCCGGCCGAAGTCGTCGTGAAAGAGGTGTACGAGGAGACCGGGATCGAATGCGATCCCATGCAGGTGCTTGCTGTCATCGACGGTCAGCGGATGGGCTTCACGCGCTTCGCCATGTACCTGTTGCTGTTCTACTGCAATGCCACCGGGGGCGACCTCGAGGGCCATCCGTTGGAGACCTCCGGTGTCGGTTGGTTCAAGCGCGATGAGTTGCCGTGGCCGTGTGCCGGTGCGACATGGTGGGGACCGATGGCGTTCGCCGCCATCGACGGTGAAGCGGTTACAACGGCGTTCGATGAACCACGCAAGCCGACGTGGCGCGGGCAATAGCGAAGACGACTACGACGCGCTGTCGCCCTGATCGCGCAGGAACCGCTCGACCTCGGCCATCAGTTCATCGCTGTTGAGGCGGCTTGCGTCCATGGGAGGGGTGGTGCCTTCGTCATCGTCCTCATCGTCCTCATCGTCGCCGTCGTCGCTGTCCAGCTGGCCGCTGTCGGCCAGTGACTCGAGGCGTGAAACGTAGCCGATCAACTCATCGTCGTCGCCAACGAATGCCGAGACCCTGGCGTCGTACTCGCCGGCATCGGCGACCAGTCGTTGGGTCGATGCTGGACAACCGAGCATCTCGCAGGCCCGTTCGACGAGCGCGAGCGCAGCTTTGGGCGACGGCACCTGCGACGCGTATGCGGGTACTGCGGCCCACAGCGAGGCGGACGACAGGTCGGTGTTCGCGAACGCGTCGTGCAACACGCCGACGATCCCCGTCGGCCCCTCGTAGCGCGACCGTTGAAGATCGAAGCGGTCGATGATGGTCTGGTCGGTGGCCGTGCCCATCAACTGAACCGGTCGCGAGTGTGGAACGTCGGCCAGCAGTGCGCCGAGCGTGAGCAACATCGACGCGCCGAACCTGCTCGCGAGGCCCACTACCTCTTCGCTGAAGAGCCGCCAGCGGAGCGCGGGTTCGGGACCGAGCAACAAGATGACGTCGCCACCCGGTGTCGATGCGCTCCACAATCCGACCGTTGGCCACACGATCGATCGGGTCATCCCGGCGGTGAGGCGCACGTGTGGACGTACCGTCGCGAAGTCGGTGAACTCCTCGGGGTCGATTTCGGCCAAGGGCTGCGCGTTCCACGCTTCAATGAGATGACGCACGCTGTTGCTGGCGGCATCGCCTGCATCGTTCCAACCCGTAAACGCGGCGATGATCGTCGGTCGCTGAAGTGTCGGTTGGGCCATCAAGCGAACGTGGTCCATCGCCCACAAGACTACCGACGCCGCGCTGCGCCCCCCTACAGATCGCGTGCTGGTGGGAGTCGCCTGGCTGCTCGGTGGCGAGTTCGCTTTTCGCGATACATGGCCCCATCTGCTGCTGCCAGCAGCGTTGCAGCGTCGTATCCGGTGTCGCGGGTGTCGGCGACACCGATGCTCGCCGGACAAGTCACTGACTGGCCGAGCGTGACCTGTATCGGATCCGCCAGTACGTCGGCGAGACGTTGGATGAGGTTGTCCGAGCTCGAATCGTTGGGTTCGTAGACGATCACGAACTCGTCGCCACCCAGCCGGGCGACCGTGTCGGCACCGCGCACAGTTTTCAGCAATCTACGAGCGGTCTCACACAGCACCATGTCGCCGGCTTCGTGGCCATGCGCGTCGTTGACGATCTTGAAGTCGTCGAGATCGAGATACGCGACTGCCAGTGGCGCACCGTTGCGTTGCATGCGTGCGATGTCGGTGTCGAGAAGTTCCTTCAGAAGGCGACGGTTGGCCAGGCCTGTCAGCGGATCCCGCAGGGCGAGGTCGGCGAGGCTGGCCTGCAGTTGACGTAGCTCGGTGACGTCTCGTCCCACTCCTTGGAGGCCGCCGTCGAAGAATCGGATCTGCAGCTCACCGACGACGGTCGAACCGTTGGCATGTCGGAAATTGAAGTCAGCGGATGCAGGCAATCGCTTGCCGTCGAAGGCACGATTGATCACGTCGCGGCCTTCGTCGTCGAGGATCGCCAAGAACTCTGTGAAGTCGGCGAGGAAGAGGGACGGCGGATAGCCGAGAATGCCCTCGATCGACGGGCTGATGTAATCGAAGTGCGGATACGGCTGCAGGACGAAGTGGAACATGACGTCGGCCGACTTGTCGGCCAGGGTCCGGAACCATGCCTCGCTCTCGACCAACTTCGACTCTGCAATGTGGCGAGCCGTGACGTCGCGGCCGACTGCCAGCACCTCGTCGCCATCGGGGCCGGGCATGTAGCGATCGACCCATTCGATCCATTGCCCTGGGGAGTTCGGCGCGGCGCGTAGTACCGCGTCGTAGACGATCGTACTGTCCGGACTCAATCGGGCGAGCTGCGCCATCAGGCCCTCGAGACCATCTTTGGACAAGAAGTCGGTCAGGGTCCGCCCCACCGCGTCGCCAGGTTTCAGGTCGTACCATGCTGCCCACGACGCGTTGCAATACACGATGGAGAGATCCGGGAGACGGTACCGAATGACCTGCTCGGGCAGGGCGTCGAGCGTCTCCGCCAACGTCCTGACATACTGGCCATCAGCAATCCTGGTCATGCCGGCAGCACCTCCGCCCGGCGCATCACGATGTAGTGCTCGCTTGGGGACTCGTGCGCGCAGGCGCAAGGATCTGGGCTTCGAGCATCTGCGGC
>JBDTWJ010000105.1:0-12836 GCA_040006755.1 Ilumatobacteraceae bacterium | reverse complement strand
GATGGTACTTGGGGGTAGACCCCCTGGGAGAGTAGGACGCCGCCGGATTTCTCAAGAACGAACGCCCTTTCGGGGGCGTTCGTTCGCGTTGTGGCCCTGCTCGCTGGTGCAGGCGGCGAACTGGTGCGCACACGACCATCGCGCCGCCCGCGCCGGAGCGGAGGGTTTGGTCCTAGGCTCGAATGCCTATGCCGTACGACCGTCGACCCTCGTCCAACTCCGGACGTCCGCAGCGGACAGGTCGCCCCGCAGGTCCGGGCCAGGGTGGCAAGCGGGGTGCGACCCGTGGTGGCTCGAGTGGTGGCTCGATTGGCGGACGTGGTCGCCCTGACGGCGGCGCGAGCAGCACGGGTGGTTCGGCGGGACGGCCCCAAGGAGCTCGTGACGCTGGTCCCGAGTCGCGACGCAGCGGTCCCCGGCCGGCAACGCCAGGCCGTCCCCGCCGCGAGGAGGGGCCCGGCGAACGTCCATATCGTGACCGATCGGCGAGCAGCGGCCCGCGTCCAGCACGACCGTCTGTCGGACCCGCTCGTCCGTCGAGCGAACGAGGCGCTGCGGGCGAAGATCGCCCGAGAGGTCCTCGCAGAGACGGCGGCTCGAGTGCAGGTGGTCGTCCGGCGACGCGCCGGTATGGCAGCAGTGATGGGGGCCGCAGCGGACCACCGCGGCGCGACCCGCGGGCGGCACGGGTCGAAGAAGGTGGCGACCGACCGAGGCGATATGACACGGCCGAACCCCGGGTCGATGGTGGGGAACGACCCCGGCGGTACGAAGGGTCGCGACCGCGTCCCGAGGGACGCGCGGACGGTGCGGCAGGGCGCTCGTCGGGCGGATCGGATCGCCGGCCATCCGGCCATTCCGATGGTCGGCCAAGCGGTCGCGACCGCGTGCCGCCGCGGCGCGTCGAAGCGCCCAAGACCGCTGCGCAGATCCGGTCGGCGGAGGTCAAGGCGGCTCGAGGGTTGCGCGAGCCTCGCGAGCAGGCTGCGCCGGCACCGTGGGAACGCGAGCAGTGGGTCGACGATGGACCGCTCCGGTCCGCAGCGCGCAAGGCGACAGCGCGTGCCTCGCTCCCTGGGGAGACCGACAAAGCCGCGGCCGACAAGTCGGCTTCCGCTCGCCGGCGCAAGTCGCTGGACCTTGCTCCTGAGGTAGCGGAGGATCTACAGAAGAGCGCTCCAGCGGCGCGTGCCGCGAAGTACAAGGAGCGACTTGCCACTGCAGCCGATGCACTCGATCGCGGACGCTTCGATGACGCCCGACGGATGGTGCAATCAGTGTTGCGCGATCTGCCCGACATGGCGTTCGGGCACGAAATTGCCGGCCTGGCATTCCACGGCACCGGTCAGTGGCGCAAGGCGGCTGTCGAGCTCGAGACGGCTCGCGAGCTCGACCGGACCTTGAACCATCACGCCGTGCTCGCCGACTGCTATCGAGCCCTCAAGCGGTTCGATGTCGTCGACAAGCTGTGGCTCGAGTTGCGTGAGGGCTCGCCGGAACCTGCGCTGATGGCGGAGGGTCGCATCGTCGCCGCCGGCGCACTCGCCGACCAGGGCGACTTGAAGGGCGCGTTGAAACTGATGGAACGTGCCGCCGACGCGCCAAAGAAGGTGCGTGACCACCACCTACGGCAGTGGTACGTGCTCGGCGATCTACACGATCGATCGGGCGACGTCATCAAGGCACGTCGCTTCTTCGGCATGATCGCCCAGGTCGATCCAGACTTCGCCGATGTCGCCGATCGCCTACGCGGACTCGGTCGGTGATTCAGCGCGTCGCTCGTTGCGGACCGCTGTTGCAACTACGACTGCGACCGTTGCGGGCACGACTTTGGCCGCTGCGGTGAGATCGCGGAGCACTTGTGGCTCCTTCGAACTTCCGCGTAACACCCCTTTGGTACGCTCTCAGTACGGCTTCCCCCGAAATTCATCCATGGCGCCAACATCGGCGCAGCGGAGGTCGTCCAACATGAACGTCGTCTTCTTGCAAGGTCGCTTGTCGAGTGATCCGGTTCTTCGAGATCTGTCGTCAGGTAGTCGTCTGTTGTCGTTGGAGGTCACAACCTCGATCGACGACGGGGCGGCTACGGTGCCGGTCGCATGGTTTGATCCGCCTGCCATCCCCGATTGGGCTGCCGGCGACGACATCGTGGTGCGCGGAGTCGTTAAGCGCCGTTTCTACCGTGGGCCTGCCGGCACGCAGGCTCGCACAGAGGTGGTTGCGATCGAAGTGTGCGAGGTCACGAAGCGCCGTCAGGCTCAGCGGGTGCTCGAGCACGCCGTCTCCGCTCTCGGTGAGGCGTAGCTCGGCCGGGTACGATCAAGGCGTCGCACCGCCAGGTGGTGGTGCCGACCCTTCCGGGTCGTGAACCAATTTCGAGGAGTGTCGTGGATCTGTCCACCCTTCTCGGCGATGACGCCGAGACACTGTTGAACCATGTGTGTGAAGGGGTGTCGCGCGAGCAGCTGATGCTCGCCGGGCCCGACTTCCTCGATCGATCCTTCGTCGGGTCTGATCGGCCGCCGGCTGTTCTACGCAGCCTCGGGCAACTTTACGGTCATGGTCGATTGGCGAACACGGGCTATTTGTCGATCCTGCCGGTCGACCAGGGCATCGAGCACTCGGCGGCATCGTCGTTCGCGCCGAACCCCTTGTACTTCGATCCGGTCAACATCGTGGAGCTGGCAATCGAAGGCGGATGCAACGCGGTGGCGACGACGTTTGGCGTGCTCGGCGCCGTCAGCCGCAAGTACGTCCATCGGATTCCGTTCATCGTCAAGATGAACCACAACGAACTGCTCACGTACCCCAACAAGGCCGATCAGGTGATGTTCGGTACGGCACGGCAGGCGTACGACCTCGGCGCCTGTGGTGTCGGCGCAACGATCTACTTCGGGTCCGACAACAGCACCCGACAGTTGCAGGAGGTGTCGAAGGCGTTCAAGGAGGCGCATGACCTAGGGATGTTCACGGTGCTGTGGTGCTACACCCGCAACAGCGCATTCAAGGTCGACGGCGTCAACTACGAGGTGTCGGCCGACCTCACCGGACAGGCCAATCACATCGGCGTCACCATCGACGCCGACATCATCAAGCAGAAGCTTCCCGAGAACAACGGCGGCTACCTCGCACTGAGCGCGTTGGGCGAAAGCTCGTACGGCAAGACCAATCCGCTGGTGTACGAGAAGCTGACGACCAACCATCCCATTGATCTGGCGCGCTGGCAGGTCGTCAACTGCTACTTGGGTCGCATCGGTCTCATCAACAGCGGCGGCGAGAGCAAGGGCGACGGCGACCTGGCGGCTGCCGTCAGGACCGCGGTCATCAACAAGCGTGCGGGTGGCCAAGGCCTCATCTCGGGTCGCAAGTCGTTCCAACGCCCGATGCCAGAAGGCGTGCAGTTGCTCAACGCAATCCAGGACGTATATCTCGACGCCTCGATAACCGTCGCTTAGTCGAGCATTCGCAACACCAGACCGGTTCGCAGCTTGGGCGTGAAGAACGTCGACTTCGGCGGCATCAGCAGTCGCTCGATCGCTGTGCGCCTGATCTCGTCGATGCTCGTCGGGCGGATCAATACCGCGGCATCCGCGTGGCCGTCACGCAGGATGTCGACGACGTTCTGCACACCGTGCTGATAGGTCACCTCGATTCCATCGACACCATGCAGTGCGTGTTCGAGGTATGCGCCATCCAGGGCACGCACGTCGGCAAACGACTCTGGCCGTGGCTTCAACCAGAGCCCGGTTCCGTCAGGGTGCACCAAGCACATCGATCCGCGAGCAACAACCTCAGCAGCAAATCTCGCTGTGATCGGCCCAGCCTCGGTGATCTCGCAGAACGCTCCGAGTTTCGCTGCGAGTGCGCCGGCGCTGATTCCTCGAAAGACACGGTGGATGGGGTCGATGCTCAATTGCTCGTCGACGAGCTCGGCGACGTACGTCATCGTCAGCTCGGCGTCGGTTTGTGAGCTGCCCGTGCTCTGACGCACTTCGTCTCGATACGAGCGACTGATTGCATACCGATGATGACCATCCGCAATCAGCACCGCGTTCGACCCGACAGCTGCACTGATCGCGGCTAGCCGGGCCGGGTCGACGATTCGCTCAACTCGATGGACGACGCGGTTCTCGTCGGTGCACTGGCCGACCGTCTCACCCTGCTGCTTCAGCAGACCGCTGAGACCCTCGGTCAATGACAAGCCCCAGATCGGCGACAGGTTGCAGCGTGTTGCTCGGGTGAGATCGAGCCGATCGGTCTTGGCCTTCAGGGTCGTCCGCTCGTGGGGCAAGACACCACTTGCATCCTCGTCGACCACCTCCAGCGCACCGATAACCCCAACCGTGGCGCGGTTGCGGCCGGTTTCGTCGGTGAACTCCATGCGATACAACGTCAGCGACGGCGAAGCATCCCGCACCAGCACCCCTTTATCGATCCACGCCGTGAGCCGGCGGGCGGCCGACTCGTAGCGGTCGGGACCGTCGCGCTCGAGAGGAACATCGACCACGACGATGTTGTGATCGTGACGCGCCCGCAACGTGTTGATATCGGACGGCGACAGCACGTCGTACGGTGGCGCGGTGACGTCGTCGAGAGGCTCGTCGGGCGAATAGCGCAGAGCGGCGAACGGTTCGAAGCGTGGCACTCGTACAGGTTGGCATTTGGCGTGCCAACATGACCAGATATGGACGACGACCCTGTCGCAAGCAGCAGCAGCGCGCACGCCGACAACTCGCGCCCCGTCGTGTTGTGTGATCTCGACGGAGTCGTCTGGTTGGCGCATCAGCCCATCCCCGGCTCGGTGGAGGCGATTGCAGCGCTTCGCGCTGCCGGCCATCGCGTCCTGTTCGTCACCAACAACTCGTCCGCCCGCGTCGAGACGCAAGAGGCAACGCTCGACAGCATTGGCATACCCGCCGCCGGCGATGTGCTGACGTCGGCGAATGCCGCTGCGTTGCTGATCGAGCCCGGCGAGCGAGTGATGGTCTGCGGCGGCGACGGTGTCGTGCAGGCCGTTGTGGATCGTGGTGCCGTTGTCGTCGATGCTGCCAGTGGGCACGTCGATGCGGTGATCGTCGGCTTCCACACCACGTTCGACTACCAGGAGATGCTCGTGGCCAGTACCGCCGCACGCAACGGAGCGCGGCTGATCGGCACGAACGACGATGCGACCTATCCGACGCCCGATGGCCCGATTCCCGGTGGCGGTGCAATCCTGGCGTCGATCGTGACAGCCGCAGGTGTGGTTCCGGTCGTTGCCGGAAAGCCACACGGTCCGATGGCCGATCTGGTAAGGGTGACGATCGGCGCAGCCGCGGCGAAGAGCGCCGTGATGGTGGGCGACCGGCCCGAGACAGACGGTCTGATGGCGGCGACGCTGCAATGTCGATACGCGCACGTCGAATCAGGCATCACGCCGCCCGGCACCATCGTCGTACCCGAGCCCGACATCGTCGCGGCCGACCTCGCAGATGTGGCAAAGGTCCTGCTCGCCGAGGATATGGCCAGAGGTAGGCTGCGGGCATGACAGGTTCCCCAGTACTCAAGCGTTTGTTCGACACCGGTATGCAGTACAGCGAGATGTCGCAGAAGAACGCCGAAAAGCTCGTGTCCGAATTCGTCAAGGCGGGTCAGTTGCGTCGCAAGGACGCTGAGAAGACCGTTCAACGTCTCGTCGAGCGTGGCCGGACCGCGACCGAGCAAGTCGTCAGCCTGATCCAGACCGAGGTCTCCAAGCAACTCGGCAAGTTCGCCCAGCGCCTCGACGATGTCGAGTCACGTGTCGAGGACGTGGCCAGCAACCTTGGCCTCGGTTCCAGGGGCAAAGCGTCCGCCACCAAGGCCGCAGCCAAGCAGGCGACAGGTCCGTCGGGTGTTGCCAAGGTCGCGACCCGTCAAGCGTCGGCAAAGAAGGCCACCGTCAAGAAGGCAGCGAAGAAGGCTCCCGCGAAGAAGGCAGCGAAGAAGGCCACAGCGAAGGCTGCGGCGAAGAAGGCCGGGGTCAAGAAAGCTGTGGCCAAGAAGGCGCCTGCGAAGAGGTAGCAAGTGGCAAGACGCCTGCGGTTGGATGCTGACATGGTTCGCCGCGGGTTGGTGCTCAGCCGTGCGGAGGCCGCGCGCGCGATCGATTCCAATCTCGTCCTGGTCAACGGGTCGATCGCCGACAAGTCGGCGCGTCTCATCGATCCCGGCGACGCGGTCGTGTTGCAGGGTCCGCCGGCCCGGTTCGTGAGTCGCGGAGGCGACAAGCTCGATGCGGCACTCGACGCGTTCGGGATCGATACGGTCGGGCTCCGGGTGCTCGATGCCGGCGCATCGACCGGTGGGTTCACGGATTGTCTGCTGCAACGCGGAGCTGGCCACGTCGTGGCCCTCGACGTCGGCCATGGACAGTTGCATCCCAGGATTCGCGGTGACGAGCGCGTCGACGTGTTCGAGCGATTTCACGTGCGCGATCTCAGCCCAGGCGCGATCGGTGGCGTCGTCGATCTCGTGGTCGCCGACCTCTCGTTCATCTCGATCGTTCGCGCGCTTCCGGCGCTGATGTCCGTGTGCCGTCCCCAGGGCGAGCTCGTGCTGTTGGTCAAGCCACAGTTCGAGGCCGGCAAGGCCGAGGTCGATCGGGGCAGTGGTGTGATTCGCGATCCTGTCGTTCATCAGCGTGTGTGCGACGAGGTGTCGAGCGCGCTCGCCGCAAGACGTTGCGACGTGCTCGGCTGGATCGGTTCGCCGATCACCGGCGCGCAGGGCAATCGGGAGTTCCTTGTGCATGCCCGTCTCGGTCGGTCAGGATCTGCACCATGACCGACGTTCTGCTCGTGGCCCATCACGACAGGATGGATGCCGCGGCGCTGGCAAGGTCAGCGGCGGATTGGTTGACCGAGCATGGTCATACGGCGTGGATGACACCCGAGGATGCCGAGCCGCTGGACCTGCTCGATCTGGTCAGCGAGCGCAAGCCCGAGTCGGCCGGCTTGGCGTTGAGCATTGGCGGCGACGGCACGATGCTGCGCGCGGTGAAGATGTTGGGCGGGGCAGATGTGCCGATTATCGGTGTAAACGTTGGCCTGCTGGGTTACCTCACCGAGGTCGAACCGCCGGCATTGACGACCGCTTTGGAGCGATGGAATGCGGGAGCGGAGGCAGGCGAGTGGCGGATCGAGGAGCGGATGATGCTCGATGTCACGCTTCGGCGAGCAGGTCTCGACGACTCCGAAACGTGGACAGCCCTCAATGAGGCTGTGATCGAGAAGCAAGAGGCCGGGCACACCGTGCGGTTGCTGGTTCGAATCGACGGGACGACGTTCACGTCGTATGCGGCCGACGGTCTCATCATCGCCACGCCGACGGGCTCGACGGCGTATTCGTTGTCGGCGCGTGGTCCGGTCGTTTCACCGAAGCATCGAGCATTGCTGCTGACTCCTGTATCGCCGCACATGCTGTTCGATCGTTCGTTGGTGCTCGACCCCGACGAGCAGGTCGAGATCGAAATCATCGGCCACCGTCCGGCAACTTTGTCGATCGACGGCCAAGTGGCGACGAGCCTTGCTGAAGGCGACATCGTCGCCGTGCGCGCGTCGGTTTCTGTGGCGCGTTTCGTGCGATTTGGCGAACGGCGATTCCATCAGATCCTCAAAACGAAGTTCGGGTTGTCGGACCGCTGAAATGCTCCACGAACTGCACATCGAATCGATGGGGGTCATCGAGTCACTCGACCTCGTGTTGTTGCCGGGGTTGACGGCGTTCACCGGCGAGACCGGCGCCGGCAAGACGATGCTGGTGGAGGCGATCAACCTCTTGGTCGGCGGCCGCGCGGACCCGAGCGTGGTCAGGTCGGGCGCAAGCGAGGCTCGCGTCGAAGGCCGCTTCGTGGTCGGCGACGACGAGTACGTCGTTGCTCGTGTTATCCCGGTCGACGGCAGGTCTCGCGCCTATGTCAATGGCCGGCTCGCTACGGCGGCGACGCTCGGCGAACTCGGTGAGCGCACCGTCGACCTCCACGGTCAGCACGCGCACCAGAGCCTGCTGTCGGCCGCAACTCAGCGCGAAGCACTCGACCGATTCTGCGGCACCGACCTCGAACCGTTGCGGGCTGCTAGGGCACGACTGACAGAGATCGATGCCTCGCTCGCGGCACTGGGTGGCGATCAACGATCGCGCGCACGCGAAGTTGATCTGCTGCGCTTTCAAGTCGACGAGCTCGTCAACGCTGCGATCACGGGTGCCGACGAGGACGAGCGTTTGACGTCAGAAGAGGGCGGTCTGGCCGACGCGGCAGCACACCGCGAAGCAGGGCACGCTGCGTTGGAGGCGCTGGTCGGCAATGGTGAAGTGGGCGAGGTCGGCGCCGCCGATCGGGCGGCCGCTGACGGAATCGGTGCCGCCATCGCTGCTTTGGCGAATCGCTCGCCGTTCGACGAGTTCGCGTCGCGTCTGCATGCCGTTGCCGCCGAGGTCAGCGACGTCGGCCATGATCTTCGAGTGCTTGCCGAACAGTTGGAGGAAGACCCTCGACGACTCGCCGAGATTCGAGAGCGCCGGCAGCTGCTGCGCGATCTGCGTCGCAAGTACGGCGATTCGCTCGCCGACGTCTTGACCTTTCAGCGAGAGGCGCAGGAGCGCTTGGACGAGCTCGAGAGCTACGCACAGCGCGTCGCCGCGTTCGAAAAGGAACGTCTGCTCGCCGTCGCGACAGAGCGTCGAGCAGCCGAAGACGTCGCGGCCGTACGAAGATCGGGCGCATCGACGCTTGCCTCGGCTGTTCGCGATGTCGTGCGGTCGCTGGCGATGCCTCACGCTGAGATGGACGTCACGGTCGGCAGCGAAGCTCCGGGTGACGAGGTGACCTTTCTCATTGCTGCCAACCCGGGCTTGCCGATGCTGCCGCTGTCGCGGGTGGCAAGCGGCGGCGAGTTGGCGCGCACGATGCTGGCGCTGCGCCTTGTGCTGACCGAGGCGCCGGAGACACTCGTGTTCGACGAGGTCGACGCCGGTATCGGTGGCACGGCGGCGACAGCCGTCGCCGAGTCGCTCGCCAGGCTCGGTCGCCGCCACCAGGTGATGTGCGTCACCCATCTCGCTCAGGTCGCGGCTCTCGCCGACACGCAGATCATGGTGAGCAAGACGGTGATCACAACCCCTGGCCGCGAGGCGGCCACGACTGCCACCGCCTACCTCGTCGAAGGTGACGCCCGGATCGACGAGGTGGCGCGGATGTTGAGCGGAGACCAGGCCGGTGATTCGGCGCGACTACATGCTGCCGACCTGCTCGATGACCGGCTCCGGCTTTCGTAGCTTGCGGATGCGCAGGTACCGAAGAAGCTGGCTGGCCGCCAGGAAGATGATCGCCCCGCCCACCGCGTCGAGCCAGAAGTGGTTGGCCGTGACGACGATCGCCAGCAGAGTCAGGCCGGGATAGATCACGCTGAGCGATCGCACGAAGGGATTCCGGGCGAACGACCACCACAGGGTTCCGCACCACACCGCCCACCCGAAGTGAAGACTCGGCATCGCCGCGAACGGGTTCGCGATCGCCTTTGCAGCGCTGGAGTGATACGACCAGAGGCCACCGACGGTGTCGAGCGTGTCGACGAAGCAGTTGTGGCACGGGTACATGCGCGGCGGCGCGAGCGGGAACGCGAAGTAACCGATGAGCGCCAACCCGGTTGTCATGCCGAGCAGGTTGCGGTACTGCCGGTAATGCTCGTGCCGGCGCAGGTACACCCATATCAGCAGGCCGGCCGTGATGATGAAATGCAGGGTTCCGTAGTAGACGTTCATCACCTTGATGAACCAACGGGCGTTGAGGAAGGCCTTCTGCACAGCGGATTCGGAGTAGATGTGCAGGAACCGTTCGAGATCGACGAGGTAGATCTGATTGCGGAAAGCCCGTGGCCGCACCTTGCCGAAGTGCGCGAAGCGCCGGATCAGCTCGTAGCCGTAGTAGAAAACGACCACGATCACGAGTTCGCGCAACCAATGCGATCGTGGGGCCGGAACGGTCTCCGTCAGATCACGCTGCGCCTCGGAGGGAATCCACTCCCTCGACCGGCGGGTCTCCATCGAGTCAGCTTAGGCAGACCCGGCGTGAGGCGGAGCTACCTTTCGTCACTCTCTGCGTTGCCAGATGTCGACTCCGTCCACGCTCGTGATTCGCTGGTAGCCGTCGTGGATGAACCGTTCGAGCTCGGGAATCAGAGACGTCGGATAGTTTTCGTAGCCCAGATTCGGTGCGGTCGAGGTGTCGAGGATCATCTCGGGCGGGTCGGCGGCGAGCGAGTCGAGCATGATCTCGGCGGCCCCCGGTATTGCACTGGCGAGTGTCTCTGCTGGATTGTTGCGTCCACCAGAGCGTCCGACGACGAAGTCGGTGTGCACCAAGTCGCCCGCAGGAAGTCGCCGGGCGGCGACCAGCACCTCGGGGTACGAGCCCCACACGAACACCCGATCCGACGAAGTCGTGTGCGATCTGATGTAGTCGGCCAGTGCCGTCGGGTTCGGACGGTGGTGAAACGATCCCGGTACGAACAGCAGGATCCACGCAGCAACCATCGGGACGGCGATCCCGACGATCACGACCGCCCTGCCTCGGCGTGTCCAGTCAACGACGATCGGTAGAGCGAGCAACACCAGTGGTGGGAGGACCTGCAACCAGTAGTGGCCGAAGAATCGGAGCCCCGCAGCCCACGCGGCAAGACCGGAGGCAACCCACAGCCACAGGTCGATGTCGACGGGAAGACTCCGCCGTCTGATCGCCGCGACGGTGGCGACGGCACTGGCGCCGACGGCACCGATGATGACCGGATGGAACATCGCAAAGCCGAGCACCGAGGCGATTCCTCGTCCGAGTGCCGCCCAGGTGCTGGTGCTGGCGAAAACGAAGCCAGGACTGTTGGTGACGTTCCATTCCCAGAAGCTGCCGAGAGGTGCGTAGAAGCCCGTCGTGGCGACCGTCGCGGCAGCAGCGGCCAGGAAGGGCCCCGTGTAGCGCCACCGGCCGCGCAGACCGATGCTGACGCATGCCGGCACGACGCCGAGCAGCCAGCTCTGCCGGCAGAGGATCGCGACGCCGATGGCGAGTCCCGCGCCGATGGCCGTGAGCAACGTGCCTCGTCGAGCGAGCACGATCGCAATCGTTCCCGGTAGCAGCGCGAAGTGCGCATAGTTGGCAGCGCCGGCATCAGATGGGAACAGAGACATCGCGCCGGCGATCGTCATCACTCCTGCGAGCCATGCGTGTCGTGGGCCATAGCGGTGCAGGCAATCCATGGCGACGACGAGTCCAGCCGCCGCCAACAGCACGGTTACCAGCACCCGCATCGGGCGGACGTCGGTCGAGTCCGTCAGCGAGAACGACGCCGCGTACAGCAGAGGCGGGAGCGGCGGCTTGCGGTCGTAGATGTCGGTGTACAACGTTCCGCCGGCACGTACGACCATCCCTTGCACGCCGATCGCTGCTTCGTCGGGATCGAAGAACCTGGTCACGAGCGTGGGTGCTCGGAGCGCGAAGGCCAGAACGGTCAGACCGATGCCCATGGCGAGCCGACTGGTCCGCCAATCAGCCGTCGTGTCAGCCGTCGTCATAGTCGCGGGAGGCTAGTGGGGCGGCCTTCTACGCTGGCTCCATGGATCTCCGCGGCGTGTTGTTCGACTTCGGGAACACCCTGTTCGCACATGCGCCGTTGTGGGCCACTGTTGCCGACTGCGCGCGCGAGATGGGCGTGCCGATCAGCGACGAGCAAGCGCTCGATCTGGCAACGCGCATCGACGCGGCCGCAATGACACCTGACGAGCTCGCCCACGTGCGAGATCTCGACGCCGCGGTATGGAGCCGGCGTTGGCAGATCCTCTACTCCATGGCCGACGAATGGGCAGAGCGATTGGGGGAGCGGATCAACGCAGCCATGCATGATCCGCTCGCGTGGGTCCCATACATCAACACCGGCCCGACATTGAAGGCATTGCACGACCATGGCATCGCGATCGGCGTCGTGTCGAACACCGGATGGGATGTTCGTACCGTGTTCGTAGCACACTCAATGGATGCCTTCGTCACGTCGTTCACCTTGTCCTACGAGGTTGGCGCGGTGAAGCCCGATCGGAAGATCTTCGATGCAGCATGCAGTTCGCTGCACCTGATGCCCGACGAAGTTGTGATGGTGGGCGACGATCCGCGAGCCGACAGCGGTGCTGCGCCGGCCGGCATTCGCACGATTCTGCTGCCGGCATCACCGCCACACACCGACAACGGCGTCGGCGTGGTGCTCGACTTGGCCCGAATACGAGAATGACGCGTGAAGGTTTGACGGGATCCACGCGCGCGGCTCGCGGCGCGGTATGCTGCAGTCCCGTTATCAGTTCGCCTGAGACGGAGGTCTTTGTTCAATGCCGAAGCACATTTTCGTGACTGGAGGCGTTGCCAGCTCCCTCGGCAAAGGTCTCACCGCGTCATCCCTGGGCCGCCTCTTGAAGCTCCGGGGACTTCGGGTCACGATGCAGAAGCTCGACCCCTACATCAACGTCGACCCCGGCACGATGAACCCGTTCGAACACGGCGAGGTGTTCGTCACCGACGACGGCGGCGAGACGGACCTCGATCTCGGTCACTACGAGCGCTTCATCGACGAACCATTGACCCGCAACTCCAATGCCACAACCGGGTCGATCTATCAGGCGGTCCTTGCTGCAGAGCGTCGCGGCGATTACCTCGGCAAGACCGTGCAGGTCATCCCGCACATCACGGACGAGATCAAACGACGGATCCATCGCTTGGCCAATGACGACGTCGACGTGGTCATCACCGAGGTCGGCGGCACGGTCGGCGACATCGAGATCCT
>JBDTWJ010000104.1:0-13033 GCA_040006755.1 Ilumatobacteraceae bacterium | reverse complement strand
GTCTCACCAGGCACGACGAGAGCGGGGATGGATGATGTTGCGAAATTGGCGGAAGCTTCTGGGCGCCATTGCAGTGGTCCTGGGCATGACGGTGCCCACTTTGACCGTCGCTGGCGTTGTACACGTGCAGGCGGCGGGCGGCGCAAGTGATTGCGATCCTCCCGGCCCCGCGGCGATTGCTACGACCGCGTTGGACAGCCTGTGCGTCGAGAGTTCGAGCAACGGGTCGTCGACCGATCCGTTCGTCACGGGCATCTTGAAGGGTGATCGCATCGAGCAGTTCAAGTGGCTCCTGAACGAGGACAACAGCACCGGAGATCCATTGTTCACTGCGGCCAATGTTGCCGACTGCCTTCCGGGTCGCGCCAAGCCAACACCGACCGAGATCGCGAACAACCCATATCTTGCCCAGTACGCAACCGCGGGTGACGGCTCACTTGCCGACTGCGCATGGCCGTCGGTTCATCCGGTGCAGGGTCATTCGGATGTGATTGCCAGTGGCAACCAGGACGACATCGGCAGCCTCTCAGGTCTCACCGACGGCAAGTACCTCATCTCCGTCACAGCCGCTGGCTACAAGATCGACGGAGTCCATTTCGAAGTTGCCGGCGGAAGTATCACCTCGGTCAACGAGGAAGCCGGCAAGCCGTTCATCGTTCGCATGAACCCGTTGCCAAAGAGAACGCTGACGATGCGCGTTCACGTGTTCAACGACAACGCATCGACGAACGGTCAATGGGATGGGCAGACCGAGACGCTGATCACCTGTGATCTCGCCACTCCCCAGCAGCTCGCAACCAACTGTGGCGGGTCGCCCGATCCCTTGTTGGTCGCCGATCCGTCGACCGATTTGTCGGGCTTCTCTGCGTCCGTTGCCGACGTGCTCGGCACGACGACGACCGATGTCTTCGGCAACCCATTGTGCACTCAGTACCAGCTGGACAGCGACAACAAGGTGATGCTCAACGACGACGGCTCGCCGAATCCGCTGGTGTTCGCCGACGGTGGCGCATCCGGCGGTTCCTTCGCCGGTACAGACTCGACCTGCATCTCCGATCACTACGGCGACATCGTCATCCCCAACATGGGCCCCAACCGCTATCAGGTCACCGTGGTTCCTCCCGATCCACGTACTCACGGCGGCGACGTGTGGATCCGCACGACAACGCTCGAGGGCGGACATGACTGGGACGCGTGGAACATCGAAGGCGATCTGGGCTTCGACACGGAACTCGTCGTCGGCGGAGAACGCACGACTCCCAACATTGCCGGCTTCATCAAGCTGAGCCACACGGACAGGGAATGGGAAGCGGCCCAAGCCGCTGGTACAGGCTCTGGGCTCGAAGGTGACTACTACGACGCCTCGGGTGGCTTCACCGGAGGGCCAGCCGGACATGGCGAGCTCTTCGGCACGATCAACGTCGGTCGCGCCTACGTCGGATCGGGAGGTGGCGGACTTCTCGGCACTCCAACCGCACCCTACGACGGCCTCAACTTGGCCAATGCCAAATCCGATGGCCCCATCGAGGACGGCCTCGTGTCGATCAGCTGCATTGCCACGTGCAACGCCCCCACCGATACAGCGGTGTGGACGGGTCGTGCCCGCGCCGATGGCACCTTCAATGTCACCGGCCTGCAGACCGGCGACTACGTGGTTTCTTTCTGGGACGAGAAGCAGGACTACCTCCTGGTTCCTGCGCAGTACTCCGTGAACGGCGACCAAGTCGCCACGACGACGCCGCTGACGATCACCTCGGCCGTGGTCGCCAGTGGCATCCGGACTCTCACTTTCTCCACGGCTCACGGCCTGAGTACCGGACAATTCATCACGCTCAACAACAACGGCGTGGCGGCGAACAGTCGCTGGAGCGGCTTGTTCATCGTGTCCAGCACCCCATCCCCGACGACGGCTCGCGTCGTCCGCTTCTCCTTTCTGCAGCCGCTTGTCAGCGCCGTGCTCCCCATGCCGACAACGACCGCGAGCACTTCGGTGTTCTCCAACCCGGCGCCGACCGACGTCGGCCCGATCTTGATGCCGGGCTGGTTCACCGACATCACCGGCGTCGTGTTCAACGACATCAACGGTGACGGCGTCCGTACTCCGGACGAACCGGGTATTCCCGACTTCGGTCTCAGCGTGCGCACCCGTTCCAACTCGGTGCAGGACCAGGGCAACGTGTTCGCCAACACCAACAGCAAGGGCGAGTACGACCTGAGCGAGAGCTACCCGTTGGGGCAGTTCATGATCCTCGAGGCGTACAACCCGCGCTACAAGAGCACCGGCTTCACCTACCGCACTGACAACGACCTGGATGCGAACGGCGACCCTGTATCTCACAGGGTGAATTCCGCTCAGGTCGACATCAACTTCCTGCCGGTCATCGGTCTTTCGGCCGAAGTCGACTGGGGTGTCCAGGCCTTTGGAACCGGTACCGATTACTGGTCGGGCGATACGACCGTGCCGGCTCCCGCCAACGAGAACGGCGCCATCGTCGGCACAGTCGTGTACGACACCACCCGCAACGAGTTCGACGCCGCCAGGTCGGCACAAGAGGACTACCAGCCTGGTGTTTCTGGCATTGCCATGCAGCTCTGGAAGACCTTGAAGGACGCGAACGGCGACTTGATCACGACGGGTACGGGAGCCGTGCAGCAGTACGGCGTCGGTGATTGCCTCCGTACCGACAACCTGCGGGGCACCAACGCCCTGCTCAATGGTCAGGCTTGCAAGCCGTTCGACTACTACATCTCCGAGAGCTGGACCCGCCCGACCGATTGCACTGCGCTCGACGTCAATGGCGCCCCGCTCGAAGGTGAGATGGCCTTGCCGGATCACCGCCCGAAGGACGTGGTGGACTACAGCCACAGCGACCCGACGCAGCCCGACTGCGTCGAGGGTCCGATGAGCGGCGTGCAGATCGGTGGCGATGGCTCTGTCGACGGCAACTACGCCCTGACCAGCCTGATGCGGCCCGGGTCGCTGACAACTGCTCCGGCAAGTGGCCCCGACCTCGAGGCCTTCTACGGCGATGCGCAGAACAATCCTGAGTTCTCCGACCCGTTGACCAACGGCGACTACGTTGTCGAGGCGGTCAACCCCGTCGACGAGATCAACACAAAGCCGGTCGCCGACCCGAACGCCGGCGGCTACTTCACAGGTAGCACGCAGAACCGTCTCTACCGGTTCACCGACGAGACCGCCATCAACGTGTTCTCCGGCGACGTGTATGCACCCCAAGGTGGCTTCTCCGGACCAGCGGCCGTCGAGGGCGATCCGGGCGCTCTGGCCGCTGATCCGAACTCGCGCATCCGCTTCGACTACAACTCGCTCGGCACCGGAACGGTCGCCCAGTGCGCCGGCTCGATGCACCAAGTCGCCGAGATCTTGTCTCCTGAGCTCGAGGCCATCAATCCTGACCTCTATGCAGGTGGCGGCAACCCGTTCAGCGGGCGCGACATGCCGATTTGCGACGCCAAGCTGGTCACCGTTGTCGGTGGCCGCTCGATGCCGGCCGGATTCTTCATGTACACAGAAGTGCCGCTGCCGGCGAAGTTCCTCGGATACATCTCCGACGACCTCAACATCTCGACCGATCGCCGAAGCACATACCTCGGTGAGGTTGCGGGTGTGCAGAATGTTCCCGTTGGCGTCTATGACGAGAACGGCAACTGGAAGTACACCGCCCACAGCGATCCCAACGGCTGGTACGAAGTGCTGCTGCCGTCGACCGGAACGTACAACTGCCCGTTGCCCGCAGGACCGTGCGCCAACGTCTACCGCCTCGTCGGAAACGACCCCGGCACGCTGTTCCACCGCAACCCGGACTACAACCCACAGTTCCGCACGATCGCCACGCAGTTCCAGGCTTGGCCGGGCGTCGTGCATCCTGTGGACCAGGCGCCGACGCACAACGGCATCACGGTAGAGGGCCCGGCGTCGCAGATTGGAAACCTCAGTCTGTGTGCTCTGGCTGTCGACAACCCCGTGCTGTTCTCGATCAGCAAGCCCTTCTACGACCCTGCTAATCGTGTCGCATCGAACCCCGACGGGGGTGACGCAGCGAATGGCAGCACACCGGCGACGGTGTACACCATCGAGGGCAGCGGTTTCGGTGCCTCCGGCACATTGACGATGGATGGAGCCTCCATCGCAACGTCGAGCTGGAGCTCCACGCAGATCACGTTCTCGGGTTCAGCGGTGGCCGGGCTTTCCCAGGCGCCACACCAGCTGAAGATCACCAGCGGTACGTCGGGTCTGTCAACCGTCAATGGCCTCACGTTCCATCGACTGTCGCCAGGTAGCACAGGTACGTCGACCTACCTGCAGCGCCGTGACGTGTGGGAAGTCGCCCCCGTGCAGCTCTCCGCCAACGTTGCGTACAACGACAAGCCAGTGCAGGCGACCGACAACACGGGCGGCCGCCTCTACACACCGGTGCACGATGCATGGGACTCGGCCACCAACACGGCGGCCGGCTTCTCCGGCGTCGACGTCAACGGTGCCAACGTTTCCGGTGGTCGCGCCATCCAGCGGGCCATCGAATCTGCGGCCCAGACCAACAGCACCCGGCCCAAGCTGGTCGTGATCTATCCGAA
Organism: Ilumatobacteraceae bacterium; assembly: GCA_040006755.1. GTDB lineage: Bacteria > Actinomycetota > Acidimicrobiia > Acidimicrobiales > Ilumatobacteraceae > JAENVT01. The sequence goes on along the minus strand of JBDTWJ010000104.1, from coordinate 8,437 downwards.
CACTGCGGCCAACTACGCGCCGTTCAATGCCTTCGGGGCGTACTTCGAGAACGTGATCCTGCACAGCAGGATCAAGCTGCAGGGCGTTGGGCCTGGCGGTGTACGGTCCAACACCGACTTCGTGTTGGGCTCCAACATCGACGCCTCGATGTTCTGGGCCGCCACCCAAGTGACTCCTCCCGGCGGTAATCAGGACACCTCTGACGGCAGCTACTCCGGTGACTGGCGAACGTTGGCGTCGTCGTTCTCGAACGAGGTCGACCCCGACGTCCCACAGACCCGTGCGGGCGCAGGCCCGGCCGAGCTCCCAGAGGGAGAAGCCGTGCTCGCCATCGCCGAGTCCAACAACCAGTGGGGCAACGACGGCGGAGCGCTGGCTGGTCCGTTCCGTGGCGGCGTCGACGGCTTGTTGCTGACGCACGGTGATGCCGAAGGCAACCCGGGGACGATCAACACGGCACCCGGCCAAGCCGCTGCAAACTTCGGTCCGGCTCAAGGTGGAGCCATCACGCTGGATCAGTACGTACGTGACTTCCACATCACGAACAACCAGATCCAGTCCAACGGCGGTACCTACGGCACCATCCGCATCGGCACACCGGACCTCACCGGTTCGGCAACCGACAACCAGAACGATCGACTCAACGTCGCCAACAACCGGATCGTCGCGAACGGCGGTACGGCTCTGGCTGGAGCTCTCGGCATCTACTATGGCGCCACTGGCTACACGGTGACGGGCAACGACTTCTGCGGAAACTTCTCCGCAGAGTACGGCGGTGCGATCTCGCACTACGGCCGATCGGACTACGGACGGATCGCCAACAACCGCGTCTACTACAACCAGGGTTACGACGAGGGTGGCGGCATCATGATCGCTGGTGCGTTGCCGGCGAACAACAACACGCTCAGCTCTGGCGCCGGTCCGGTAACCATCGACAGCAACCTCATCCTCGCCAACCAGTCGAACGACGATGGCGGCGGACTCCGGTTCCTCATGGCGGGCACGTTCCCCGAGATGGTGTCGAACAACATCATCGCCAACAACATGTCGACCCACGAAGGTGGCGGCGTGGCGCTGGATGACTCGACGAACGTCTCGCTGGTCAACAACACCGTCGTCAAGAACATGACGGTGGCGACCGCATCGACGAACGCAGTCCTGTCGAGTGGGATCAAGCGGGCCAATCCGGCCGGTCTGTCGACAGCGGGCAACTCGGCGCTGTTGCAGGACAGCCTGTCGAACACGTCTCCGAACTGGTCACGGCCGAACTTGTTGAACAACATCTTCGCTGACAACCGTGCGGGTTGGGCAGAGTTGCCAACTGACGGCAACTTCAACGACACCGCCATCCACGGCATTGGCGACCCGGCCGACTCGACATCGGTCACCCAACGCTGGGACGTCGGAGTGTCGTCAGCAGCAGGACTGTGCGAGTCGTACAACCACGTCTCCGACACTTGCAACAGCCCAACCGGCGTTGCCAGCTTCACGGGTGACAACAACACGACCAATGCGCTGACGGCCGCGGCCCTGACCAACGCCGACCCAAATGCCGTCAGCTATGCGGGGACCAACAACATCGGTGATGGCACGGTGGCTGGCACGCCTGATGGCACGTTGTCGCTGGCGTTCGTCAAGATCAACGACTTCCAGGTCGACGCCCTGATGTGGCGCACGAACATCAACAACTCATATCCGACGTTCGTTGCTCAGAATGCGCCGATCAACTTGCTGGCCGACTATCACCTCACCATCACCTCACCCTTCACGACCGCCAGGAACGGCGGCGCGGCAAGTGGTGGTGGCACAGCGGTGCCGACAGTGCCGGGCGGAGCTCATGACATCGACGGCGACAGCCGGCCGCTGCTCGGAGGTTACGACCGAGGTGCTGATGAGTTCGCTGGCGCCAAGGCCAATCTCTCCATCACCAAGACCGACGGGCTCGACCTCGTCAACCGGGGTGCGGCGGTGTCGTACACCATCGTCGTCAGCAATGCCGGTCCGAGCGTCGTCGTGGGCGCACCGCTGACCGACACAGTGCCTAACAGTTTGACTGGTGTGACCTGGAGCTGCCCGACTGGATGCGCGAGCGCCGGTGGTTCGGGCAACATCAACACCACGGTCGATCTTGCCGTAGGGGCCAGCGTGACTCTCACGGTGAACGGCACCGTGTCGAACACCGCTGAAGGCCTGATCGTCAACACCGCAACGGTGCTGACACCGGCCGACGTCACTGACCCGAACAGCGCCAACAACAGCGCCACCGACACCGACACGGTGATCCTGCCGCTGCCGACGATCGGGATCCTCGACAACTTCAACCGAGCGAACTCGACTTCGCTCAACAATGGCAGCAACTGGAGCCAGACCGTCGTGCCCTTCTTCGGCGCAGGAATTCGTGTCAGTAGCAATCAAGCGCTGGAGTCCTTCGCCGGTCAGGCCCTGTGGAACTCTCCAGTCGCTGGGTTCGGAACGAAGCAAGCTGCAGCCTTCACGTTTGCGAACACGCCGAACGACTCGGGGTTGATGCTCAAAGCGTCGGGTGGATCCGCGATTTCGCCGTCCAACTTCCTGAGAGTTCGTTACAGCCCAGCGGGTGGCGGATCCCTCACGGTCGATACGACCTCGAATGGCACGACGTTCACCAATGTCACGACGTTTGGAGTGGCGTTCGCCAGCGGCGACAGGCTCGCAGCGGTCGCAAACGCTGACGGATCGGTCGACCTCTGGAAGAACAGCACCTACGTCGGACGGTCGGGGACAACGACCTTCACGGGCGGAGGCCGCATCGGCATCCAGCTCGGTTCACTCCTCGCCTTGAGTGGCGAACGAGTCGACGACTTCGCCGGAGGTACACCCTCGTGAACACAAACATTCGTAACTATCGGCGGACTAACCCTGACGGAATGAAGGGAAACACAGACGTGACCACGGGAACTGAACACGAGGAAGGCAGGACAGGTGGCTTGATTGGTCGCCGCAAGTTCCTGGTCCTCGGCGGAGCGGGAGCAGCAGTGCTCGCGGGAACGGCCGGTGCGGCACGGGCACTGATCGTGGCGGGGGACCCAAATCCCTCACCACGCAGTCAGAACCCGGTGGGCCTCGACCCGATAGCGGGTCGAGATCCGAACGCTGTGAGCGCGGCGCCGGGTGGTGTCTACCACTTGGCCCTCGCCGGCACCGATGGCTGGGTTTCGTTCCCACTGAGCATGCCGGGGCATCCCGCCCACAGCGGTACGGGTGCCGGCATGGCACCGATCGATCCGTACTTCCCGGATCCGTTGGCCGACCCCTCCAACCGCACGACGTACGCCTTTTGCTTCCGAAACGTGACCGGTCTCAATCGGGCGCAGGTGGCAGCTCAGAAGGCGCGCACACAGATCTGTGCTCCGATCATCTATTCGACGGTCGGCCAGGAACTGTGGATCGAGCTCACAAACCTCGGTCTCGCGCTGCGGCCGGACCTCACCGACGGTCATACCCTCCACTGGCACGGCTTCCGCAACGCCATCCCGTTCTACGACGGTGTGCCGGAGAACTCCATCGCTGTGGCGATCGATCACGACTTCACCTATGTGTACCGTCCGCACGACTCGGGTACGTACATGTACCACTGCCACTTCGAGGACGTCGAGCACGTCACGATGGGCATGCACGGCATCGTGTTCGTCAAGCCCGACCCTGCCACGTTGGGCGGGGTTCAGCAGGCCTACGGCCCCGCTGATGGTGACACGACGCACGACACTCAGTACGACCGTGAGTACGCGATCATGCTCAACGAGATCGACACTCGCGCCCACTTCGGTGATGCTCACATCCAAGAGACGAACTGGACCGACTTCCACGCCGACATCTGGACGATGAACGGTCGGGCGTATCCCGACACGCTCGAGCCCAACGGCATCCGTGACGGCGACGGCAATCTCATCGCCCAGACTTGGGACGGCTCGTACACCGGTGGTGCTCCCAATCTCGCGGCGGTCGACGGTCACCGATTGGCCGACAACCCGCTGAGCTCGCTCGTGATGTGCTCGCCCGGCGAGCGAGTGCTGATCCGGTTTGCCAACCTCGGCTTCATCAACCACACGTTCGTGTTCCCCGGCCTGTCGGTCGACGTGCTCGGTCGCGACGCCCGGTACGTTCCGGAGTCTGCTCAGCGCACGGCCACCGACTCGATCCAGATCGGGCCGGGTGAAAGCCGCGACGTCTTCTTCACGGCTCCCGCCGCAGGCACCTACGCTTTCTACGACCGGAGCATGTCGCACTACAGGGGCAGCGCCGACGGGAGCGACGGCTGGGTCGGCGGTCAGCGCAGCAACATCTTGGTCGTCGATGACCTTGCACCGCAGGACAAGCCGAACGGCTGGCCCGGCGAAGAGGCATGGGACGGCGAGTTCCCGGTCTTGGCCGTGCACAACAATCCGGGCCTCGTCGCCTCGGGCCAGTTCATCGGCAGCGGAGCGAACTCCGGGCGCTACCTCAACGGGACCGCCACGACGGATTCGCAGAGCTACCTCGCCAACGTGTGGTGGGTTGCGTCGAGCCCGAACCAGATCGGCACTCCGCCCCCGTCACCCGGCGCTGCTTCGTGGATATCGGGGCTGTTCAATCCCGACGGCACGTTCCACATTCGGGTGGCCAATGCAGGCAACAACGGAAACACCAACCAGCGCTACTACTGGGTGCAGGCCCAGGACGCTGACGGCTTCTACAGCAACCCCGTGCAAGTACGGATCTGAGGCGGCAGACATGAAGAAGAACCACATCATTCAGAACGGGGACGCGATGAGCGGGAACGAACCCACAGGCGCACGGCGGCGCCACAAGTCGAAGGTTGCAGTCTGGCTCGGCGTCGCCGGGATCTGTGCGACTGGGGCCTCATTGGTCCCAGTGGGCAGTCACACCCAGGCGGCTCCCGGTGACCCGGTGAGCGAGGGCATGGAGTGCGCCGACAGCGCGGAGGCCGGCGGGGTGCGTACCTTCAACCTCGTTGCCGCCGACGGCTACATCAGCACGCCCGATGGCAACGGCATCTACAACTGGGGCTACGGCGAAGCGGGCAGTGGCTTCCAGCTTCCTGGACCGGTGCTGTGCGCGAACACGGGCGAGACCGTCGTCGTCAACCTGGCCAACCAATTGCCCGTTGCGACGTCGATCACGTTCCCCGGACAGGACAACGTGCTCGCCAACGGCATCCCCGATGGTCCCGCCGTCGACGGCACCAACAACCTCGTCGCACTCGCGACTGAGGCGGGGCCGGGCGGCACCGTTCAGTACAGCTTCACGGCGACCCGCGAGGGTACCTACCTCTACGAGAGCGGCTCCGATCCTCAGCTGCAGGTGGAGATGGGCTTGTTCGGTGCGCTCGTCATCCGACCCTCAGGCATCACCATCACTGCACAAGACATCCGCGACATCCCGTGGGAAGACGGCGGGGCGCCTGGGCTGACGAACGCGAGTGCAGGTCTGGATCTGGGTGAAGCAACACCAATTGCAGAGACGGCAAAGTGCGCCTACGCCAGCGTCACCACCGCCGGCAAGTGCGATCTTGCCGCCATCTACGACGGTGCAGCCGATCGGGAGAACATCCTGATGCTCCACCAGATCGATCCGGGCCTGCACACGTTCATCGAGCAGAACCTCGGCGATCCGACGCTATTGAACTGGAAGTCCTACCCGAACGGGTACGTCGCTCGGTACTTCCTGATCAACGGCCGTTCGATGCCCGACACGGTTGCGCCGAACAACGCCCCGTGGCTTCCGGGCCAGCCGTATGGCTCCCTGGCGCACGTGCAGCCCTGGGATCCGAACGTGAACCCGCTCGATGCCATGATCCGCTACGTCGCGGTCGGGCCGGAAGGGTATGACTTCCACCCTCACTCCAACCACGAGCATGTCATCGGGGCCGACGGAGCGTTGATGAAGGACGCCAACGGCGACGACAACACCGAGGGCAAGTTCAACATCATGGTCGCCCCAGGGTCGACCGTCGATGCCACGTTCCGGTGGACGAACCAAGAGGGCTACAGCGAGACGGACGGCAACCTCGTGCCGGTCGCCTGGCCGCAGGGCCTCAACCTCCAAGAGGGCGACTTCTGGAGCGGCTCGCCGTACCTCGGCGACAGCGGAGTCCTCAACCCGGGCATCCTCACTCACACGCAGTGCGGTGAGTACTACCACGTCGCCCACAACCACGACCTCACACAGGCCACGAACTACGGCGCCACGTTCGGCGGAATGCTCACACTCATCAAGGTCGAGCCACCGGACAGCGTTCAGGCTCAGCTCGGCCCCTGCGATTCGTTGGAGCAGTGAGACCGATGATCGAGACAACCACTCAAGCAACACCAGCCTCTCGGCGGGAAGGCACAGCCATGGGTATCAAGCGCAACAGGAAGTGGGTCGGTGCGGCTGTCATGGCCGTCACCGGCCTCGCCGGCGGGGCGGTGGCGGTGCATGCCACGACCTTCACCGCCAGTGCCACTGCCGCGGCACCCTCGAGTTTCCCAGCGATCGCACCGACGTGCACCGCTGATCCGTGTGACGTGAACCTGTACGCGGGCACTGGCTCGGTGGCGGTCACCGACGAAGTCCACGGCGCCGCAAATGTGCCGTTCTACGGATTCGGCGTCAACAGCGGGCTCAACGTTGCCTTGGCAGGAGATCCGATCTCCGTGATCAAGGCGCCCGTCGGTACGACCATCAACATTCACCTCACACAAGACGGTGCGCTGGATCCGATCGATCTGTCGTTCCCGAGTCTTCCCGTGGCCGACGTGACCGACAACGGTGGAGGTTCGTACACGGTCCAGGCCACTACGGTCGGCACCTCGGTGTTCCAGCCGGGCCTCAACCCGGGTGCGCCGAAGCAGATCGCGATGGGCCTCGTCGGTGTGTTGATCGTGACACCCGTGGGTTGCTCCGATGTCAACCGGATGTGCGCCTACGACAGCACGTCGTACGACGATGAGGCACTGGTCGCCACCACCGATCTCGACCTCGAGTTCGCCATGAACCCAAATACTTTCGACATGGGCTACTTCGGCCAGTCGATCGATCCCGACTTCAGCGATCGCCAGGTGTACCACGTCATCAACGGTAAGTCGTTCCCCGACACCGACGTCATCGACGTCCGCAGCGGCGACAACGTGTTGCTGCGGTACGTCAATGCCGGCGTCACCGACAAGTCGATGGGTCTGCTCGGCCTGCGACAGTCGCTGCTCGCCCGCAATGCGTCGGAGTACACCGACCCTCAGCTGCTGATCTCGCCGCTGATCGGGCCCGGTGAAACAGCCGACGTAGCTGTGAAAGTGTCAGACACCGCTCCTGCGGGACAGTTCTACTCGCTCATCGACTCCGGACGACAGATGAACAACGGCACCAGCACGGGTTTCGGCGGAGCCTTGACGTTCCTCCACGTCTGGGCTGCTGTGCCGAGCCTCGCTGGCCTGAACGCCTTCAACGGGCAGTTGCAGTCACTTTCTGTAGGCAACCCGCTGGTCGACCGAGCATTTGCGACTGACTTCCCGACTCCGATCGGGACATTGAGTCCCGTGCTCGTCGTCCTGTCGGGTTCGCCGTTGCCCGCCGATGGCACGCTCAACAGCTTCGAGACTTGGAACCAGGCATCTCAAGGCCTCAGCGCCATTCCACCTACTGGAGGAGTGGGAACGACGGGTGAGACATTTAACGGGTTCACCCCGACAGCGTCTACCGGACGCTCCGCGACTTCGACGAACCAGGCAGTTGCCGGCATCACCGAGCCTCCGCCCGTCGGAGGCGTAGTCCCCGGGTCGCCAGGCATCAGCCCGACGCCGTCCGCCGGTGGCTTGCTGCACGCATATGTGCTGCGTCCCACTGTGGGCGGGTACGACGTCGTCTTCGACAGTGGAGAGCTCACGGTTCCGACACTGACGAAGCCTGGTGTGTCCGAGAAGGTGTCATTCCCGACAGGGGGCGTCCCCGTTCAGGCGGGTGACGTGATCGCTTTCTACGGCCAGGGCGTTCCGAACGACCTCAGCACCGGCACAGATTTCGTCGGGTACACCGCGCCAGCGGCCCCGACTGAAGGAAGCACCATCACCCTCGGGAGTGCCGATTACCCGGATCTTGGGGAGCATCGCACCTACTCCTTCAGTGCCAGTGTGACCCCGCACGCCGGTGTCGCGACATTGAGCGCCACTGGCCATGCTTCCGGGCCGAGCCATCACGTCACCGGCTACCAGACCGTCGTCAACACCGGTTCAACGCCGGACGACGCGGACTGGTCCGCCACAACCTCGATCGGACCCGGTGCGATCGTGCCGATCAGTGCACCTGTCGCAGCGCAGCCCGGGCGAACCATCTGGCTACGCGTGCAACAGGATGACAATGGTTGGAGCGCTCCGGCGAGCACCGTGACACCGGCTCACTGATGCTGACCTATACGGTTGAGGG
>JBDTWJ010000103.1:0-13155 GCA_040006755.1 Ilumatobacteraceae bacterium | reverse complement strand
GCCCACACCGGCAGGCGCGAGTACATCGAGCTGGCCTGGCCGCCGTTGTGGTTGATCTGGGCGAAGATCGGCACACGGTGCCGGTGAACCGCATCGGTCATCACCCTGTAGCCGGGAATCACGTCGCGATCAAAGCCGTGAATCAACTTCTCGTAGGGCCAGTCCGTCGGATGGGTCGAATGTTCCTCGGTGATGATGAGGCCGGCGCCACCGGCTGCACGCGCCGCGTAGTAGGCCGCGTGCTGCTCGGTGGGCTTGCCGTCGCGGGCGTAGTTGGTGAGGTGGGCGCTGAAGACGATGCGGTTGCGAGCGGTGACAGGCCCGAGCGCCAACGGAGTCCACAGATACCGATACGCCATCGCCGGTCAGACTACCGAGGCGCGTATCGCCCGGTCGGCGACGCCAGGCGCGTAACGTTGCCGCGTGGAGGATATTGCTGGTCAGCCCGCGCCGAGGCGACGGGGCACCAGAACCTCGTCGTTCGGGGTTGGTCGCCGCGAGGGGCACGACTCCTCGGCGTTCTACGACCGCTTCCAGTCGCCGGTCGTCAGCACCGACGACGACGTCGCTCCTCCGAAGTGCGTCGACCGTCTGATCGTTGGCGATGCGAGGCAGATGAGCGATGTGGCCGACAACAGCGTCGCCCTCGTCGTCACGTCTCCGCCGTACTTCGCGGGCAAGGCGTACGAAGCGGCGCTCGGCCAAGGGCACGTCCCTGGCACGTATCTCGACTATCTCGAGCAGCTGCGCGATGTGTTCGCCGAATGCGTGCGCGTGCTCGAGCCCGGCGGCCGCATCGCTATCAATGTCGCCAACCTCGGACGTCGCCCGTACCGATCGTTGTCCGCCGATGTCACGACGATCCTGCAAGACGACCTCCGGCTGTTGATGCGCGGCGAAGTGTTGTGGGTCAAGCAACGCGGTGCTGCAGGCAACTGCGCGTGGGGCAGTTTCCAGCGTCCTGGCAATCCGGTACTTCGCGACCTCAGCGAACGCGTCATCCTCGCCTCGAAGGGCCGCTTCGACCGGGCGATCTCGGCCAAGGATCGCGCCAAGATGGGCCTTCCCTCGATCAGCTCGATGACGCGCGACGAGTTCATGGAAGCGACCGTCGATGTGTGGGAGATCCCGCCGGAGCGTGCCGGAAGGGTCGGCCACCCAGCTCCATTTCCCGTGGCGTTGCCAGAGCGACTCATCCACATGAACACCTACGTCGGCGATCTCGTTCTGGATCCGTTCGTCGGCTCGGGCACCACCGCCGTCGCCGCGATGCGAACCGGTCGCAACTACATCGGATACGACACGGACTCTGCGTACATCGAGGCCGCTCGAGCCCGGCTGGATCGGGAGCGCGTCGACGAATCCGACACCGCGCCGGTTGCATTGCTGGCGAACGACGGCCGCACGACCGATCCGCTTGGCGGAGGATGGTCATCGAAGGAGATCGCCAAATGGCTGCTCGCCGAGGCCGGATTCCACGAGGTCGACGACCAGGCCACGGTCATGCCCGCTGTGGCCCCCACCCTCCGCGCCGTCGACGCCGGTGGCAAGACCTGGTGGTTCGAAGTAGTGGGCGGTCGAACCTCGAATCGGCCTGGTGCGCAACGCATCGATCTGTTGTGGCGGGCCATCTCGAAGGCTGCGATCGTTCGCCAGGCCGATCCCTCGGCGGGCTTCGTCGTGCTGACCGTCGACGAGCCAACGGTCGCGTCCGGCGGACGTGCCCTTGCTGCGGTGACCGGTGCCGGCAAGCCGGTCGAGGCCGTCGTCGACATGCTGTCGGCAACAGCCGTTGCGACGCTTGCTGCGCTGCGTAGCCGTGTGCCGAGGTCCTGCTGATCCGCGGGTTCTCGTCGATCCCCGCCGCGTCGTAATCTGTGAAGGCCTCGAGAAAGCCGGGCAACCTCGACCCATAGGAGTGATGAGATGGTCCCGCCAGCCGCATCAACGCTCACCGATACCGCCGCACCAACCGAACCAGAATCAGACAAGATCGAGACCGCCGGACCGGTCGCTCGAGCGATGAAACCGATCATCGAAGCCAGCCTCGGCGCCGACATTGCGGTGCGGTTCGAGTTCTGGGATGGCTCCGCGCTGAGCCCACCCGAATCCCACGCAACACTGCGCTTCAAATCGCCCGACGCGATCCGTCGGTTGCTGTGGATGCCCAACGAACTCGGCCTCGGTCGGGCGTACGTCAGCGGCGACATCGACGTCGACGGCAACCTGTTCGACATCGTCGTCGCGTTCCGCGATGCCAAGCCTGTTGTCGCAGAATCCAAGCGGGCGTGGAGGGTGTTGCCGGCTGCGGTGAAGGCCGCGAAACAAGTCGGCGCGTTGGGTCGTCCGCTGCCTCCGCCGCCCGAAGAGGCACGCCTGAAGGGATGGCGTCACTCGTTGCGACGCGACGCCACCGCGATCGGCCATCACTACGACGTCGGCAACGACTTCTACCGCCTCGTCCTCGGACCGGTGATGACGTACTCGTGCGCGCGGTTCACGCAACCCGATGCAACGCTCGACGACGCACAGAACGCCAAGCACGAACTGGTCTGCCGCAAGTTGGGACTGCACGAGCATCCTGGCGCCCACCTGCTCGACGTCGGCTGCGGGTGGGGCTCGATGGCCATTCATGCCGCGCTTCACCACGACGCACGGGTGGTTGGCATCACCATCAGCAAGGCCCAAGCAGAGCGCGCCAGGGACCGCGTCGAGGAAGCTGGTGTTTCAGATCGCGTCGAGATCCGCATGCAGGACTACCGCGATCTGTCCGGCGAGAACTTCGATGCGATCTCGTCGATCGGAATGTCGGAGCATGTTGGTCACGGCAAGCTCGACGCGTACTTCACCACGCTTCGCGCGGTGCTCGTCCCGCAGGGACGGCTGCTCAATCACGCGATTTCCTCGGTGGGAGGATCCACGCTCGGCTCTCGGTCGTTCGTCGGTCGTTACGTGTTCCCGGACGGCGAGCTCATCGACGTCGGTGGCGTCGTACTCGCGATGGAACGTGCCGGTCTCGAAGTACGCGATGTCGAGTCGCTCCGCGAGCATTACGCGCGCACGCTTCGGTGTTGGGTGTCGAATCTCGAATCGAACTGGGACGAGGCCGTGAAATTGGTCGGCGAGCCCCGCGCCAAGATTTGGCGCCTCTACATGGCAGGATCCGCGATCGGGTTCGAGGATGGTGGGATCTCCATCCACCAAGTGCTGGGCGCGATACCTGCCGAGGGAAACGCCAAGATGCCGGCTACGCGTCGCGACTGGAACTAGTTGCTCAGAACAGCAGTTGGCTGACGCTGTAGATCACCAGACCGGCCAGCCCGCCGACGATCGTGCCGTTGATGCGGATGAACTGCAGGTCTCGCCCGACCTGGAGCTCCATCCGCTCGCCGGTCGCCTTTCCATCCCACTTGGCCACCGTGCCGGCGATCAGATCGGCAACCTCGCCCTTGTAGTGGTCGACGACGTGGCCGGCGGCGCGCATGACCCAGCCGTCGACCTTCGCTTGCAGTTCCGACTCGCTGGCAACCCTGCGCCCGAGCGTTGTGAGCGATTTGTTGAGCCGCTGGCGCAGCTCACTGTCGGGATCGTCGAGCGCGCTGACCATGTTGCGCTTCACCTCGCCCCACAGCGACGCCAGCCAAGCGCGCACGTCGGGATGGGCGAGCAGCTCGGTCTTCAATTCCTCGCCCTTCGCCAGCAGTTCGGGATCGGTGCGGAGACGTTCGGCGAACGCCACGACACGCGCGTCGATCGAACGTCGCACCTCGTGGTCGGGCTCGGAACCGACGTCCTCGAGGAACCGATGCACGGCTCCGTAGATCTTGTTGAACAACTTGTCGTCGATCGACTCCGGTATCCACCAAGGCGACTCGTTCTCGAGCCTGGCCCTGAACGTCGTCTTGTTGTCTTCCAGGAATCCACCGAGTCCGGTCAGCACGGCGTCCAGCAATCGCTGGTGATGCCCACCTTCGATCGCTAGGTCGATGGCTTTGCCGAGCAACGGTGCGACCGGCGTTGCTCGCACGCGTCGTTCGATGAGCGTTTCGAGAGCCGAGCTGACATCGCGGTCGTCCAGCACCTCGAGCGTGCCACGCGACAGGTCGCTCACGGCCTCGCCCGCTTTCTCGGCGTTGCGTTCGTCGGCCAGCCAGTCGCCGAGCCGCTTGCCGACGTTGGCGCCGGCCAGTCGCTCGTCGAGCACTTCCCGCGTGAGGAAGTTGGTCTGCACGAATTCACCGAGCGAGCGACCGATCTGGTCCTTGCGATTCGGAATGATCGCAGTGTGCGGTATTGGCAGCCCGAGAGGGTGGCGGAAGAGTGCCGACACAGCGAACCAGTCGGCCAGCGCGCCCACCATCGCGGCTTCGGCGAATGCGCGGACGTAAGCGACCCAGTCGTGTTGCTTTTCCTGCCACCGAGCAATGAAGAACACCACCGCGACGACGAAGAAGAGCGCCGTTGCGACGATCTTCATCCTGCGCAGCGCAACGCGGCGCTCGAGATCGGCCGCCGACATCACTTCCACCGCGGCGACGCTACATCTCGGGTCATCCGCCGATTGGCGTCAGCATCAGCTCGAACCGTGCATCGTCCCACGAACCAAGCGCGTCCAGCGGATGCCCGCGCCTCATGATGAGATGGCGCGCCAGCCGCCCCTTCGCGGCTTTGGCATCGTGTCCCGCGACCGTGCCCGTGCGGTCGACGAATGACACCGAGACACCGCGAAGATCAGCTCCAGAGCAGGCAGAGCGATGGTCGTTGGGCAACAGATCGACGACGAATCGTGTTGCAGCCCATTCGCTGAGCGATTCCGCGATCGCCGGTCGCCACCACGTGCTGAGCTTCCCGAACGGCGCCAGCGAGGCGCCGACCTTCAATCGATAGAAAGGCGTCGGGTCGTCGAGCGCGGAGAGGCCGAGCAGCCCGGAGACCACGACCACCGATGACATTGCCCGTCGCCGCGCATCGACAGGTAGCGACGCGACGTCGAATGCATGCCATACGACCCCGGTGTACCGCCGCCACGCCGGCAGCGATGGAGACGTCGTCAACGCGGCATTCGCCAGTCGCGCCTCGGCGAGGTGCCTGCCGGCGACACCGAGCAACTTCTCGTTGCCACCCCTCATCCGCCCGAGCTTGCGAACCAACATCGCACGCCGTCTCTCGAGTTCGGCAAATGCACCAAGTTCGGGAGACCACGTCGGCCCGTCCCCGCCTGGCGCCTTGCCTTCGGACGGAGGAAGCAGAAGACCCAGTGCAACCGCCGACGCCATCCCTCATGTCTACATGAGGAAGCTCAGATCTTGGTCGACGGCTCTCCCGGTGGAAGGGGGCGCAGAAGCGGGTACTTGGTTCCCCAGGTTCTCACCGCGGACCCCGTCATGATCACCCCGTCTCACCAACCGCGTTCATTCGAGCGCAGTGAGTGGACAGGAACGGGAAGTAGGCGGGATCATGGACCTTGACGAGCGCGTCGCGCAACGAAGAGATCAAGGCGCCGGTCGAACTGGGCAGCCCCGGAACGCCACGTCCGGTTCCGGGGCTTCCCGAGTTCGCTCATCACGTCATCCAACCGCCCCGTCGGCCCGAGGTGGAGTGTTTCCGGACACCCGGGCAGGCGTCAAACACTCCGACGGGCGCCTAGCACTCGGACAGCGACGGGACCGTCACCGATTACATCCATCGGAGTGTCTCCGGACACCCGGGTGGGCAGCAAACACTCGGACGGGTTGGTTGTCAGACCGCCATCAATTCGGCGACTTGCGGATTGGTGCGCAGTTTGCGGATGATGCGATCGCGGGTCGGGCCGAGGCTGCCGATCGGTCGGCCGCTGATGGTGCTGATCTGGCGGTAGTCGTAGGCGCGGTCGTCCATCATCAGGCTCAGCACGCGCTGATCGGTCTCGCGCATCTCGGCTGCTGCTCGGTGTACGACGCTTGCACGCTCGCAGCGTTGCAAGGCATGGTCGAAGTCCGGCACGTCGTCGGCCATCGCGTCCGCCAGGTCGGCGACGTTGTCGGCGACGATGCACCGGTTGTCGCGGCGTTGGATGCGCCGCGCCGAATTGAGCGCGACGGTCCACAGCCATGCACCGACGCGCTCGGGGTCAGCGATGCGATCACCGAAGCGCACGAAACTCAGCCATGTGTCCTGCACGGCATCGTCGACGTCGGTGGAGCAGCGCAGCACCCTGCGCGCCGCAGCCCTGACCAAGGATTGGAAGATTGCAATCAGCTCTGCCAGCGCCGCGGCGTCGCCGTCGAAATGGCGCTGAACCAGACCTGCTACCTCTGCGGGTGTTGCGTTCGTCCTCATGTGCTCACGACACCACGCGTGGTAGTGCTCGCACCACGCACAAGTGCGTGCAACAACACGCAACACTGCGTGTTGTACTGTTGCCTGCATTCTTCAGCCAATCGCACTCTTTGCGTCGCTCCCTGAACGCGAGCGAACGGCCCTCGAAGCGCGATGCCGTCATCTCACGATCCCCGGCCAGGCGTATCTGTACCACGAGGGTCAGTCAGGCGACGCCGTCTATGTATTGGTCAGGGGCCGAATCGGCATCTGGAGTGGAGGCGAGCGCGGTGAACCCGTGCTGCTGGCCATCCTCGGTCCGGGTGAGATGTTCGGGGAGATGGCGATCCTGTCGAACGAGCGTGTGCGTACCGCCACTGCGCAGGCGCTGTCGAAGGTCGAGGTCATCCAGATCCTGCGCACCGATATCGAGGCCCTTCGGCAGCGATTCCCGCGCATCTCCGATGTTTTCATCGAGGCGCTGCTGCGACTTGTCCAACGGTTGACCACGCAGGTCAGCGAGCTCTCCGAGCTCGACGGGTCGACGCGGCTGTACCGGCAGTTGTGGCGGCTCGGCGACGTCTTCGAGAAGCGTCGTGCCGGGGCGGAGCTTCCGATCAGTCAGCAACAGCTGGCATCGATGACGGGGGTGGGACTGCGAATCACCAACCGTGTGCTCAACGAGGCTCGTCTCGAAGGCACCCTCGAGACAGGCAAGAAGCGAATCGTCGTCAACGATTGGGCGATGGTTCGCAGACGCGCGGGGCTGCGATTCCGCAACGGCGGTCAGACCGGACTCCAACGTGACACCCCGTCCGTAGGATGGGATTCACCATGAATTTGCCCGACGATCATGCCGCGAATCGGCGTGGCGGGGTTGACCTCGACCTGCTCAATCCCGACCAACTCGACGCCGTCGTGCACCGCGGCGGGCCATTGTTGGTGGTTGCCGGGGCGGGGTCCGGCAAGACCCGGGTGCTGACCCACCGGATTGCCCACCTCATCGACGAAGGCATGCCGCCAACCGCCATCTTGGCGATCACGTTCACCAACAAGGCAGCCGAGGAGATGCGTCATCGCGTGACCAGCCTGGTCGGTCCTGTCACGAGGGCGATGTGGGTGTGCACGTTTCACGCTGCCTGCGTCCGCATCCTGCGCGCCAATGCCGACCGGCTCGGTTATCCGCGCACGTTCAGCATCTACGACCAGGCCGATGCGCAACGCCTCACCGGTTACGTGGTGCGGGATCTCAACCTCGACGCCAAGCGGTTTCCGCCGCGGGCGGCTCATGGCCAGATCAGTTTGTGGAAGAACGAGCTGATCAGTCCCGAGCAGGCTGTCGAGCGGGCCGCCAACATCTTCGAACGCAAGCACGCCGACATCTACACCGACTATCAGGCGCGCCTCTTGAAGGCGGGGGCGATGGATTTCGACGACCTGCTGATGAAGACGGTCGAACTGTTCCGCGATCACCCTGACGTGTTGGCCCACTATCAAGAGCGTTTTCAGCACGTGCTGATCGACGAATACCAAGACACCAACATGGCGCAGAACGAGATCGCTCTCGCGCTGGCCGACCAGCACGGACAGATTACGATCGTCGGCGATCACGATCAGAGCGTGTACCGCTTCCGAGGTGCCGACCTGCGCAACATCTCGCAGTTCGAAGAGGCGTTCGACAACGTCACCACGATCGTGCTCGACCAGAACTACCGCAGTACGCAGGCCATCCTCGACGCAGCCAACGCGGTCATCACCAACAACCCCGATCGCAAAGACAAGCAGCTGTGGAGCGAGCTCGGCACCGGCGAGCGCATCACCCGCTATCACGCGGAGGACGAAGGCGACGAGGCCACATGGGTGGCTCGCACCATACAATCGCTGCAGAACGACGCGTCGTTCATGTGGAAGGAGATGGCCACCTTCTACCGAACGAATGCCCAAAGCCGCGTGATCGAAGAAGCGCTGATGCGATTCGGCATTCCCTACAAGGTTGTCGGCGGCACGCGCTTCTACGATCGGCGCGAGATCAAAGACGCGATGGCGTACCTACGTGCCGTCGCCAACCCGGCCGACGAGGTCAGCGTCAAGCGTGTGCTCGGTGTGCCGAAGCGCGGCGTCGGCGAGTCGAGTGTCGCCAAGCTCGATGCGCTGGCCGCCAGCATGGGTGTCAACTTCGTCGAGGCCATGCGTCATGCCAACGAGGCCGGCCTCACGGGGTCCGCAGCCCGCGGTGTCGAGTCGTTCGTGAGGCTTCTCGACGATCTGGCACTGAAACTCGACGACGGTCCCGGCGAACTGTTGCAAGCGGCGCTGACCGAAAGCGGCTACCTCTCCGAGCTCGAGGCAGACGGGTCGGTCGAGTCTGCCGGGCGCATCGAAAACCTCGGTGAGCTGGTCGGATCCGCCCGGGAGTTCACGCGACTCGACGAGTTCCTCGAGCAGGTCGCGCTCGTCGCCGACACCGACGACCTCGACGACGACAATCGCGTCGTGCTCATGACGTTGCACTCCGCCAAAGGTTTGGAGTTTCCCGCAGTGTTCCTCGTGGGTATGGAAGAAGGTGTGTTCCCGCATAGCAGGGCGCTCACCGAACCGGTGGAGCTCGAAGAAGAACGGCGCCTTGCGTATGTCGGCATCACCCGTGCCCAGCAGAGGCTCTTCTTGGCGCATGCGTGGAGCCGGCAACTGTTCGGCAGCACCAACTACAACCCGCCGTCGCGGTTCATCGACGAGATCCCAGCAGAGCTGATCGAGCAGATCGGCGCGGTCAGTGGGCGCACCACCTACGGTCGACAGAGCTATCGGGCCCGCGACCAGTGGTCCGATCCGCCTCCGTATCGACGCGTCGACCGCGAAGACAACGGTGAAGCGGATCGCCACCGCGATCGTGTTGTCGAGGCGGCCCTGGCTGCCGGCCAGCGCAACAAGCAGCCGGCTCCCGCCAACTCGCAGTTGATCGGTCTACGGCTCGGCGACGACGTCGAGCACCCGGCCTTCGGTGAAGGTGTCATCATCGACATCCGCGGACAGGACGACAAGGCCGAGGCAACCATCCGCTTCCGCGATGCGGGCACCAAGCATCTCGCTCTTGCATGGGCACCGCTGAAGAAGCTGTAACGATGTCGGCCATGATTCAGCACAGCGCGGAGACGATGCGCAAGCGCCAGATGCTGTCTCGACTATGGGCCACGATCGTCATCCTGTGGTCGGTGATCCGAACCATCGTCATCTGGGCCGCCCTCGGCGACTACGGGTTCAATCCGTGGATCTACCTCTCGATCGATCTCGTGTGTGCAACCACCGACGCAATCACGACCCCCCGCATGGTGTTGTACTTCATCGACGACAACTACCGGTTGGCCATCCGATGGGGAGTCGTGTCGCTCGTCGCCTTCGTGATCCCCGACGTCTACATCTTCGTCGGCACCCGGACACTGCCCACCAAGGTCATCGTGGTTCTGTGCGCCGTGATCCTGGCCATGACGACGCTTGCCGTGTTCAGCATCGTGCGCAAGATCCGCAAGGGCCGCGCCGAACGGGCGCTCCTCGAAGCGGAGGCCGCCGAGTATGGCCATGCTTGAATTGCGGCCATGAAAGCAGCGATCCTTGTGGAGAGCCTCACTGGCAACACGTGGAAGGCGGGCGAGATGATCGCCGCACACTTGCAGCAGGCCGGTTGGGGCATCACGGCCTTATCGCGTGCTCGCGAGCCCGATTACTCGGCTCTTCAGGCAGCCGACCTTGTGCTCGTCGGCACGTGGGTCCACGGTCTGTTCGTCGTCGGTCAAACACCCTGGGCACTCGGGACGCTCGCCAAGTTGCCGGTGATGTCGGGCAAGAAGGCCGCGGCATTCTGCACGTACGCACTCAACCCCGGTCAGTCGCTGCAGAAGATGACCGGCGTGCTCGACTCGTTGGGCGCCGAGGTGCTCGGTGGCCTTGCCTTACATCGCGCCAAGCTGCCAGAGCACACGGAGGAGTTCGCTGCCCGTCTCGTCGAGCGCTCCGGCGAGTTGGTCTGAACGAGTCAGCAGCTCGCGGCGGGACCCGCGACCGGCAGCGCAAACGGCGGGAGAGCGAAGACGGCGACCGGCAGGCCGTAGTCGTTGTAGTCGGCGGCGATCACGGCGACATCGTGCGGGATGGCCAGTGAGCCGAGGAAGAACGATGCCAGACCGTATTGCTCGTCGATCTTGGGCACGAGGCAGGAAAGATCGAGCTCTGTCAGTCGATCGATGAGGCGTTGACGGAGCGCGTCGGATCTGTTGATCTCCTCACGGCTGCGTTGATCGAAGTAGCCGAACTCGGTTGCGTCGGGTCTCGCCCGCATACGTTCGATGTTCGCATTTCCCAGTACAACCCAGAGCACCTGGTTGGCGCTGGCCTCGGTGACGACGCGGTGTGGAAGGGCGCCGGCGGCGCTTGCTGCATCGACGCCAACGTGGAACCCGTGTTTCTCGAGATCCAGCAACATGCCGAACGGCACACCACCCAGAGTCGCGGGATCGTTCCAGCGGATCAGGTAGCGCTCACCCGTGTCGAGCTCCGGGCGGATGATCGCATCGATCCCACCGACGATGCGGGAGTTCCGCTGACCGGGATTCTCGTAGCCGACGGCGTTGACCGTTGCGACCCCCGATGAGATCGCGGCGATCGCCAGCGCGCCGATGACCACCAACTGCGGCCGCACCCACCGAATCAGCACCAGCGCGCACGCGAGGAAGATCCATGCAGCGATCACCCACCACCAGCGGATCACGTAGTCGTAGAACTCGCCGAAGACGCGAGCGGTCGAGATGATACCGACGATGCTGAGCGCGCCGACGAGCGTCAACAGGCGAATGAGCATCGGCCCCTGCCGATCCGTTTCGTCGTCGTCCTCGTTCTGGTGATCGTTGTCGTCATCGATGTCGCGTCGGCGCACGACCAGGGTGACGGACCCGACGATCACGGCGATCGCGACGAGGAGCCCAAGCAGGTTCGGTGCCTCTGCAGGCTCGCGGAAGTCCCCGCGTATCCACGGTCCCGGCAAGGCGATCTCACCGGCGAAGGCCTTGACAGCCGCGCCGAGCCCTACAAAGGACCGCGCCGAGCCATCGGGCTCCGTGCTTGCGATGAAGTGATGCCAGAGGATGCGCAAGTTGCCGGGATCACGCCGCAGTTGATCGACGAGGGCTGGCAGCCACATCAATACGGTCACGCCAAGCGCGATGCACCATGACATGAGAATCGCCGAGCTCTCGTTCGCTCCGCGTTCGTCACTCAAGCGTCGAGCGCGCCGCCATTCGATCCCGAGATGAACCGATACCGCGATGAGGGACGCCACGACGAGCAGCGCGTAACCGGTGTGACACTGCAGTGCGAAGAACCCGCAAAACGCGGCTGCGGGAAGCCACCGATGTCGTCCGCAGATGATGCCCCAGCACAGCGCGACGAACGCGAAGAACGCGAACACTCCACCCCAAGGATTCCAAGGCTCAATGAACACGGCGGGACCCATCGCGTGGACGAGCACCGTGGCCACGACGGCCGTCAGCAGTCCACCCAGCAAACCGATCAGCCGTCGGACCACCACAACCGTTGCGACGATGAACGCCAACTGCATCAGGGTCATGCCGAGCTCCATGCCGAACGACGAGCGACCGGTCACGAGGTAGGCGGGCAGCAACGCGAACCACATCGCTGGCCCGGGATGCGAGCCTTGGCCGTACGGAGCGAAGACATCGCCAATCCGTCCAGCGGCGCCGACGAGCGGGGGGTGGGAGAAGAAGCCGGCGACGTGGAGCTCCGCCTGTGCCATGTCGCCTGTGGGATGCCACGTCTCGCGGCTGACGCTGATCAACGCGGCGACCAGCGGAACCGCGAGCAGCACGAGGCAGGCAATGGTGGCCACCGTCACTCGACGATCGGTGTCGCTGCGCATCTAGTCGGGAATGAGGTCGAGGGTCAGGATGCCATCGGCGCTGACCACCGGCTTGATGCCATTCGGGGGCAGCGCCAAACCATCCACCGCGATCGTTCGACCTTCGCAATCGGTGAACTGGTCGGTGTGCCGCACCTGAGTGACCTTGCAACTGATGGGCCGATCGGCGGGATGGCCGAGGTAGATGCGCCAATCGTTCATCGGATCGTTGCTGGCGTGGTCGAGCACGATCGTCTTGTCGCCGTCGGTACCCAACAGGTCGGGGAACAACACCGGCCCGTCCTCGTCGATGATGGCCGCGTACCGCTCCACCGAACCGGGACGGAACACGTTGCTGGCCAGATTGGCCGTTGCTCCGCTGCCGTTGTGCGAGACGAGAATCGCGATTCCCCACAGCGCGAGAGCCAGCACCCCGAAGAAGCCGATTCCACCGAGCACCGGTGCGACTGCTCGAGCGAGCGGAGTACGGAGCTGTGGTCGTCGCACGACCACAGTGTGCCTGCGTGAAGCGATTGGAGCCAACTGGCGATGTGGTCGTATGGTTCGTTCTTCGTGAAGCGCCCCTATCGCGTCGTGGTTGCCAAGCCCGGTCTCGATGGTCACGATCGCGGGGCGAAGACCATCACCAGAGCTCTGCGCGACCACGGCTTCGAGGTCATCTACACCGGCCTGCACCAGACGCCCGAGCAGATCGCGGAGACCACGTTGCAGGAAGATGCCGACGCGGTCGGGCTGTCGCTGCTCAGCGGCGCGCACCTCACGTTGTTCCCACGTGTCATGCAGGAACTGCGTGATCGTGACCTCGAGGAGGTCCTGGTGTTCGGCGGCGGTGTGATCCCCGACGCCGATGCGCGCGAACTGCGGGCGCAGGGCGTCGCCGAGATCTTCGGGCCTGGCAGTTCGTTGAAGGGCATCAGTGCCTGGTTGGAAGC
>JBDTWJ010000102.1:0-13302 GCA_040006755.1 Ilumatobacteraceae bacterium | reverse complement strand
ATCCGCGAGGGTGGCCGCACCGTAGGCGCCGGCCGCGTCACCAAGATCACCAAGTGAGCTGACGCACAACATGGCACAGAGCATTCGTATCCGCCTGAAGGCGTTCGACCACGAGATCATCGACCAGTCCACGCGCAAGATCGTCGAGACGGTCACCCGCACTAGCGCAACCGTTCGCGGTCCCATCCCGTTGCCGACCGACAAGCACCGCTACACGGTCATCCGCGGCCCGCACATCGACAAGGACTCACGCGAGCACTTCGAGATGCGCGTGCACAAGCGCCTCATCGACATCATCGATCCCAATGCAAAGACCATCGACAGCCTGCAGCGCATCGAGCTGCCGGCCGGTGTCGACATCGAGATCAAGATTCAATCTAGCTGATTTTCCCGGCACGATCTGGGGGAGCCAACCAAGACCCCGTCGGGCCGTGTGCCCGGCGGGGGTTCTTTTCTCGGCGCGGATCGCCTGTGCCGCCAGGTGAGGGCCCCCGATGGTGAGGTCGAGTGCGGACTCGGCTTTCAGCTTTCGTACCGCGTCGGGGTCGAAGGTCCGTTGGATCCATCGAGTGAGGTGATCATCGAGTACATCAACTTGCCCATGCCAGAACTCCAGTTGAGCCAACTGTCAAGACTGGCAGTGGCGTGCTCAGGCAAGTGGCCGGATGTGCCGATAGAACGTCATCATCGAATCGAATCTTCCACCGCCTCCGTTCGGCGCGGGCTCCGGCACCGAGCAGTCGGGTGACGAGCCAACGTTCTACCAACTGGAAATGGACCATCCATCTGCCTCTGATATCCCGCGGCGGCAACTCTTCGGGCTTCCGGGTCGCCAACTGTTCCTTGCAGTCGGATTGGTGATGGTCGTCTGGCTGGCCGGTCTCGTCGGCGCATTGATCGGCGTCCAGTGGGCGCAGCAACGGTCGGCGCCGTTGCGCAAGCCCTCGACGCTCGGAGTGCAGGTGGTCGAGCCGCGCACGGATGCGCTACCGCGGCTCGACGTCGAAGCGATTGCCAACGATCTCGCACCGAGCGTCGTCGCAGTGCAGTCGAGCCAGCTTCGCGATGGACAGCAGGGCGAAAGCATCGGCACCGGTCTGATCGTGACGGCCGACGGTGAGATCGTCACCAACGCCCATGTCATCGGAGACGCGACGACCGTTCATGTGCGGCTGAACGGTGAGAGCGAGCCACGTGAGGCCGCCGTCATCGCATCAGACCCCGGCAGAGACTTGGCCCTCCTTCGACTTGACGTTGGTGGACTCAGTGCAGCGACATTTGCCGCGCCCGGCGACGTTCGGCTCGGCGACGAGGTGCTGGCGATCGGCTACGCATTGGACCTCGATGGTGCCCCCACCGTCACGCTCGGCATCGTCTCGTCACTCGATCGCACGTTGGCAACCGACGCCGGCCCGTTGAAGGGATTGATCCAGACCGATGCTGCCGTCTCGTCCGGCAATTCCGGTGGACCGCTGATCAACGCTGCAGGACACGTCGTCGGGCTCACCACATTGGTCTCGTCGACGGGGGCCGGCTCGACCGCCAACGGGCTCGGCTTCGCCATCTCCGTCGCCGAGCTCCTGCCGAGTCTTGATCGGCTGCGCGCCCAGGCGAATGGCCAAGCCTTGGTGTCGGGCTATCTCGGTGTGCAGCTGGAACAGCGCAGAGATGGCGGCAGTGGCGCGCTGGTCGCCGATGTGTTCCCCGACCTGGCAGCCGCGAAGGCCGGGATCACAGTGGGCGACGTCGTTGTCGCGGTCGACGGCGAGCCGATCACCGGTCAAGCGGGCCTCGGCGCCACAATTCGCAGCCTCGTGCCGGGCGACGAGGCCGTCGTGTCGCTGGTGCGCGACGGAAAGCCGCTCGACGTCACGGTCGTCGTCGGCGAGCGTCCCGCCGACTCGTAACCGCTAGACCGACACCAACGGAAAGCGGTCGTCGTCCAGGGGTTCACCCGGCACGATCGATTCGTACGGTGGTGAATGCAACCATGGCCTCGTCGCGTATCGCGCATCATTGCCGAGGTAGCGGAAGCTGACGGCGCGCCGCCGAGCGGTTGTTCGACCCGCAGTGCCCGGAGCCGCGTGCAGCGTGCGGTAGTGGAACGCGATGACATCGCCGGGCTGCATGTCGTACGAGACGATTTCGTGCTGATCGCGAACCGCGTCGATGTCGGGAACCAGTTCGAAGTCGCTGGCACCGTCGACGTACGCCGAGTGATCGGCGAACTTGCGCGGCACGAAGCGACGACCCCATCGATGCGACCCGACGACGAATTCGACGCCCGCCTGCCGAGGCACCGGGTCGAGTGGCAGCCACAGGCTGACATTGCTGGCACCATCGACGCAGTAGTACGGCTCGTCGTGATGCCAAGGAGTGGCTTCGTGGGTGTCTTGTTCCTTCACCAACGTGTGCTCGTGAAAGAACCTCGGCGTTTCGCCGAGCAATGTCGCAGCCAAGCGCGGCAGTGGACCGTGCAACGCTGCTTGGTGGTAGCCCTCGATGCGCTCCCAGTTGACGTAGTCGCCGAAGAATCGTCCGGTGCCGCCATCGGGGGTGTAGTCGCTGGCCCACGGCCCCGGTTCTGCGAGATTTTGGTCGACAGCTTCGGCCAGTTGCTGGAGCTGCGATTCGTCAAGCACGCCTCGCACGACCGCAACTCCATCCCGCTGAAAGGTCGCGGCAACATCTGTTGCGTCGTCCAGGTTTGTTCGTTGCACCATCGATTTGGATCCTATGCCCAGTGGAATGGTCAGACCGCAGCCTGTGACATACTCGCTTGCAGTCAGTTCCCTGGGGAGGCTCTTTTGATGCGACGTTTGCTGTTTGCGGTGCTGCTGCTCGGCGCCACGGTCACGGTCCCAACCACGGTTGGTGCGAGTGGCGACGGCAAGATCACCTTCACCGTCGGGCAGCTGCAGAACGTCGACTCGCTCAACGTCACGGTCGGGATACTCGTCATCGACTATGAGGTCTGGAATCTGATCTGGCCATTCCTCACCGACATGGCTGCCAAGGACTTCTCACCTCAACCGAGCATGGCCGAAAGCTGGACGAGCAGCGGCGACAAGCTGACGTGGACGTACAAGATGCGCCCTGACATGAAGTGGAGCGACGGTGAACCGTTGACCGCCGACGACGTGAAGTACACGATCGACCGCGCGAACGAAGAAGAGTGGAACAGCCACATCAGCATCACCGCCAACCTCACGGCGACAGTCGTCGACGACTCGACGCTGCAGATCACCACGTCGGTACCCGACCCGCGCCTGCCGGCGCTCGGTGTGTACATCATCCCGAAGCACATCTACGAGAAGGTCTCCGCCGATGACATGACCAACTATGAGGCGACCGACAAGATCGGCGGTGGTCCCTTCATGTTCGACGAGAAGCAGGAAGACTTCACCCGCCTCGTGCGCAACCCCAACTGGTTCGGCAAGAAGCCCGCGATGGACGAGGTGATCTTCCGCTTCTACGCGGACTCCAATGCGCAGTTCCAGGCCTTGAAGAGCGGTGAGATCGATGCCCTCGACGGTGTCCCCGAGCAGTCGTATGCCACCATCAAAGAGGGCGACAACATCACCGGCATCGCCGGGAATCAGGGCGGGTTCAGCGAGCTCTCCATGAACTCCGGATGTTCATCGTCGCCTGGCGACGGTCACCCCGCATTGAAGGACAAGAAGGTACGTCAAGCCATCAACCATGCCATCGATCGAGACCTGCTCGTGGAGAAGACCTTGGTGGGTCACGGCAAACCCGGCACGGCAATCCCTCCGTCGGCCGACCCGGCGTGGGACCTCAAGATCGCCGACGACAAGCTGTTCAAGTATGACCCCGACAAGGCAAACGCCCTGCTCGACGAGGCAGGGTGGATCGACACCAACGGTAACGGCACGCGCGACAAGGACGGCCAAGAACTGCAGCTGAGGTACTTCGACCGCAGCGAGGGAGACGGCGGGCAGAACACCGACTTCATCAGCGGGTGGCTGCGGGATATCGGAATCGGCACCGACGTCACGTCGATGGACGACGATGCGCTGACCGAGGTGATCGGTCAGAACCAGTTCGATCTGTTCACCTGGGGATGGGTGCCCTTCGTGGATCCCGACGCCCAACTCAGCTACTTCACCACCGAGCAGGCGACGACCGACCCCGAAGTTGTCGGATACAACGACGCCAACTGGTGTAGCGCGCAGTATGACGCGTTGTATGCGCAACAACACGTCGAGCTCGACCCGGCGAAGCGCCACGAGATGGTGCAGCAGATGCTCGAGATCTTCTACGAGGAAGCTCCGTACGTGGTGCTCTACAAGTACGACGACCTGCAGGCCATTCGCTCGGATCGCTGGGAGAACTTCGTCCGCCAGCCCGCCGACACGGGACCGGTGCTGTTCACCAACACCTCTCCTGCGTACGTCGAGCTCCGCCGCAAGGGCGGCGGCGGTTCCGGCGGCGGCGGATCCGCAGCACTGTGGGCCGGCGTCGGAGTCGCAGCTGTAGCAATTGCCGGCGGCGGTCTTTGGCTCCGTACCCGCCGCAAGGGAAGCGACGACGAGCGCGAATAACTCGTGAACATTCGCTTGTTGGTCAGGAAACTGATCGACGCCATCGTGCTTCTTGCGATGGTGTTGGTATTCAACTTCTTTCTCTTTCGGGTTGTCGATCGTGACCCACTCGCGAGATACAGGGGTCGAAGCAAGCTGAGCCAGGACCAGCGGGCGGCGATCGTCAAGCGTTTTGGTCTCGACGGCAGCAAGTGGGACCAGTTCGTGCAGTACATGAGTCGCACGGTGCGTGGTGACTTCGGCCGCAGCTTCGACAGCACGCGGCCGGTGAGCCGAGAGATCCTCGACAGCTTGCCGAACACGTTGTTGTTGGTCGGTATCTCGACCGTGCTGACCGTCGGCATCGGTCTGTGGATTGGCATCAAAGCGGGATGGACGCGTGGCAGCCGTTTCGACAAGATCAGCACGCCGGCGACGATGGCGCTGTACGGCACGCCCGAGTTCTTCCTCGGCATGCTGTTCCTCGCGTTCCTGGGTGCAAAACTCGGCTGGTTCCCGACCGGCGGTGTCAGCGATCCTGCTGCCGACTATTCGGGTTTCGACGCAGCGATCGATCGGGCGCGGCACCTGGTGCTGCCGGTCGCGACATTGACGCTGGGCTATCTGGGCTCGTATTCACTGATCATGCGCACCTCGATGCTCGACACCCTTCGCGAGGACTACCTGACCACGGCTCGCGCAAAGGGTCTGCGTGACCGCGAGATCATGCGGCGCCATGCCGTGCCCAACGCGCTGCTGCCGTCGGTGTCGCTGATCGCGATCGGTTTCGGATTCATCATCGGCGGAGCCATCACGACCGAGACGGTGTTCTCGTACCCGGGGCTCGGTCTGGCCACCTACCGCGCCATCGGCAACACCGACTTGCCGATGATGCAGGCGCTGTTCATGTTCTCCAGCATCGCGGTCATCGCGTTCAACATCTTCGCCGACATCGTTTTGACCTTCCTCGATCCACGGATTCGGGTTGGCACATGACCTCACCGACGTGGAGACGGCGCAAGCAATCGGCGAGCCGCGTCTGGCGTCAGCTGCGCCGCGACCGGTCGGCGATGGTGGGGATGATCCTGTTGGCCCTGTTCGTCACGATGGCCCTGACAGCGCCATTCTTCGCCGCTAGCAGCGAGCTTCGGGCGTCGGCGGGTCGCAACAATCCCGACCTCGCCTCACCCAGCGCGGAGTTCTGGCTGGGCACCGACGAGATCGGTCGCGATGTGTTCGCCCTGGTGTTGTGGGGCGCTCGCGTGTCGCTCTACATCGGCGTGCTGGCAACGGTCGTCGCGGTCGTCGTCGGCTCCGTGCTCGGCCTCATCGCGGGTTACGCGAAGGGTTGGATCAGCAGGCTGATGTTGGCCATCGATGACTTCTTCCTCGTGCTGCCATTCATTCCGCTCGCCATCGTGCTGGCGCTGTTGCTCGGCCGCTCGCCGACCGTGATGGCGCTGGTGATCGGCGGAACGTTCTGGGCCGGCGGCTCGCGATTGATACGTGCCCAGGTGCTGTCTTTACGGGAACGCGGATACGTCGAGCGGGCAACAGCGCTGGGCGCGTCGAGCCGGCACATCATCACGCGCCATGTGCTGCCGGGCGTCGCACCGCTGATCATCGCCAACGCATCGCTGATCGTGCCGGGTGCAATTCTGGCCGAGAGCACGTTGGCGTTCCTCGGCCTCGGCGATCGGTTCTCGCCGAGTTGGGGCAAGGTGTTGGAAGGCGCTCAGTCGAGCGGCGCGCTCACCCTCAACGCGTGGTGGTACTACCTGCCGCCTGGACTGTGCATCATCGGCATCGTGCTCGCGTTCACATTGGTCGGCAATGCGCTCGAGCGAGTTTTCGACCCGCGACTGTTGGGACGATGAGCATCCTGCTCGAGGTCAACGACCTCCACGTGACATATCGCAGCAGTCGCGGCCCGATCCCCGCCGTTCGCGGTGTCTCGTTGCGACTCGCCGAGGGGGAGACCCTGGGTTTGGCAGGCGAGAGTGGCAGCGGCAAGTCGACGATGACCATGGCGCTGCTCCGTTTGATGCCGCAGGGCACACAGGTCACAGGTTCTGTCACGCTTGCGGGCGAAGATGTGCTGGCGATGAAACCCGGTCGGCTGCGAGCGGTTCGTTGGGCCGAGGCGGCCGTTGTGTTCCAGGGTGCCCAGCATGTTCTCAACCCGGTGCGGCGCATCGCCCAGCAGATTCAAGAAGCGATCAACGTGCACCGCGCCGACAGCAATGTTGCGGATCTACTCGAGCAGGTCGGGATCTCGCGGGTGCGCCGCGATGCGTACCCGCACGAGCTGTCGGGCGGACAGAAGCAACGGGTCATGATCGCCATGGCGTTGGCGTGCGACCCGCAGTTGCTGATCGCCGACGAACCGACCACGGCTCTCGACGTGATGGTGCAGGCTCAGGTACTGAAACTGCTCGCAGATCTGCAGCGTGATCGGGGCCTCGCAATGATCTTCATCACGCACGACCTGTCGGTGTTGTCGACAGTGGCCGATCGGTTGGCAGTGATGTACGCCGGACGCTTGGTAGAGACCGGCCCGGCGAAAGAGATGCTGCGCGACGCGAAGCATCCATACAGCAATGCGCTCGCTGCAGCGTTCCCGACGATCGGTGATCCCGCGTCGCGGCTGGCTCCATCGGGACTCGCTGGTGATCCTCCCGATCCCGCCGCGGTGCCGAGTGGTTGCCCGTTCCATCCGCGTTGTCCAAGAGCGATCGAGGAGTGCGCGGCCATCGACGTCGAGCTTCGTGAGATCGCGCCCGGATGGAAGGCGGCGTGCATTCGGCTATGAGCACACCGCTTCTCCAGGTCTCGGGAGCCAAGGTCACCTATACGGCGCGGCGCCGTGGCGATCCGCCGGTTCAGGCAGTCGACGGCGTCGACCTGACCATCGATGCCGGCGAGGTTGTGGCGCTGGTCGGCGAGAGCGGCTGCGGAAAGTCCACGCTCGCTCGTGCCGTACTAGGCCTGCAGCCGTTGTCCGGAGGCTCGATCAGTTTCGACGGATCACCGCTCCCGAGGTCGAAGGCAGGCCTCCGCGCGTATCGCCGCAAGGCTCAACTCGTTTTCCAGGACCCCACGGGGAGCATCAACCCACGCCAATCGATCTACGAGATCGTGGCGGAGGGGTTGCGCATACATCGGGAGCGCGCCAACGAAGAAGCACGAGTCGCTGATGCATTGTCGGAGTCGGGCTTGCGCCCGCCTCACCAGTTCTTCATGCGGTTCCCCCATGAGCTTTCCGGCGGACAGCGTCAGCGTGTGGTGATCGCCGGAGCGATGGTGTTGCAACCGAGCCTGCTCGTGGCGGACGAGCCCGTGTCGTCGCTCGATGCCTCAGTCCGCGGTGAGATCCTCCAATTGCTGCTGAGTCTTTCGCGCGACCGCGGGATGACCATCCTGGTCGTGACACACGACCTCGGCCTGGCGTGGAACATCGCCGACCGCGTCGCCGTGATGTATCTCGGTCGCATCGTCGAGGTCGGCACGACCGAACAGATCCTCGCGGCACCGCAGCATCCGTACACGAAAGCGTTGTTGTCGGTCGTGTCGGAGCACGATCGGAAGGATCAGCAGATCCTCACCGGTGAGGGCCCGGATCCGACGCACATCCCAGTGGGATGCAGGTTTCATCCGCGCTGCCCCGTCTATCAGAGCGGGGAGGCCGAGCGGTTGGGCATCCTCGACGCCTGCAACACCGTCGATCCGTTGTTGGTCGACGGCGTCGCCTGCCACGCCGCCGGCCGCTGACGGCATCAGGCGAGCCGGCGGAGGATGCGGCGTGACCACCGGCGCTCCGCGACCAGCGTTCCCGATTCGAACGCGTCGAGTTCGATCTCGACCGAGTATTCCTGGTCGTTGCTGGTTACCAGCAGCCGTGACTCCACTGCGACCGATGCCTCCGGCCAATCGATGGCGAACCGAACAGTGCCGGCTGCTTCCGCACGTGCGGGGTCCGTCAGCGGCATGCTGACCGAGCCCTCGTACTGATCGCTCATCTGACCACCGTGTCGCGTCTCGTACGTGCCTCCGTACTTCGACGAGGCAGTCGTGACTCGATTCAGCACATCGTGGGTGACACTCCACGTGAGATCGTCGAATCCGCTGCGTTCGGGAACTTCGACCGCCTCGAACTGCGGCACACCTGCGCCTCCTGCCGCAAGCACCGGTAGTTGCATCTGCAACGACTCAATCGTCAGGGTGACCGGCTTCGGCGGCACCCAGGTGTTGGGCCAGTCGTTACCCGCGACGCTCAGACGAATCGAGTGCCCCGGCGGGAACACCCATGATGTCGCCTCCATCTCGATCTCGATCTCGTATGGCTGATTGGGTTCGAGCGGCGCCGGCGGGTCGACGCGGTGGGTGAGGTTCAGCAAGCCGCGAGTGACCAACGCCGAGGTACCGTCCGGCCACACATCGTTGAGCTTCACCGACAGGTACGCGATCGGCTGATCGGATGTGACTGTGGCCTTCACCGTCACATGACCGAGGACCTCCGTGATCTCTGTTGTTGACCAGTCGGTCGTCAGCGACCAGGCATCGTCGTCGCGTTGATCGAGTGGCTGGCCCCATGGCAATCCCCCCGCGCACGAGTTCCAT
Organism: Ilumatobacteraceae bacterium; assembly: GCA_040006755.1. Classification (GTDB taxonomy): domain Bacteria; phylum Actinomycetota; class Acidimicrobiia; order Acidimicrobiales; family Ilumatobacteraceae; genus JAENVT01. The sequence continues at coordinate 4,138 of JBDTWJ010000102.1, read as the reverse complement.
GCTGCGGTACCGGTGTCGGGCTTGCACACCAACGACCGCCGGCGTCCGTCGTACAGCGTCGTCGAGGCAAGTCGAGCCGGCGGCCACATTTCCTCGTATCGCCATTCGCCGTTGACCGTCGCTGCGTCGGGCTCTGGCTTCGTGGCGTGTCGTGCGAAGACGCGAATTGGTGGCCGAACTTCCGACGGGTCGTCACGCAGCCACTTGCCGAAGAATGAGATCATCTCCGGCACGAGGTCGATGTGCGGTCCGGGAAGTGAGGTTGCCGGAGCCATGTGGCTCCACGGACCGATCAAGAGTTCCTTCTCGCAGCGAAGGTTCTCGAACGTGCGAAAGGTGTTGTTGCGATACCCGTCGGCCCATCCGGCGACGATCATCGTCGGGCACTCGATGCGTTCGTAGTCGGGCCGCACCGAGCCGTGCCGCCAGTACGGCCCGTCGAGCTGTTCTTCCATCCAGATGAGCAACCACGGCTCGTGCTCGTTGATGCGCGCCAGCCACTCTTCGCGCCATCCGTCACCCCACAGGGCGGGCACGGGCGGCAACGCGTTCATGGGGACCATGTAGTGGCAGTAGTCGACCAGATCGATCGCCCGGAGCGCGCCGCCCATGTAGTGCACGTCGTCGGTGTACCGATCGTCGGTCGCGTAGATCGCACAGATCGCGCCGAGCCCCGGTGGACGCTCGCAGGCCAGCTGCAAGGAATTGAAACCCGAGTAGCTGTAACCGAACATGCCAACTCGTCCGTTGCACCATGGCTGCGAGGCGAGCCAGGCGATCACATCTGCCAGATCGTCGAGCTCACTCTGGGGGTACTCGTCGGTGGCCCGTCCAGCCGACGAACCGGTGCCGCGTACATCGAGTCGGCACACCGCGAAGCCGCCTTCGCCGCGCAGGCGAAGGTAGTCGTCGGCGTGCGAGTCGCCCGTCAGGTCGTCTTTGCGATACGGCAGGGCTTCGAGCACTGCTGGTGCCGGGTCGCCATGGTCGAGAAGGTAGAGGTCAGCAGCAAGCCGGGTGCCGTCGCGCACCGTGATCCACACCTGCTCGCACTGCACCGGGCGAGCGTACCCAGTCAGCGCGATGAGAGATGAGCCGCCAACAGCCGCAGACTCCTCATCGCTCGACGCGCACTCGCGGGTGCGATGAGAGATGTGCGGAAGGCACCGGCTCATCTCTCATCGCGGAGGCTTGAGAGACCGTTACCGGGGGAGGAGGGTGTAGTCCGGATTGGTGAACTCGAGGTGATCGCCGTGCTTGACGGGAACGCCCTCGATGGCGATCCTGCGGCCCAGCGTGACGCCACCGATCTCCCTTCGGCCGGTCCACACCGCGGTGACCGTCCCAGTGTCGTCGGAGATGGAGATTGCCAGCGCCGGTTGTCCGGAAGTCGGCCGCGCGGTCATGCGAATGACCTTGCCGCACACGCACACCTTCTGCCGCGGCTGTGTGTCGCAGATCGGAATGGAGTTCGGCTGCTTGAGGGGAGTAGCGGCTTGATCGTCGTGGTGCTTGCGGCGGAGAATCGACATCTCAGCCCACCAAGGCCCGTCGCACGTCGTCTTCGACACCACCGGAAACCAGGACCAACACCTCGTCGCCCTGGTGCAGCACCGTGTCGCCGCGAGGCACGACCACGTGCCCATCGCGAAGCACCGCAACTACCGTCGACTCGCGAGGCAGACCGAGGTCGGTGAGTTCCTTGGCGATGGCGGGGGAGCCTGCAGCGAGGGTCACCTCAGCGAGCCGGGCCTTGCCGCCCTCGAGGCTGAGCAACCGCACGAACGAACCGACCGTAACGGCTTCCTCGACCAGGCCGGTGAGCAGGTGCGGAGTCGAGACCGAGACGTCGACCCCCCACATGTCGTTGAACATCCACTCGTTCTTGGGATTGTTGACGCGAGCCACGACGCGCGGCACGGCAAACTCCTGTTTCGAGAGCAACGACACCACGAGGTTGTCTTCGTCGTCGCCAGTGACCGCGGCAACGACATCGGCCTCGGCTGCGCCGACGGCTGTCAGCGTCGCAACTTCGCACGCATCACCGAGATGCCACGTGACACCGATGGGGGTGCGCGTCGCACGACCTTGCGAGACGACCTTGGTGTCGTTGTCGATCAGTGTCACGTCGTGGCCTGAATCCTGCAGCTGGCCGGCCATGTAGCGGCCGACGCTGCCGGCACCAGCAATGATGACGTTCATCAGTGCGACTCCTCTTTGTGGTGCAGCACGGCGTCGAGTTGGTCACCGTTGTCGGCGGGTATGACGACGTGCAACACGTCATCCTCTTGCAGCAGCACGGAAGGCACCGGGAGGGATGCCTCACCGAAACGGCCGAGCACCACCACTCGACCGCTGGACCCTGCCTCCACGTCGCCCACCGTCATGCCGGCGCCTGCAGCAGGCACTCGCCGCTCGATGATGGTGAACTTTGCCGACGGATCGATCCAGTCGGGGGTCGCCTCCTCCGCCAGCAGGTGCCGCAGCACACGGGCACTCGTCCATGCAACTGAGGCAACGGTGGCAATGCCGAGCCGCTCGTAGATCGAGGCCCGCCGCGGGTCGTAGATGCGAGCGACAACATGTTTGACGCCGAAGGTTTCGCGAGCAACGCGGGCGATGAGGATGTTGGAGTTGTCGCCGCTGGTGACCGCGGCGACTGCACAGTCGGGCGTGATCCCTGCCTCGGTCAGCACGTCTCGGTCGAAACCGACGCCGACCATGGTGTTGCCCTTGAAGTCCTCACCGAGTCGACGAAACGCTTCTGCGCGACGATCGATCACAATGACGTCGTGCTCGTTGGAAGCCAGGCTCAGCGCGACCTCCGAGCCGACCCGACCGCACCCGACAACGATGACATGCATACCTGAGACTCCTACTCCTCTTCCGTGTGATCGCCCATCGTATGGATCGGGACGGATACAACTGCAGTATGCGGACGGAAGAGCAGTTTGGCTTTCAGGGCGAAGGCGCTGCCGTTGTGCAGCCACTGGGTGCCCCATGACGTGACGAATTCGGGGATGACCACGGTGATGATGTCGTCCTTGTAGCGGTCGTCGAGCTCGTCGATGAACTGCAGGACCGGGCGGGTCAGCTCACGATAGGGCGAATACACCGTGTGCAGTTCGATGGGAACTTCGAACGCCTTCCACTGCTCTTCGATGGCCTTGCGCTCTTCATCGTTGCTGGCCACGGTGACAGCGAGGATGCGGTCGGGATTCAACGAGCGGGCGTACTGCACACCGCGCAGCACACCCTTGTTGACCCCACCGACGAGCACGACCATCGTGTGTGTTTCGCGCGGCGCGCGATAACCAGGCGGCGCGACGACGGCACCGCGGCTCTTCTTGTAGTGCTTGCCGATCGACCGGAAGCCGAACACCATGAGCGGAATCAATGCCGCGGGGACCCACGCACCCTCGGTGAACTTCGAGACGACGACGACCATCGCGACGGCGCCGGTGGCCGTGGCGCCGAGGGCGTTGATCGCCAAGCTGGCTCGCCACCGGCCGACCCTGTGCCGGAGATGGTGCCTGACCATGCCGGTCTGGCTGAGTGTGAACCCGGTGAACACACCGAACGCATACAGCGGGATCAGCTTCGAGATCTCGCCGTTGAATACGACGATCAGGATGCCGGCGATCGAAGCCAGGAAAATGACGCCGTTGGAGAACACCAAGCGGGCACCACGGTTGAAGAACTGGCGCGGCAGATAGCCGTCCCTCGCAATGATGGAGGCGAGACCGGGGAATCCGTTGTACGCCGTGTTGGCGGCAAGAATCAGGATTGCGAACGTGGCCATCATGGTGAGCCAGAACATCAGTCCCTTGCCACCGTAGATGTGCTCGGCCATCAAACCGAGGCCGTTGCCGTCCTCGTGACCACGGTACGGCTTGAGCCGCGACGCCAGCACCGAGACACCGAGGAAGCAGACGCCGAGAATGCTGCCCATCCACACAAGAGTGGTCGCCGCGTTCTTGCTCTCCGGCTTCCTGAAGGAGGGCACGCCGTTGGACACGGCCTCGACGCCCGACAACGCGACGGCGCCGGAGGAGAAGGCGCGCAAGAGCAACAGGAAGCCCAGGTTCTTGGTCTGCTTCGAGAGCTCGATCGCCTCCTCGGACAGCAGGTTGGTGGA
>JBDTWJ010000101.1:0-13314 GCA_040006755.1 Ilumatobacteraceae bacterium | reverse complement strand
CGGTGTGCGAACACCATCACCACAAGATCCACAACGACGGCTGGCTACTCACCCTCCAACCGGATCGCACCCTGACCATCAAACTCCCCAACGGCACGATCATGACCACCGGCCCACCCAAACGCGGCGCCGCATGAGCGGGCGACTCCGACGGATAGATAGTCAGACTTCGACAACTCGGGCATCTGCGCGAGCGCGCGGACGCGCGCCGAGTGTCTTAGGTCTTGATGAAGTCGGCGAGTTGCCGGCGCCATTCGACGGAGCACTTGTCGGCCTGCACGCTGACCAGCGTTGTCTGATCGAGCGGGAGAACACCGCCGAGTTGCTCGAGCATCCGCTTGTCTTCTGCGCCGATCGCGAGATCGAAGCGGATGATCTCCTCAGCGCAGACCGAGAAATCGTCGTTGCGCCATACGACGAACGTGAAGTACGAGGTGACATCGTCGATGGGCGTCGACAACAGCAGCAGGATGTGCTCGAGCCCCGAGTCGTACTGGATCGTGCTGCGCACGGCGAACGGCATGGCGAAGCCCGATGTCATCACGCGATGCACGACCGATTCTGTCTGCCCGCTGGCCAACGTACCGGTCGTGTTGTTGGCCAGGACCTCGTAGCGATAGCCGTAGAACTCGTCGTCGAGCGCTTGGAGCTCGAAGCGAGGAACGTGCGTGTCTTGCGCTCGGCCGAACGTGCCGACGTGTACGAACGGGAAGTGGGTGATGTCGAGGAAGTTGTCGACCATCCGCGTCGCTGAAACCTGCCATACGTCGACGGGAGTGTTGATGCGGCGGAACGACGGATCGCTGTCTTGCACGATGCAGGGGATCGGCCCGCGTGGCGTGCCGAGACAGACCCAGACCAACCCGTAGCGCTCTTCACATGGGTAAGCAACGAGGTGAGCGCGCGGCGGGGCAGGCACACCGTTGCTGGCCGAGGGAACGAGCACGCAGCGACCCTCGTCGCCGAACGTCCAACCGTGATACGCGCAGGTGAGGCATCCATCCTCAACCGTGCCAATCGAAAGCGGTGCCTGGCGGTGAGGGCAGCGATCCGGTGCGGCGAGAACCGCACCCGACGGTGTGCGCCACAGCACCACATCGCGACCGAGCAGCCTGACCGCGACGGGCTGGGCGACGACCTCGACTGAGCGGGCGACCGGATGCCACGAATCGGCCAATGCTGTGCTGGAGCAGAGGATCTCACTCACGACAGCGACCTTACCGAGCGATCGCGACAAGCGAACAGGTCAGCGTGCATCGAGGTGCGGCCACACATGAGGAACGGTGATCCCGGCGCGATCCAGCAACGAGCGTTGTCGGCTAGTGGCCTCTTGCCTGAGAGCCCCAGCATCGACGGTGACGCACCGCCCGTCGCGGATCACCGGGTTGCCGGCGACGAACACATCGCGAACAGAGCGGCCATCCGTGCCCCAGATCAACTGCAGCCCGACATCGCCACGCGGCGACCAGCCCCAGTCGGTGGCTTCGTGCACGACGACATCTGCCTGCTTGCCAACTTCGAGCGAACCGATGCGGTCCGACATCCCGATGGCCTCGGCACCGGCGATCGTCGCCATCTCGAACGCCTGATGCGCACCGAATCGCTCGGGCTCCAGCCGCGCGTCGCGCGCAATTCCCGCCGCCAGCGCCGCAGCACGGAGGATGTCGGCGACATCGCCGGCATTAGCGGCATCGCAACCGAGCGCGACGCGCCCGCCGCGCTCGACGATCTCGGCATGCCGGCCGGCGCGCGTAACTCCCTGACCCAATCGCAGGTACGCCCACGGGCAGTACGCGATCGCTGTACGTGTCGACAGAACGAGATCAACCTCCTCATCGTCGAGCCATACGCCATGACCGAGCAACAGGTGTGGCCCGAGCACGCCGAGGTCATCCAAGTGGGTGACGGGGCGGCGGCCGGTGCGGGCGAGGTAGTTGTCGGGATCCGATGAGGTCGGAGAGAGATGCATCGTCATGCCGACACCCGACGAGCGTGCGAGATCGGCGGCACCGACCAGCAGTTGGTCGCTGGCCAAGTCATGACCGACCAGCGTCACCCATCCCTCCACCAGGCTTCCGGCGGGAAACGCCTCGACAACCGCACGCTGACGATCGAGCACCTCGGCAGCGCTGCCGACGAACGGACCTTCCTCGATGTCCCAGCCCCACGTGCCAATCGTGCCGCGGATGCCGACCGCATTCATCGCCGCGGCGACACGCTGCGGATGGGCGACTGTTCCGGCCTCGACGACCGTGGTGACTCCGTTCTGAGCGCACTCGATGGCGCACAAGGTCGCCGACAACTCATCGTCGTCACCCGTGTGCTGTGCATGGATCGGCACAGCCCATTCGAAGATCGAAGCACCGGGGGAGAGCAGATCGGGGATGCAGCTCCGCACCAACGGGTCACCGGTGAGGTGTTGGTGGGCGTTGATCATCCCCGGCGTGACCACGCAATCGGTTGCGTCGATCACGGTCGCGTCCGCATACCTTGCGCCAATTTCACTCGTCGAACCAACAGCAGCAATGACACCATCGACAATTGCGACTGAACCACCGACCAACACCTCACGACTGCCATTCATCGTGACAACGTCTCCGCCGGCGATGATGCTGACGCTCATTTGAGGCCGCGCATGAACGGTCGGGCCAGCGCGCCGGGCTGGCGAACGCGTTTGGCAAACACAGCCATCGCAATGACCGTGACGACGTTGGGGGCGATCGCGAGGAATGACGGGTCGATGGACTTGTAACCCAGCGAGGGGATCGTCAACACGAACGAAGCGACGAGGCCGAACGTCAAGCACCCGGCGACGGTGCCTTTCAGGGTCCAGCCGCCGAAGATGACCGCCGCGATGGCGATGTAGCCGCGTCCGCCGATCAGCGAGTCGTCGAACCTGCCTGAGCGGGCGAAGAGGAACGATCCGCCCCCAATGCCCGCGACGATGCCGGTGAGGTAGATGGCCTGGCGGCGCCGCCTGTTGACGTCGAGGCCCGAAACGTCGGCGGCGTTCGGGTCTTCACCAACAGCGCGGATCTCCAGACCCCATCGGGTGCGGTAAAGAAGCCACCACACCAATGGCACCAGCGGATACACGAGGTACAGGACCCAGGGTTGATCGAAGAGCGCAGGACCGACAAGAGGAATGCGCGAAATCAGCGGGATGCTGACGCGCCGCACGACGTCGGATTGCGGGTCGATTGAGCTGCTCAAGAATCCGACGAGACCGAGTACGAGCACGTTGAGCACGAGGCCCACCACAAACTGGTCGGCGGGGAGTCGATGGCTCATGTTTGCCTGGATCGCCGCAACCAACAGCCCAGCGACTGCAGCGAACGTCAGCCCGATCCAGGTCGAGCCGGCAACGTCGACACCGATGGCGGCCGCGAACGCGCCAGCGAGCATCATTCCTTCGAGCGAGATGTTGATGGTGCCGGCCTTCTCGGCAACCAGTTCTCCGGATGCCGCGAACAGCAGTACGGCCGCCGCGATCACCGCGTTGCGATACGCGCTTTCGTTGGTGGCGATATCAGCGAGTGCGGACAGGAAGTTGGCCACCGTCAGACCCTGCTGCTCGTGGCCGACAGGGCCCGCCGGCGTTCGCGGAGATACAGGATGGCCGGCGGCAGCAGCAGTGCAAGGACCAGGAATCCCTGAATGACGTCGGAAATCCGACCGGAGACTCCGGTTGCGCGAAGAAATCCTGAACCCGTGCGCATGCTCCCGAACAGGAACGCGACGAAGACCAAGATGACGACCCGCTGCCGAGCAACCAGAGCGGCGAGCAGACCAGCGAAGCCGATCCCAGCTCCGAAGTTGGCGACGAGTTCATAGGGACCGAAGTCGCCGCCCGCCAACATCAGCCCGCCCGCGAGACCGGCGAAGCCTCCCGATACGAGCATCGCGCCGATGCCGTAACGCCGCTGTGACACGCCCGAGCGTTGCGCGGTCTTGGGGTTGCTGCCGAGCATGCGAAGTCGAAACCCGACGACCGAGCGATCGATCACCAGCCACACAACGAATGCGAGAACCAACGCAACAAGCACGCTAATGGGGAACTCGTTGCCGAAAAACGTCACACGCGGTACGCGCGTGTTGGCAGGCAGCGGTTCGCTGACCTGGTTGCGATTGGCGCGACTCGCGGCAGGAGCAAGCAGCAGCCACGTGTTGCGCAGACCCCACCCCATCAAGTTGGCCGCAACGGTTCCCATCAACAGTGTCGTCAGCACCTCGGGAACATTTCGGTAGTAGCGGAGGGCACCTGCGATACCGGCCCACAACGCACCGCCAATTACGCCGCAGACCATTGCGATGATGAGGACCAATGGACCGGGACCACCCAGCCGGAGCGCGACGTAGGCCGAGAAGCACGCCCCTATCAGCAGCTGACCCTCCTGACCGATGTTGACCAATCCGGCGCGACTGTTGACCACGGTTCCGAGAGCGACGAGCAGGATCGGTGCTGACACACCGAGAGTCAGGCCCCAACGCCCAGGTTTACGGATGCTTCCGTCGAGCATGGCGGTGTACACGTTGGTCCATGAGCCACCGGTCGCAGCGACGCATGTCGCGGCGAGGCCTAGTGCGACGAAGAGACAGATGGCATAGAGCGCGACGACTTCACCGATGGATCCGAACGGCGACCGGCGCGCAGATTTGCTCGGACGGTCGCGCTGCTGGGCATCTGGCGCCTCCTGCTGGTCGACGTCAGCCACCTGCGCCGCTCATCATCAAGCCCAGCTGCGTGAGATCGACCTCGTTGCGATGCATTTCGCCCACGATCTGTCCGTTCGAGATCACGACGATGCGGTCGGCGAGATCGAGGATCTCTTCGAGCTCTGTCGAGATGAGCACGACGGCCACACCGGCGTCGGCTGCCGCGCGGAGTTGTGACGACATGTACTCGATTGCACCGACATCGAGTCCCCGAGTCGGTTGCGCGGCGACGAGCACACGTGGATCGTGCGACAGCTCGCGCGCCAACACGACCCTCTGCTGATTGCCGCCGCTGAGTGACCACATAGGCGCCGTGGGGCCGGTGCACAGGATGCCGAACCGGGCGATCAACGCCGACGCATGTTCGTTCATCATGCCTCGGCTCATCAAGCCACCGCGCGCGACGCGCTCCGGATCGGCGATGAACATGTTCTCGGCGACGGTGAAGTTGAGTACGCAACCGCTGTCGTGGCGATCTTCGGGTATCACCGCAATGCCGGCGGCGGCCATCGCGCCGGCTGCGCCCGTGGCGACAGGTCGGCCATCGACCTCGATCGAACCGCTGTACAACGTACAGAGGCTCGACAACAAGTCGCCGAGCACTCGTTGGCCATTGCCCTCGACGCCTGCAACGCCGACGATCTCCCCGGCGTGAACCTGTAGAGAGAGGCCATCCAGCAGCATCCGGCCATCGTGGCTCTTGACCGACGCACTGTTGATGTCGAGAACGAGTCGACCGATGGGATGAGCGACAGCGGCAAGCTGGCTGGAACCGTCGAGTACACCGAACGCTGCGTGCTCGCGTCGCAGCACAACATCTCTGCCGACCATCGCACGAGCCAGCGTGGTCGGATCGCTGCCGAGCGTCGGTCGCGAGTCGACCACCTTGCCGTCGCGCATGATCGTGATCTCGTCGGTCGCCGAGATCACCTCCGCGAGCTTGTGGCTGACGAGGGCCACCGCCTTGCTCTCCTCGTCGACCACCCGCCGTAGCGCGGCGAAGAGAAATGCGGACTCGGCGGGCGCGAGCGCGGAGGTGGGCTCGTCGAAGATCAGGATCTGGGGGTCGCGTCGAAGGCACTTGATGATCTCGACACGCTGGCGCAATCCGGCCGTGAGATCAGAGATTCGATCGTCGGGATCGATCTCGAGGCCGTACTGGTCACTGATCTCGGCAACGCGCCGGCGAGTTCGGCCGGGGTCCAATTTTCCTGCGTCTCCGAGGGCAACGTTCTCCCACACGGTCAAATGCTCGACCAGGCTGAAGTGCTGATGAACCATCCCGATACCCATCCGCGCCGCGTGGATCGGGTCGGCGATCGAGACCATCTCGCCGTGGATACGGATCCGGCCGGCGTCGGGAAGCACCAGACCGATCAACATCTTCATCAGCGTGGACTTGCCGGCGCCGTTCTCGCCCAGGATGCCGTGGATTCGACCTCTGTGCAGCGCAAGATCGACGTGGTCGCACGCTGTCACCCGCCCGAACCGTTTCGAGATGTCGATGAACTCTGCAGCGGGCGGGAACTCAGGCTTCCCGCCCGTGCGGTGATCGGCCGCTGAGATCACAGGTCGCGGGTCAGCCCGCGGCGAATGCTTCAGCGGCGATCTGGTTGAACTGCTCGACGAAGTCGCCTGCAGCGATCTGGGCGTACACCGCATCCATCGCCGCCTGCTGCTCGGGGGTGGCGTTGCAGATGACAGCGCCAGGCTCGGGGTCGACGCCGACCTTGAACGTCTTGATGTCGCCCTCTTTGAAGGTTCCGGCGATGATCTCGTTCATCACGGCCGTCACGTAGTCGCCGGCGTCGAACTTGACGGCGATGTCGTACGTGAGACCCCCGCCGTCATCGCAGACCTTCGACGACCCGGCACTCATGGTGATGATGCCGGCGGCATTGGCCGCCTGCACCACGGGCCGAAGTGCGCCGCCGAGGTACGGGTAGACCGCGTCGGCACCGTTGTCGATTGCAGTCTGCAGTGCGGCGGTGGCGTTGGCGGAGTTGTCGAAATCGAACGGGAAGTCACCGGTGGGCACATAGGTCTGGGTGTACGACGGGTCGACCGCCTTCAGGCCGAGGTCGAACGCCAACACGGCTTGCTTCTCGAACCCGAGCTCGCAGCAGCCGATGATCACAACCGAATCGCCGCCCTTTTCTTTCAGCTTCAAGCCGGTGGCGTAACCGGCCGCGTAGCCGATCTCGCCGCCATCGTCGAGGCTCTGCGACAAGCCAGGATTCGCTGGGAAGCCGGCGCCGCAGTTGCAGTACCAGAACACGTCGGGGTACTGCTTGATGAGATCGGGCAGTGGCTGGGCGATTCCGGATGCACCGACGATGATGACATCGACGCCTTGCTGCGCGAGATCGCCGAGCACGGTGGCAGCATCGGCGGCATCGATCTTGTCGACCACGATCGGATCCTCGAAGCCGTTCTCCGTGGAGAGCTTCTTGGCGGCATCGACGACGGCCTGGTAGTACGCGCCGTCGTCGGCAGGACCTTGAGCAGCGATGCCGAACACGACCTTGCCGTCGCCATTGGTATCGAGAGCGTTGGTTTCGGCCGCAGATGTTTCGGGCGCTTCGGTCGCCGTTGGCGCCGCCGTCGTCTCGGTCGCGGCGTCAGTGGCGGTGGGCGTCGTGACGGCTGGAGCCGGGGCGTTGGTCGCGTCGCTGGCCTTGTCGTCGCTTCCGCACGCCGCTGCAATCATGGTTGTGGCGGCCAGCAACGCCAACAGACTTCTCGTACCGTTGCCGAACTTCGTACTCTTCACGTCGGTTCTCCCCCTTGTGTCGCGGACTGATGGTCAGACCATTCCGTTGTCGTCGAACCATAGTCCTGCGACGTAAGTGCGACATGACTCGGAGTGTCACCTACGGATGAAATCGGCGTGAGCCGGCGCCGTCCGACGGTCAGACCATCAGTCCAACGATGCTACGTTCGGAGCCATGACCCAACCCAATACGTTGATCTTCGTGGATCTTCCCAGCGACGATCCCGAAGCATCCGGGCGGTTCTATTCCGATGTGTTCGGATGGGACGTCGAAGGGCGTCCGCCGGGCGAGTTCCATCGCATCGTCCCAGGTGGGAACTTTCCGGGGCCAGACGGATCTCCGTCAGAAGTCGGCAACTTGCACATGGGCATCTTCAACGTCGCCAATTCTCGGCCGCACCCCGATCCGGCCGGCGTCGAGCCTCGCGCCCTCGGCTCGTCGGGACGCACTGCGCGGGTGTGGATCCTGGTCTCGGACGACGACAACGACGAGCGGATCCTCGACAAGGCCGTCAGCCTTGGTGCCACCGAACTGTGGCGTCGCCATTACTGGGCGGAGTTCAACGGGTTCAACAGCGCGTTCGTCGACCCGTGGGGCAATACGTTGATCCTGTGGACCAAGGGTGGTTCGGATCCTGTCGTGCCGGAGGGTTGGACACGTGAATGAGGTTGCAGACAAGTACGCCATCCATCCGCCATCGATGCGGTGGACGCACATTGCGTTGCCGGCGACCGACATCGACAAGACCATTGCCTGGTACGAGCGGTTCACACCGCTCGAGCTGCTCGATCGCCGCGAAGACGCCGACGGCCAGGGAGCCTGGCTCGGCCACCGTGATCAGGTCGACAAGCCCTTCATCTTGGTGCTGGTCAGCTTCATTCGCGACCAGCACAAGGGGCGGCAGCCCATCATGGCGCCGTTTGCCCACATCGGCATCGAGGTCACCAGCCGCGCCGAGGTCGACGAGATCGCCAAGCGCGGCGAAGCAGAGGGGTGCCTATCGTGGGCGCCCACCGAAATGCCACCGCCCATCGGATACATCTGTGCGCTCACCGATCCCGACGGAAACATGATCGAGTTCTCCTACGACCAGGGTGTCTACGCGACGGTGCAGGAGGTCTGGGGTAACGGCTCGTGACTGCAGAGTCAGCGACGCCGTCGCAGGTTTGCATCCGTTACCTCGAAGCGTTCTCGACGGGCGATCCCGAAGCCGTCGCTGGATTCGTTACCGACGACTTCATCAACGAGCACACCGCGGCGTTGGGCGGTGGGTGCGTCGGACTTGCTGAATATCGCCGGCGCCTTCCCGGTTTCCTGGCGTCGATGCCAGGCCTCAGGTACGAGGTCGAGGACGTGGTCGCCGACGGCGACAGAGTCTGCGCGGCGTACACCCTGCGCACAACGGTCAACGACCGCCCGATCGCGGTGCGGGGCGTGATGCGCTTCGTGGTCCGCGACGGCCGCATCGCCCATCGCATCGACTACTGGGACAGCCTGGTGTTCCAACAGCAGGCGGGGATGGCCTGAACGATGGAGTATCGAGAGTTGGGCGCCAGCGGGATCGAGGTGAGCACACTGGCGTTGGGCACGATGATGTTCGGAGCCTGGGGCAACCCGGACGAAGGGTCGTGCAGGCAGATGGTCGATGCCTCGTTGGCCGCCGGTGTGACGCTGTTCGACACCGCGGACATCTACGACTTCGGTGTGTCGGAGGAGATACTCGGTCGGGCGCTGGACGGGCGCCGCGATCAGGTCGTGCTGGCCACCAAGGTGGGAAATGCGATGAGCGACGATCCGCTGCAACGCGGCTTGTCGAAACGCTGGGTGATCCAGTCGTGCGAATCGAGCTTGCGGCGCCTCGGCACCGACCACATCGATCTCTACCAGATGCATCGGCCCGATCCGCATACGCCGATCGACGAGACATTGGAGGCGTTCGACGAGCTGGTGCAAGCGGGCAAGGTACGCGCCGTCGGCACCTCGACGTTCTCTGTGGCGCAACTTGCCGAGGCGCACGCACGGGCAGGCGAACTCGGCGTGACCGTGCCGCGATGCGAGCAGCCGCCGTTCTCGATGCTGGTTCGTGCGACCGAGTCCGATGTGCTGCCATGGTGTCATCAGCACGATGTCGGCGTGATCGTCTGGGCGCCACTCAACGGTGGGTGGCTGACCGGCAAGTATCAAGGCGACTCGGTCGACGAGGAATCGCGGGCGGCACGAGAGCCGGACCACTTCGATCATGGCGACGCAGCCATTCGCACCGAGAAGCGAAGACTCGTCGGAGAGTTGTCGGATATTGCCGAAGCCGGAGGGTTGACGTTGCTCCAGCTCGCGCTCGGCTTCGTCCTGGCGAATCAGGCCGTGACCTCGGTATTGATCGGGCCCCGCACACCCGAGCAGCTCGCGTCGTTGCTCGATGCGGCCGACGCGATGGTGCCGTCCGACGTGCTTCGTGCCGTCGACGTCGTCGTCGCGCCTGGCACGACCATCAATCCGGTCGATAGCGGCTGACCCCTCACCTTGCCCGGCATCGCGCCGGCGTGGCGTGTGCCGGTGCAACGGGTTCGTCGTGCAGCCCCTCGGCAGTGCCGGCCCTCGACGCCGCGTACACGGTATGGAGAGCGAGCGCGACGAAGACGATCGAGCCACCGATCAGCGCGGGCACACCGGGATACTCGCTCACAAAGATCCACACCCACATCGGGCCCATGATCGGCTCCAGCATCGACAGAAGCGCGACGTCGGTGGCAGGCAGCCGCGACGCTCCGATGCTGAACAACGCCAGGCCGATACCGAGTTGGGCAAACCCGAACGCGAACAGCAGCAACAGGTCGTGTCGCGTGATGTCGAACGGGCGGGCGAACGGCAGGGAGATCAATGAGCTGAGCCCGGCCGACAGCAGCATGGCCGGTGCCATAGCGATCTCCGAGTGGCGGCGGATCATCACGGTTCCGTAACCGAAGGCCAACGGGATCAGCAGTGCAACGAGCGCACCCGACGTGGATCCACCGGCGCCCGGTCCCGACACCATGAACGCGACGCCGCCCACGGTGACCGCGATCGCCGCCCACGTGTAGTTGCGCACGCGTTCGCCGATCAGGAACCATGCCATCACGGCGGCCGCCAACGGGCTCAGCGCAAAGATCACCAATACGATTGCAACGCTTGTCTTCGACAGGGCGACGACCATTCCGATCGATGACACGCAGAACGCCGCGGCAACCGCCCAACCGGGTCGGCCGATCTTCACGACGGCGCGCAGAGGATTCGCGCGCTCGCGCCAGGTGATCAGCAGCGACAGGCTGATGCACGCCGAGAGCGAACGCCAGAACACCGTCTGCCACGCCTGGGGATGATCGAGTTTGCGGATGAACAGGCCGCCCGTGCTGAAGATCAGCGCAGAGGTAGCGAGCAGCAAGACCGCCATCGGCGAAACACGGGACCCGGCCGCAACGTACGAAACCGCGATGCCACCCTCACTCGCGACCGCGGTGACACTCTCGGCGGGGTGGTCACTCTCGGGAGACATGCCGGGCAGTTTCACAGCAACACGCCATGGGGCAACGATTCATTTTCCGCTGCCATAGGGACGGGTCAGCACCTCCAGAAAGTGCCCGCTGGGATCCTCGAAGTAGAATCCGCGTCCCCCATCATTGTGGTTGATACTGCCCTCGTCGCCCCGCCATGGATGCGGCCAATATGTGATTCCGCGCTGCTGCACGCGGGCGAAGATCTCGTCGAATTCATGCTCGGTGATCAGGAAGGCGTAGTGCTGCGGTGTGATGTCGCCGTCGGCATCTGCGAAGTCGAGCGATACGTCGTTGCCAGTTGGCACGACCAGGAAGTGTCCGAACGCTGCAGGCTTGGGAAGTCCAAGGATCTCGGAGAGAAACGCCGCTGATTCGTGCTTGTCGCGTGCGGCGACGATGGTGTGGTTGAGCTGAGCGACCATGCCCCGAACACTAGACACCGTGCGGTCGCCGAAATGGTCCTTGGTCCGTCTCGGACCGTTTCGCTGCCAGCGCCGAGCATTTCTCTCGAATTCAGGTGCTACCGCTGACGACTGCCTCGATCGTGGCGACGTGGTCGGCGGGCGTTGGCATTGCCTCGATCTCGGCGGCAACCCGTGCGCCTGCGTGGCGGAAACGATCGTCCTTCAACAGGTCGTGCAGCGCGGCGCCGATGTCGGCTGCGGAACGCCCATCCATCTCGCAGGTGATCGCAACCCCGGCGCCCGTCGCCGCATCGGCGTTCTCCCATTGATCGGCAGCCAATGGATACAGCAGTTGCGGCACGCCCCGCGTTGCCGCACCGAGCAGGGATCCGGCGCCGGAGTGGGACATCACAAGGTGTGCCTTGTCGAGGATGAACCGCTGCGGAACGAACCGCGCGACACGGAGGTTGGCAGGAACCGCGCCGAGCGTCGACGGATCGACGTGCGTGCCGATTGTGGCAATTGCATCGACGTCGAAGGATCCGAGCGCTTCGACGATCGCGGCCCACGGCGCAGTCGCCCCGGCCGGCTCGGTGCCCGACGTGACATAGACGAGCGGTCGCGTCGATCCGAGCCCCTCGAGCCAGTCCGGTGCCTCGCTGGACTCGCCGTCGGCGGCCACGGCGCGCATCGGGCGCACGACCCCGGACGACGGGGCCTGTCCGAAGGAAGGCGGGAACTGGTGTAGGTACAACGCGCCATTGATGTCGTCCATCGTCGGAACCGGTAACCCCTCTGCGGCCCAGAGCGGGATGAGGCTCTCGATCGTGAGTTGCTCTGCCCACTCGGGCAAAGCACCGCTGAACGCGACGGTCACGTGTGGTATGCCGCGAGCTGCTGCCATCGGCGCGGACGCAAGCTCGCCCCGTTCGTGCACAACGATCTCGGGTCGGAACTCGTCGAAGACCGGTTGCAGATCGACACGCATTTCCGGTGCGGCGGCCTCGGCGAACATTCCCGCGAAGAACAGGCCGCGACGACGCCGCGGCGGCAAGGCGAGGGCCTCGGGCATGCGGGGTGCAAACTGCCGGCGGCGCTCTTCCCCGGTGATCCCGCCGGGACGTACGGCGAAGCCGTGTCGCTCGACCGCATCGCATGACACGGCTGCAGTCACGATGAGCAGGTCGTGCCCCGCACGCTGCAGAGCGGTCATGAGCGGCAGCACTGCGTTGAGATGACCCATACCGGGTGTCGACGTCACGAGAATCCGCATCGTCGGCACGCTAGTCAGGCGTCACGAGTCGTCAACGGTCGGCCAATGCCGCCGATAGCGCTGAACGAGCCAGCGATTGAACTGCACGTGGCTTTCCTCTTGCCACGAGTACCGCCCACGCGCGGCAAACCGCGAGTGCATGCCGCGCTGCACCTTCGTGGTTGCATCTTGATCCTGCTTGACGAACACCTGCACGCCAGCGTCGCTCATCGCGAAGAGATGCTCGAACATCGGGTGTTCCAGCGCGCTCTGGTGCAACAGGTAGCCGATCTCGACATCGATCGTCTCCGCAGTCTTCGGCGTGACGATGAAGTAGAACGCTTGATCGGGCGCGGTACCTAGACACAGCGTCGGTGGAATGAGTGCGAACGTCGATCGCCAGCGCTCCTCCTCGGTCAGTTCGGGGAACACGGGGAGCAACGCCTTGGTGGTTGCGTTGAAGCCGCCGTCGATGTGGGTGTATCCGTTGGTGCGGAAGATCACGTTCGACGCATCGTCCCATGGCACCGGGAACGCCGCGAGGTTGCTGGGGCAGAAGTCCTGAATCGTATGGTGCAGGCGATTGGCGTGATAGCCGTCGTTGAAGTTCTCGAACATCACCTTCCAGTTCCACGGCA
>JBDTWJ010000100.1:0-13468 GCA_040006755.1 Ilumatobacteraceae bacterium | reverse complement strand
GATCAAACGAGCCTGGAGATGCTACCAGCGGAAGGGTTTCCACGACACTTCCTGGAGTGAGTCATCACGACGTGTAGCTCGCGTGGGCGTGGTCGCTCGTTACAACGGTCGACCTGGGCCTTGGCCCTAGTCTGTCGGCGTGCCCACACTGGAACGGTTCAGCCCAGAAGCGCTGCGCAGCACAGTGATCACATTCCGCGACACGATGAAGGTGCACGCCGAGGGGATCAATCGGCTCAACGTGTACCCGGTCCCTGACGGTGATACGGGTACCAACATGGCTCGCACGCTCGATGCCGTCGTTGCCGAGCTCGAACTGGCAGATCCAGGGCTCGATGCGACATGCAACGCCATCAGCCACGGAAGCCTGATGGGTGCTCGTGGCAACAGCGGGGTCATCCTCAGTCAGATCTTGCGGGGGCTGGTCGCAACGTTGAAGAGCGCCACCGACCTCACCGCAACGAAGGTCGCGGAAGGATTGGAGGCGGCATCGAAAGCGGCATATCAGGCGGTTCTGAAACCGATCGAGGGAACGATCCTCACCGTGGTTCGCGAGTCCGCCGATGCGGGCGCACGTGCCGCGGCCGGAGGCGCATCGCTCGCTGGCATGTTGCGCGCTGCGCGGGCGGCCGGCAAGGAAGCCCTTGACAACACGCCCGAACTGTTGCCGGTGTTGAAGGACGCTGGCGTGGTCGACGCCGGCGGAGCTGGCTATCTGCTGTTCCTCGACGCGGCACTGTTCGTGGTCGATGGCGAACCCCTACCGGAACCCGACGAAGGCGCTGGGCCAACGGCCGAGCAACTGCAGCTGGTCGCGCATCGCCACACCATGGATGGCGGTGTCGACGTCAGCGAGCTCCGCTACGAGGTGATGTACTTCGTCGATCTGATGGACGATCGCATCCAGGCCTTCAAGGAAGCGTGGGGCGAGATCGGTGATTCCATCGTGGTGGTCGGTGGCGACGGCCTGTGGAACTGCCATGTGCACACCAACGACATCGGCGCTGCGATCGAGGCGGCCTTGCTGCTCGATGGACGTCCCAAGCAGATTCGAGTCACCGACCTGTTCGAGGAAGTGGCCGAAGAACACTTGGTACGCGAGGCAGCGATGAGGGGAGAGCCGGTACGCACCGGCGCCGGGTTCGGTCTACCCGCGGTCACATGTGCGGTCGTCGCCGTCGCGAGTGGCGACGGACTGGCGGAGCTGTTCGGACAACTCGGCGTTCAGGGGGTTGTGACGGGAGGGCAAACGCTCAATCCGTCGACCGCCGAGCTGCTTGCTGCCGTGGAGGCGGTCAATGCCGATCAGGTGATCGTCTTGCCGAACAACAAGAACATCATCCCGGTCGCCGAGCAGCTCGATGCGCTGACCACCAAGTCGGTCAGAGTCGTGCCGGCCACTTCGATGCCGGCTGCTCTGGCCGCGCTCGTGGTCTACGACCCCGAGGCCGATGTCGACATGAACCTTGAGGAGATGACAGACGGCGCTCAGGCGGTGGCGACCGGAGAGATCACACAGGCGATCCGCGACACGAAGAGCGACGTCGGCGCGATCACTGTCGGCGACTGGATCGGCATCGTGCGCGGCGACGGGATCGTCGCCGTCAGCGGTTCACTCGACGGCGCGGCCTGCGCGTTGCTCGACTATCTCATCAGCCCCGGCCGCGAGATCGTCACGGTGATCACAGGTAGTGGCGCCGATGCCGGTCACACCGACGTGCTGTTGGCCTGGATCCTCGAACACCGTCCCGACGTGCAGGTCGAGGTCCACCGTGGTGGTCAACCGCTGTACCCGTACCTCTTCGGGGTTGAATGACCGAACCACTGACGCTGCGTGACCTCGACGCGATCGGCGTGGATCGGGTCAAGGGTGTCGGCGACAAGAAGCTGGCGTCACTGCACGATGTCGGCATCGACACCGTCCTCGACCTGTTGACGACGTATCCGCGGCGGTGGGTGGACCGCACCAATGAGGCGCGGGTCAGCGATCTGCTCCCGGGCCAGGAGGCGTTGGTGCTGGTCAGTGTGCGCAGCGTCACGAAGCGACCGATGCGCAATCGCCGCACCATGGTCAACGCGGTGGTTGGCGATGGCAGTGGGCGTTTGCAGGTCGTCTTCTTCAACCAACCCTGGCGAGAGAAGCAACTTCGTGAGGGATTGCAGGTCGCATTGTTCGGCAGGGCCGAGATTTATCGCGGCGGGCTGCAGATGACCAACCCGGTCGTCGACCTCATTGGGGATCGCACCGGCCGCATCGTGCCCGTCTACCCGCAGAGCGAGAAGGCCGCGTTGATGACCTGGGAGATCGCCGGTTGGGTCGAGGACGCATTGAAGAAGTCGTCGGCACGCAGCATCGCCGACCCGGTTCCCGAGCCGACGCGACGCCGGTTCGGACTGATCGAGCGCGACGCGGCATTCCGATCCATTCATGCTCCTGAGACCATCGCCGAGAAGGAGCAGGCCCGACGCCGGCTGGCATTCGATGAGCTGTTTCGCGTGCAGACCGTGCTGGTGATGCGCAAGCGGTTGTTGGAACGCGAGTCGAAGGCGATCCGCCATACCATCGGCGGCGAGCTGACCGATCGCCTGTACGCCGCTGTGCCGTTCGAGCTCACGGATGCTCAACGCCGGGTGATCGCCGAGATCGAGCACGACCTTGCGGGTCCACATCCGATGCATCGCCTGTTGCAGGGCGACGTCGGCTCCGGCAAGACGCTGGTGGCCGTCAGCGCGATGCTGACCGCGGTGCAGGGCGGTCATCAGGGAGCATTGATGGCGCCAACCGAAGTGCTTGCCGAGCAGCACGCCGCCAGTGTTCGCCGGATGCTCGATGGCGTCAGCGTGCCCGATCCGGGGAATCTGTTCGGCGACCGTCCGCTACGCGTCGAGTTGCTGACCAACCGAGTCACAGGTAACGACCGCCGGGAGGTGCTGGCGGGACTCGCAGAGGGCACCGTCGACATTGCCATCGGCACGCATGCACTGATTCAGGAGGGTGTGCGGTTTCACAGCCTGGGTGTCGTCGTCATCGACGAGCAGCATCGCTTCGGCGTCGAACAGCGGGCCGCGCTGCGATCCAAGGGTGACAATGATGCGGTGCCCGATGTGCTGGTGATGACAGCGACTCCCATTCCGCGGACAGCGGCGATGACGGTGTACGGGGATCTCGACGTCAGCGTGCTCGACGAGATGCCACCCGGCCGCACACCAATTGTGACGCGCTGGGCTGACGGGCCGTTGATGGAGCAAGCAGCGTGGGCGACGGTACGCGAGGAGGTGGCCGAGGGCCGGCAGGCATACGTGGTGTGCCCATTGATCGAGGAGAGCGAGAAGCTGGAGGTGGCCAGCGCTCAGGAGACGTTTGATCGCCTTGTCCGCGACGAGTTGAAAGGGTTGCGTCTGGGGTTGTTGCACGGGCGCCTGCCGTCGGCGGACAAGGAAGCGGTGATGGGTCAGTTCCGTAACCGCCAACTTGACGTGTTGGTCGCGACGACGGTGATCGAAGTTGGAGTCGACGTCGCGAACGCGACCGTGATGGTGATCCTCGATGCCGATCGTTTCGGAATCGCCCAGTTGCACCAGCTGCGCGGCCGGGTCGGCCGCGGTGAGCACGCTTCGACCTGTTGGCTGGTGACAGCGCAGTCACCGACTGGCGAGGCCGGCAACCCGCGCGTCGAGGCTTTGGTCGCAACGACGGACGGCTTCGAACTGGCCGAGGTCGACCTCGAACTGCGCGGCGAGGGAACGATCATGAACACGGCTCAGAAGGGTCGCAACGACCTGAAGCTGGGATCGTTGCGACGTGACCGCGAACTGGTGAAACAGGCTCGCGACGCGGCGTTCGAGATCGTGGAGAGCGATCCGATGTTGGACGAACACCCGGTGCTGCTCGACGAGCTTCGGCTCTTGTTCAGTTCCGAAGACGAGGCCTTCCTCTTCAAGTCGTGACCAGGTCGTGCGATGAGAGATGAGCCGCCCGAGACCGCAGATCTCTCATCGCGTTGGAGGTGGGCGGCGACGCTGTGAGAGATGTGCGGTCCAGGGCGGCTCATCTCTCATCGCAATTCGGGTGACCCGCCGTCAGGGGTCAAGTGTGAAGTCGGGATCGACCTCTTGGCGCCACCAGCTCGACACGTGCGCGGTCCACCGTTCACCATCCCAGAAACGAAGCTCGAACCGACCGAGGGGGTCAGGCGCCCAGGTAGGTGGCACCGAAGGTGCCTCGGCCAGTGAAGGTTGTGGCAGCGGAGTGGATTGCTCGGACGGATTTGCGCACCGTCGCGATCGGTGCTTCCGCATGGTTTGAGGTACCCGCTTCGCACTGTTCGCAAACCCAAGGCGTGACGCCACGATCGCCCCTTCGGTCGCCAGACCACACCCCAACGGAACCGGACGGCACGAAGACCTTGACGGATCTAGCCGCGGGCGCCGATTCGGTCCGCCTCAGATTGTTTCGACACCCACGTCTTGACTCATACGTCGGGTGAACTCGTACTCTCGGTTCCGTGGCACGGCGATACGAAGCGTGGGATCCGTCTTCGGCCGAGCCCTCGTAGCCGTTTCGCACCCGATTCGACGCGCCTGCGGCGAGGTCTATCGTGTGCCGGTATGGCACGACCAGTTCATTTCGAGATCCACGCCGATGACCCTGAGCGAGCCATCGCCTTCTACACCGATGTCTTCGGCTGGACGGTGAATCAGTGGGAAAACAACCCTTACTGGCTGGTCTCGACGGGACCCACGGATCAGCCCGGTATCGACGGTGCGATCTTGCCGCGGGTGGGCGAACGTCCGGCAGCGGGCGCGCCCGTCGTGGGAATGGTCAACACGATGGAAGTCAGTGATCTGGATGGCGCGCTTGCGAAGGCATTCGAACGTGGCGGGATATTGGCGCTCGACAAGATGGTGATCCCCGGCGTTGGCACGGTTGCATACGTGCTCGACAGCGAGGCCAACGTCATCGGGATGTTGCAACCGGAGGACTGAGTTGCCGTGAACCCTCTCGCGCTGCCGCCGCGCGTCCAGCCTGGTGACTCCGTTGCGCTCGTCAGCCCGTCGTGGTTCGCCGCCGGTGCGTTTCCTCACCGTGTCGATCGCGGGCGCCTCTATCTCGAGTCGCTCGGACTTCGACTGAAGGTCATGCCCAATGCAACGGCGATGGGCGATTGGACCGCTGGAACGGCTCGTCAACGCGTCGATGATCTGCACACCGCGTTCGCCGACCCTGAGGTGTCGGTCGTGCTGTGCGCGATCGGAGGCAACCACTCGAACGAACTCGTTGATCTGCTCGACTACGACCTCATCCGGACGCACCCGAAGGTCTTCCAGGGATTGTCCGACATCACCGTGTTGCACAGCGCCCTGCACCATCACGGAGGTCTCGCCACGTTCTACGGCCCTGCACTGGTCACCAACCTTGCCGAGTACCCCATCGTGTTCGAGATGACGGATCGCATCATGCGCGCGGCGTGGTTCGGTGACGATCCACTTGAATTCGGGCCAGCCCCTGAATGGACCGACGAGTTCCTGAACTTTGCAACGAAGGACGATCTCACCAGGCCGCGGCAAACCCAGCCGGGCGGCGGGTGGATGTGGCTTCACCCCGGTACCTCACAGGGTCAAATTCGTGGTGGCTGCCTCGAATCACTGTGTTGGCACGTCAAAGGAACGCCCGAGTGGCCTCAACTCGATGGGTGCGTCCTGTTGCTCGAGCCTTCCGAAGCGGCACCATCGCCTGCCGACGTCGCTTCGTACTTCACCGATCTGCGCCGGATCGGTGTGATGAATCAGATCTCGGGTCTGGTGTTCTCCCGACCCACGAACTACGCCGCGGACGACGTGCCGATTCTGTGGAACGTCGTTCGAGACGCAACGGAAGGCCTGGGCATCCCAGTGCTCGGCAACTTCGATTGCGGGCACACCGACCCGATGCTCACCGTGCCGCTCGGCGTCGACGTGCGCCTCGACTCGGTGACGGACTCGTTCGCAACGGTTACGGCACCGACCGCGTCTCAGTAATCGTGCGACTTCTCGTTGTCCGCTTCGTCGGGCAACACCAGGTCCCATCGATCCAAGCAGTCCTCGCAGCGGTAGGCGACGAAGTCACCCGGCAACCAAACGCCGTCTTCACGCGGTTGGCTGAGCAGGTGACAGCGACCTCCGCAATCGACGCAGACGATCGTGGGTTCGGGTTCCAATGCGATGCCGCGGCACGCTATACGGTGAGGCCGTGCCAGCAGCCGCAGTCGCCGACGACGCGGGCGGCGATGTAGGCGCACTGCTGTCCGAGCTCGTCGCGTTTCCCACGGAGAGCCGAACCCCCAATCTTGAGCTGATTCGCTGGTTTGCCGATCACGTCGAATCGAATGGAGGCCGGGCGACCATGTTGGGCGGCAGGGAAGGCCGCGCGAATCTGCTGGCCTCGTTCGGTCCTCGTACTGCCGGCGGCCTGATGTTGTCGGGCCACACCGACGTCGTGCCGGCGGGAACCGATTGGGCAACCGAGCCATACACATTGACCAGGAACGGCGATGCCTTGCATGGTCGCGGCACCGCCGACATGAAGGGTTTCATCGCCGCAACCGTGCGCATGATCGAACGGTTTCGCGGAGTCGAGCTGACACGACCGTTACACATCGCGCTGTCCTTCGACGAGGAAATCGGTTGCATCGGTGTTCGCGAGGTGCTGGACGTCATCGCAGCACGCCACGATGTGAGTCCGGAGGTGGTCGTGATCGGCGAGCCGACGATGATGCGCCCACGCCACAGCCACATGGGCAAGCTCGCGTACGAGATCGTGTGCAACGCACGCGCCGCACATTCCAGCCTCTCGCACAGCAAGCCCAGTGCAATTGCCACTGCCGGCCGGCTGCTGGCCGTGCTCGACGATCTCCAGAGCCGTTATCGGCCGACGGGCGAACCTGAGGTGACCTTCAACTGTGGCTCGATCAGTGGTGGCACAGCGCTCAACGTGCTTGCCGAGCAGTGCACCTTCGCGTTCGAGATCCGTTACACCGTCGACCACGACGCCGACGCCGTAGTGCACCCGCTGATGGTCAGCTTGGACCGCGAGCGGGCTGCGCTGACCGAACACGGCGGCTCGATCAAAGTCACCGAGATCACCCGGTATCCCGCACTTCGCACCGCCACTGATGATCCGTGGTTGCGCATCGTCGAACGCATTGCCGACGCGGGTCCAGCGACGTCGCTCGGATTCGGCACCGAGGGTGGCCTGTTCGCGCACGCACTCGACGCGTCGGTCGTGATATGTGGTCCCGGTGACATCGCGGTTGCTCACCGTCCCGACGAGTACGTGACCGTCGACCAGTTGCTTCGGTGCGAGCGGTTCTTGTGCGCTCTCGTCCAGCAGATCTGTGTCGATACAGCCGCTGCGGGCTAGACCTACGCACATGGAGAACAAGGTGACGCTGCCGCCCGATGAGACCGCCATCGACCGACTGCTCGCTTCGGTCGAGGAGCTCGGCCCGTTGTGGCGCCAGCGAATGGCGGAGCACGATCGCACGTCCACGTTTCCGTACGAGAACCTTGCCGAGGCAAAGGCGGCAGGTCTCAATCGGCTCACCGTGCCCGTGGAGTACGGAGGCTTCGGGTATTGGATGCCCGGCAACTTCAGCGGCTTGTACCGGTTGCTCGAGCGCATGGCGTACTGGGACACCAACACTGCTCAGTTGATCCAGGTCCACAACCACGCGGCCGGCATCATCGCGTTCCATTCTTCTCCGGCCCAGCGCGACCGTTTCCTACCGCAGATCGTCGACGGCGCGTTCCTTGCGTCGCTGGGCTCCGAAGCGCACCTCTATGAGAACGGCGCAGAGGCGCTGGCTTCCGAACTGACGGCGACTGAGGGCGGGTACCGGCTGACGGCGCGCAAGGCGTTCGCCTCGGTTGCAGCCATCGCCAAGTACCTCATGGTCTGGTGTGCCGTCGAGGGCGACACGGCGTACGCATCGCGGATGGTGTTCGCCGTGGTGCCCACCGATGCGGCCGGCGTCAAGCTGCTCGACGATTGGCAGATGCTCGGCATGCGATCCACCGTCTCGTGCAGCGTTGCCTTCGACAACGTGTTCGTACCCACCGAGGATGTGGTGGGCGAGCCGGGCGGATGGATCAACAACGACCCGCGCACGTTCTCGTGCGGGTACGCCTCCAATCACCTCGGCGCCGCGCAGGGTGCGTTCGATTTCATCGCTGAGTACGTGGCGAGTCGCGAAGATCTCAGCTCGTCGGAGGCGGTCAAAGTCCGTCTCGGCAGGATGGATGCCCAACTGTTCGCGGCCCGCTGCGCGCTGCGATCGACTGCGGCTCGGCTTGACCGCGGCGACGACCCGGACGAGTGCGAAGCCGACGCAATTCGCACGATGCACCTTGCCAAGAATGCGGTGCTCGACATTCCCTACCAGGGCTTCGACATGGTCGGCGCCCGCGCTGCCCACGAGCGATACCCGCTGGGACAGATGATGCGTGACGCCCGCACGTTCACGCTGCACTTTCGCGACGACCTCTACGTGCAGCGGCTGGCCGACATGGCGATGGGCAAGGGCTTCTCGGCGAAGAAGGCGCGCAGTGGCTCGACTCCCTTCGACCAGTCGGCCGCAGGGGCGTGAGGTGCACGACGACACGGCGCTGCTGATCGACGTCTGTTCCATCGACTCGATCTGGGGCAACGAGCGGGAACTGGCGGAGCTCTTCGCCGAGCGACTTGCGTCCTGGGGATGCGACGACGTCGAGCTTGTCGAGTCGCGGCCAGGTCGCCCATCCGTCGGCGCCCGCCTGCGAGGAACCGGCGGGGGGAAGTCGCTCGTGTTGAACGGCCACCTCGACATCTACGAGCTCAGCGAGGACTGGACGCGGGATCCGTTCGCTGCCGCCTTGGAGGACGGCAAGGTTTTCGGTGCTGGTATCGCCGACATGAAGGCGGGCACTGCCGCAGCAGCCGCGGCCGTGCGCCGCATCGCTGCAGGCGATACCCGTTTGCGCGGCGATGTTGTCTTCCAAGGAGTGTCGTGTCATTTCGAAGGTGGCGTCGGGACGCGTTCGTTGTGCGAGGCGGGATTCGTGGCGGACGCGGCGATCGATTGCGAGCCGTCGAGCAACACCATCGGCATCGCCCATCGCGGTGCCGCCTACCTCAAGATCACGACGCGCGGCCGTCAGGCGCACACGACGTACAAGCACCTCGGGGTCAACGCGATCGAGACGATGGAACCGATCCTGGCCGGCCTGCGCGAGTTGGAGTCGGCGCTGCCGTACGAACCGCATCCGTTGCTTCCGGGAGGACCGATCCTCAACATCGGCACCATCAGCGGTGGCACCAAGCACAACCAGGTGCCGGATCGTTGCGTCATCACGCTCGACATCCGCCTCCTGCCGAGTCAGGACCCCCACGAGGTCAAGCATCAAGTCGAGGCGGTGATCGAGGAACTGCGCACGTCGGTCGATTCGCGCATCGACGCCGTCGTGGAATTCAGCGAGCACTGGCTCTCGGGACCGCGTCACCCTTACGAAATCGCCGCCGACGCACCGATCGTCCAGTCACTCGATCGCTCGGTGCGAGCCGTGACTTCCAGCGAACCGGTCTACCAAGGCGTACCGTTCTGGTGCGACCTTGTGACCCTGAAACAGTTCGGTGTCAATGGCGTCAACTTCGGACCTGGCGATCCGCCGTACAACTTTCCCGACGAGTACGTGTTCGAGTCGCAGTACCTGCAGGCCGTCGATGTGTACGAGCACCTCATCCGTGAGTACTGCCAATGAGCAACCTCAATGTCCTGCATGCGGCATCTCTGGCCCGGGTCGATGACAGGGGAGAGGCGCGTCGAGGGCCGGAACAGTGCGAGTTGGGTCTGGTTGCCGATGGCGCCGTGGCCATTCGTGACGGTGTGATTTCTGCTGTGGGAACTACTGCCGACGTGCTCGCATCCCATGGCGAAGACGGCGTGCCGACCATCGACGCACAGGGACGTTGTGTGCTGCCTGGTCTCGTCGAGTGCCACAGTCACCCGCTGTTCGCGGGCGACCGCCACCACGAGTACGCAGAGCGGCTCGGCGGTGCATCGCTCGCCGAAGTCGCCGCGCGGGGCGGAGGCATCTGGTCCAGCGTGGTCGCAACCCGCAACGCGCAGGACGACGAGTTGATGCACCGGCTCGCCATCAGTCTGCAGCGGATCGTCGATGGAGGCGTCACGACGCTGGAGGTCAAGTCCGGCTACGGACTGACGGTGGCCCAGGAATTGCGAGGTCTCGAACTGCTGCAGCACGCACGATCGCTGACCCCGATGCAATTGGCGATCACCTTTCTGGGTGCGCACGTCGTTCCACGCGATCTCGACGGCGACGCCGACGAGCGGGCCGATCGATACACGGAACTGATCGACGGCGAGATGTTGCCGGCTGTCGTCTCGCAGGGCATCGCCGAGTTCCAGGACGTGACGGTCGAGCAGGGTTACTTCACCCCGAGTCAGGCCCTGCGGCTGATGCGACGCAGCCGTGAAGTTGGCCTCCCCGTACGAGTTCACGCCGACGCCTGGGCGCCATCGCTCGGATGGCGCACGGCGGCTGAAGGTGGCGCAATCTCCGCCGAACACCTCACCTATACACCGGACGACGAGATCCGCGAGGTCGGCCGAACCGACACCGTCGCCGTGGTCCTGCCGATGGCTGAACTCGTCTACATGACGAGCGAGCGGGCCAACGCCCGACAGTTCATCGATACCGAGGTGCCCGTCGCCGTTGCCACCGATTTTTGCTCCTCGATCAGGGCGACATCACTGCTCAACACGCTGGCGATGGCGGCGCCGTGGTTCCGCATGACTCCGGGAGAGGTCATCGTGGGCGCGACGCTGAACGCTGCATACAGCCTCGGGCGGCAGGCGTCGGTCGGCTCGTTGGATGTCGGCAAGCGTGGCGACCTGATCATCCTCGATTGCCGACACCCCAACGAGATCTGCCTGGCTGTCGGTGCACCATTGCTTGACGAGGTCGTCATCGGCGGCGAGGTAGTCAGGGGTGCGCAGCCGTGATCCGGGTCATTTCCGGCGAGTTCGGTGGCCGCAAGCTGGTCGTTCCCGACGGCTCGGCCACCCGGCCGACGACCGACAAGGCACGCCAGGCCGTCTTCAACTCGCTCGATAGCGCTGGCCTGATCGATGACGCCGACGTCGTTGATCTCTTTGCAGGCTCCGGCGCGCTCGGCATCGAAGCACTCTCGCGCGGCGCCCAGTCGTGTGTGTTCGTCGAGCGCGATCGGGCTGCCCTGAAGGCTCTGCGCACCAACATCGCCGTGCTCGGACTGGAATCGCGTACGACCGTCGTCACGTCGGATGTACCCGCGTGGGTACCCGCGCTTCGAGGTATCGACCTGGCCTTGATCGACCCCCCGTATGAATTTGATGGTTGGGACCACCTGCTGACAGTACTGCAGGTGCCCTACGTCGTGGCCGAAGCCGGTCGGGAGATCGCGCCGCCGGAGGGATGGGACACCGTGAAGTCGCGGCGCTATGGCCGGACCTGGGTGACCCAACTCCAACGAGTAGCGTGAGTCGCCGCATGTCTCCTCAAACGACCCCTTCCATCATGACGGTTTTGTACCCGGGCAGTTTCGATCCGTTCCATCTGGGTCATCTCGACGTGATCGAGCAATCGGTCGCCTTGTTCGGCGAGGTCGTCGTAGGGGTGATGCACAATCCAACCAAGCCCAGCGGCATGTTCACTCTTGACGAGCGAGTGGAGATGATTCGCAACAGCATCGCCTACATGCCCTCGGTCAAGGTCGTCGCATTCGGCGGTTTGGCGGTCGATGCGGCTCGTGAGGTCGCCGCGGCCTTCATCGTCAAAGGATTGCGCACCGGAGGCGATTTCGAGATCGAGCAGCAGATGGCGCACACGAATCACGCCGTCAGCGGCGTTCGCACGGTGTATCTGCCCTGCAAACCGGCATTGGTGTCGATCAGCAGCCGGTTCATCCGAGAGATTGCCCACTATGGCGGCGACGTCTCGGCCCTGGTTCCACCCCCGGTTGCGGCCCAATTGTCTCGGGTGCATCCACGCGACGAGGACTTTTGAGGCCTATCTTGACTGCGGAAATGACGTACGACGACAACCAAGACGAGTTCGAAGACGACGAGGAATTCGACGATTCCGACGCATTCGTGCGCAGCACGAATGGCTATGTCGGCGACGCCGAAGCGTTGCTTCGGAGGGCGGTCGACATCATCGCGTCCGCCCCCACGATGCCGCTGTCCTCTTCGCCACGTATCGATCGCGACGAGATCATCGAACTGCTCGAAGAGTCGTTGCATCGGCTGCCCGACGAGATGCGCCAGGCGCGCTGGATGATCAAAGAGCGCCAAGAGTTCGTCGCCAAGACTCGCCGTGAAGCCGATGAGCTGCTCGAGGCCGCTCGGGTGCAGGCCGAGCGCATGGTGCAGCGCACCGAGGTCGTGCGTGCCGCCGAACAGCGGGCGCGGCAGATCAGCGAGGCCGCCGACGCCGACTCACGCCGTCTGCGGCACGAGACCGAGGACTTCCTCGATCAGCGCCTCGGAAGCTTCGAGATTCTGCTCGACAAGCTGCAGAAAACCGTGCATGCAGGCCGGTCCCGGTTGTCGATCGGCCAGCACCGCACCGAAGAAGTAGGCGAGGAAGAAGACCCCACCAAGGGCTTTTTCGACCAGGATCGGTGACCCGCGGCGGCCGTTAACCTGGCGGTATGTCGAATTCGTTGCTGATCAACGCCGCCGAACTGCTGCGCAGACCGGGTTCCGAGCGGCGACTCACGCTCGAGCCGACTATCGCTGAGCTGGGCATTGTCGACAGCAGGTTCGACCCCGATGCGACGGTTGTCGTGGTGTTGCGGCTCGAATCGCTCACCGATGGGATCGTGGTCGACGGCCAGCTTCGCGCCCCTTGGGCCGACTCGTGCCGGCGTTGCTTGGCCCCTGCGTTCGGCGACGTCGTCTGCGATGTCGACGAGCTCTACCAGCACGTCGTCACGGCCCCGGATGCCTTCGAGATCGTGGGTGATCAGCTCGACGTGGCTCGCATGGTGCGCGAGAACGTCCTGCTCGATGCTCCCCTCGCACCGCTGTGCCGTCCCGACTGCGCCGGGTTGTGCCCAACGTGCGGGATCGATCTCAACTCGGCCACCTGCGACTGCGTCAGCAGCGTCGCCGATCCCAGGTGGGATGCATTGAGCCAGCTCAAGGCGAATCTGCCAGAGCAGTAGCCGCAACCCGCATGACTCCCGCTAACCTCTCGTAGCTCGTTTCGTCAAGGAAAGACTGCCGTGGCCGTTCCAAAGAAGAAGAAGTCGAAGATGAAGACGCGCAGCCATCGTGCCGGCGCGTGGAAGCTGGCGGTACCGGCGCGCAGCGTCTGCCCGCGGTGTGCCGCAGCCAAGCTGCCGCACACGGTGTGCCCGGCATGCGGTTGGTACAAAGACCGCGTCGCC
>JBDTWJ010000099.1:0-13657 GCA_040006755.1 Ilumatobacteraceae bacterium | reverse complement strand
CGCGGCACCCGTTCTCGGTCACGACCACGAGGTCTTCGACACGGATACCGCCGAATCCCTCACGATAGACCCCAGGCTCCACGGTCACTACGTCCCCGACCTGCAATTTCACGTCGCCCGTTCTATTGATGAATGGATCTTCGTGGATGAGAAGTCCCACGCCATGACCGGTTCCGTGGCTGAACCAGTCTCCGTATCCGGCCTCGGTGATCACGTCGCGGCAGACCGCGTCGAGCTCGGCTGTGCTGATGCCGGCCTCCACCGCCGACACCCCTGCGCGCTGGGCCGCCAACACCACCTCGTACAGCTCCAGCTGCTCGGGCGTTGGATTGCCGACGAAGAACGTGCGGGTCATGTCGCTGTGGTAGCCGTCGTAGAGCGCGCCGACATCGATGATGACGGTGTGCCCGTTCTCGATCAACGTGTCGGTAGGCCGGTGATGCGGGCGCGATGCGTTGACCGGACCGGTCGCAACGATCGTCTCGTAGCTGGGTCCGTCGGCACCGAGCTCGCGCATGCGGATCTCCAACTGATTTCGGACCTCTGCCTCGGTGCTGCCCGTCAGTTGAATCTCCGACAGAGCGGCGTCGGCGATCCTGCATGCCTCAGCCATACGGGCGATCTCTCCGGGATCCTTTCGGCGTCGTTCGTTCTGGACGAGCCCACCAGCCGGAACGAGCTGCGTCTCGAACAGACTCTCGAACCGCCGGAACTGTTCATACGTGAGGTGTGCGGCCTCGAAGCCGACCGAAGACAAGGGTGCGACCTCCGCGGCCAGGGCGTCGAAGATCGCCGCACTCGAGTGGCCGACGACCACCCGGCCATCGACGCCCGCCTGCGCGAGCTGCGCTGTGGCCTGATCGCCGTATCGCCCGTCGGTGACGAGCACCACGTCGTCGGCCGACAGCAACAACCACCCGTTGGAGCCGGTGAAGCCGGTGAGCCAGCGGATGTTGTTGAGATCGCTGACGAGCAGCGCCTCACTCTGCTCGAACCGTTCGCGCACACGCGCGATGCGGCCCGAGATCTCCAACGCCGGGATCTCCACGGCCGGCATCACGGCAGCCTCAATTTCTCCGCGACGGCTTCGACGGCCAGTCGGTATCCCTGCATGCCGAAGCCCATGATCGAACCCGTTGCGACCGGTGCGATGACGCTGGTGTGACGCCACGGCTCGCGCGCATTGGGATTGGAGATGTGCACCTCGACGATGGGTCCACTGAATGCGGTGAGCGCATCGTGGATGCTCCACGCGTAATGCGTGAACGCTCCCGGATTGATGATGATCGCCGCCGACGTGCTGCGCGCGTTCTGAATCGCGTCGACCAACCCGCCTTCGTGGTTGCTCTGATAGGCATCGACCTCGTGACCGAACTCCCTTGCAACCTCGGTCGTGAAGGTCACATAATCGTCGAGCGTTGCAGTGCCGTAGATGTGCGGCTCGCGCTGACCGAGCAGGTTGAGGTTTGGCCCGTGCAGAAGAGTGATCAGCGCCACGGCTCTATCGTGCCACGTGCCTGGCGTGCTGTTCGCGATCGATTCGGTACAGGACGTGACGACGATCCACCCAGTCGGGTAACAACGGATGATCGAAGTCGCCGTCGATGTCGCGAATCATCCCGATCTTGCGCATCACACGTTGCGACTTGAGGTTGCCCTCGGTCGCGAAGCTGACGATTTCATCGTCGGGAGGGTTCGCGTGAGCGAAGCCCCAGTCCAACGTCACCAAAGCAGCCTCTGAAGCGAACCCGTTGCCCCAATGTTGCTTGGCGAGTCGCCAACCCACCTCGACACAGGGCGTGAACGCGGCCTGCCAAATCGGTACAGAAAGGCCGACGAACCCAATGAACTCGGCCGTGTCGAGACGCTCGACGGCCCACAGCCCGAAACCGCGGTCGCGCCAGGTGACCATCATCCGATCGATCATTTCGTCGCTCTGTTCTGGGGTCAGCATCGACGGGAAGTGGCGCATGACGTCGGGATCACCATTGAGGGCCGCGTACGGCACCCGGTCTGTGCCGCGCCACTCGCGCATCAGGAGCCTCGCTGTCGTCAATTGTGGAGTGATCACCGCCGTATCATCGTGTCGAGCACCTCGCGGGCTGCTTCGATCTCCACACGCGGCACGACTTCGACGCCATTCGGGCCGTCGAGCACGAAGGTGAGACCTTCGCCGAGTGCCTTCTTGTCGCGGCCCATCGACGTGACGAGCCGCTGAGGATCTACACCACGCGGCAAACTCGTGTCGAGCTCGTACCGCGCACCGACCACGTCGTAGTGCTGTCCGACGCGCAGGTCGTCGATTCGACCGAGGTGACGAGCGAGGCGCGCTGCGTAGATCAGCCCGACGGCGACCGCTTCGCCGTGGGCCATCTCGTAGTCAGTTTCGATCTCCAATGCGTGTGCCAACGTATGGCCGTAGTTCAGCAGAGCCCTCCGACCGCCTTCCCGTTCGTCGCCGGCGACGATCTCCGCCTTGATCTCGACACAGCGGGCGATGCGTTGGGTTTCGTCCATCGCCAGCAAGTCGTCGCCCGTGAGGAAGTGGTACTTGGCCATTTCGCCGCGGCCACAGCGAACTTCGCGCGGGGGCAGGGTTGTCAAGGCATCGAGGTCGCAGACGACCCCGACCGGCTGCCAGAAGGCCCCGATCAGGTTCTTGCCTCCGATGCCTGCCACACCTTCCGCCTTGGCTTGCGCCGCAAGGTTGACACCGGTCTTTCCTCCGATAGCCGCGTCGACCATGCCGACCAGGGTCGTGGCCACGTGCACCACCGGTACGCCGCGATGCCACGCGGCGGCCGCGAACCCGGCGACATCGGTGACCATGCCGCCTCCGACACCGATCACGACGTCGTTGCGCGTCAGGCCCATGCGCGCGAAGCCCTGACAGAGCTCCTCGATGGTAGCAAGCGACTTGAAGGACTCGCCGTGCCCGATGGTGAAGACCTCGCTCGGCAGCCCTGCGTCGATGTCGAGGGGGATGCCCTCCTGGGTCACGATCGCCGCCCGCTTGGCCTTGCGCGGCAGAAGTCCGGCCATCTCGTGGCGCGCACCGTGACCGATGAGCACGTCGTAGCCGCGATCGCCCAGTGGAACCCGGACGGTGATCATCGCAGGACCGCTTCGGCGACTTCGCTCGGACTGCGATGATCAACCAGGACGATCACATCCGCAACTTCTCTGTAAAGCGACTGACGCGTGTCGTACATGCGCTGCAACGTACCCGCCGGATCCTCGTCGAGCAGCGGACGATGGCCGCTCGACATCACCCGGGCGGCGAGCACCCCGGGCGTGGCGCACAGCCACACGACCTTGGCATTGGACTCCTTCAGGGCGGCGCGGTTCTCTTCGCGCAGCACAACGCCGCCCGCCGCGGCGATGACTGATGGCTCAGGAGTTGCAATGGCGTCGAGCAGCGCGGCCGTCTCGAAGCTTCGGAAGGCTGCCTCGCCATCGTCGGCGAAGATCTCCCGAACCGTTCGACCGGTGGCCTTCTCGATCACCGCGTCGCTATCGATCAATTGTCGGCCGAGACGCTCTGCGGCAATGCGCGCCACGGTGGTCTTTCCGGATCCCATCAATCCGACGAGAACCAGGTGTTGATCCGGTGCGACCGCCACGACAGCTAGCCGAGCGAACTGCGGAACGATTCGGCATTGCGCACGAACTCCGCCAATGAATCGCCCCCGAACTTGCGCTGCGCCTCGGCAGCGAGCACCAACGCGACCATCGTCTCGGCGACCACGCCCATCGCTGGAACTGCGGTGACGTCGGTGCGCTCCTTGAAGCTGACGGTGGACTCCTTGGTGACGACGTCGACCGTCTTCAACGATGGCTGATTCAGGGTCGCAAGCGGCTTCATGGCGGCGCGCACGACCAGCAATTCGCCAGTTGTCATGCCGCCTTCCGTGCCACCCGCCAGTGCGGTCTCGCGCCGGTATTCGCTGGTCTCGTCGTCCCATACGATCGCGTCGTGCGCAGCGCTGCCGCGACGACCAGCACCTTCGAAGCCGTCCCCGATCTCGACACCCTTCACGGCCTGGATGCTCATGACCGCCTGTGCGAGTGCTGCATCGATCTTGCGGTCCCAGTGCACGTGGCTTCCGAGACCGATCGGAAGGCCGTAGCCGAGTACCTCGACGACACCTCCCAGCGAGTCGCCATCTTTGGCGGCGGCTTTGACCTCGTCGATCATCGCCGCTTCGGCAGCGGCGTCGAAGCATCGCACAGGTGATTCATCAACACGGGCGAGGTCGGTGATGGTCGGCCGTTCGACAGCCTTCGACCGCACACTTCCCATTTGGATGACGTGCGAGAGGATCGAGACGCCGAGTTCGGACAGCAACTTCTTGACGACGGCACCTGCGGCAACCCTGGCCGCGGTTTCGCGCGCGCTGGCACGCTCGAGCACGTCGCGAGCGTCGGTGAAGCCGTACTTCTGCATCCCGACGAGGTCGGCGTGACCCGGCCGCACCTGGGTGAGCGGTAGCTTGGTGACACCGGGAGCAGGTGACATCTCTTCGTGCCATTTGTCGCTGCGGAACCACTCGCTGTTCTTGATCTCGATGGCAACCGGAGAGCCGAGGGTGCGACCATGGCGCACGCCGCCGAGCAATGTCAGCTCGTCCTGTTCGAACTTCTGGCGAGGTCCGCGCCCATAGCCCAGGCGTCGGCGAGCCAGCTCCTGCTGGATTTCTTCGACAGTGATCGAAAGCCCCGCCGGTAGGCCCTCGACGATCACGACCAGGGCCTGGCCATGCGATTCGCCGGCGGTGAGGTATCGGAGCATCACGTCAAGGCTACTGGCCTCGCAAAGCCAACTCCCGCTCTGCTGCGGCCCACAGCAACCCTGGGTCAGCACAGACACCGGTCCACAGGCGAGCCTGTAGCAGCGCCTGATGCACGAGCATGCCCAGACCTTCGACCGTGTGCGCTCCCCTCGCGTCTGCTGCGGCGAGCCAAGCCGTCCGTCGCGGGTGGTAGACGATGTCCGCGACGACATGCCGATCGTGGAAGAGGTTCGTGTCACATGGTAGGTCGGTCGTGCCCATCCCGATGGATGTGGCGTTGACGACGATGTCGTTGTCGGGGATCACGTTAGGCTGACCAACCGCCCCGATCGCACCCGCCAGATCGGCCGCTGCCTCGGCGCGTTCGGGTGAGCGGTTGACGACGGTGACCGCGGTTGCTCCGGCACGAGCAAGCGCATCGACGATCGCCCGTGCCGCGGCGCCAGCGCCGAGGACGCACACGCTCCGTCCTCTGACGTCGACATCGTTCGCATTCAGCGAAGCGACGAAGCCCTCACCATCGGTGCTGTAGCCCTTCAATCGCCCGTCCCCAATCGGCACGACGGTGTTGACGCTTCGTAGAGCCGCTGCAGCATGATCGAGCTCGTCGACCAGTGCAGCGACGTCTTCTTTGTGTGGCATCGTCACCGACAGACCGCCGAGACCGAACACTCGCATCGCGTCCAACGCAGCACCCGCTTTGCCGGGATCGACCTCGAACGCGGTGTACACCCAGTCCACCCCGGTGGCGGCGAAGCCGGCATTGTGCAGCGCCGGCGAGAGGCTGTGGTGCACAGGACTGCCGATGACGGCGGCGAGTCGCGTGGTGGCCGAGATCACCCCAACAACCCGAGGTCGCGAGCGTGTTGCACGTTGATGTCGTGCTGCTCGAGGGTCGCCGCGAATACGTGGCGGCCTTCCTCGTCGGCGACCACGTAATACAGGTAGTGGCAGTCCTTCGGGTCGGGCAGAGCGACACAGATGGGGTCGCCCTGAGACGGGTCAGGTGCGGGGTTGACCGCGGCCTGGATCGAGGCCCGCCCGGGGTTGGCGATGGGGGTCAATGGCAGGCCTGTGTGCATGTACGTGTTGTACGGCGTGTCGAGTCCGATGAGGTCCGAGATCGAGGTGCCCGCTGGTTGCCCGTAGAGCAGCGTGGCATCGATCTGCAGCGGCATGCCCATCTGAAATCGGTTGAGGATGACTCTGGCAATCTTCGGACGATCTTCGTCGACCTTCGCCTCGCGTTCGATCATCGAGGCGACGATCAGCATCTGATAGGGCGTGAGTCCGAGCGGCTCGGCTTTGGCTGCGACGTCCTCCTGGCGGACGACAAGGTCCATCAGGTCGATCATTCGCTGAGCAATATGACTGGGCGTCTCGTCGGCCGAGACGCGGTAGGTGTCGGGGAACAGCAGGCCTTCCAACGACGTCGCGCCATCGGGTTGCAGCGGCGCGCGAATCGAACCGTCGGTGACCGCGAGCATGAAGCCCTGAGGATCCATCCTGGGTAACTTCGACGACAATCGCTCGCTCATCTTCTGCAGGGTGAAACCCTCAGGGAAGGTGACATTGGTGTACGTGAGCGACGGCGGTGTTCGCAGCACGCGCATGATGTTGCCGAGGTGATCGCGCGGACGCAGCTCGTAGTCGCCAGGCTTCAACGTGAGACCGCCGTTGTGATCCACGTAGTAGCGAAACACCCTGGCGTTGTTGATGAGGCCGCGATCCTGCAATCGCTCGGAGATGCTCTCGACAGAGTCCGTCGGAAGCACCCTGAAGACTTGGACAGGACCGGCATCGCCGGAAGGATTGACCTGGCGGAGATACCACAACCCCACTCCACCGGCAACGATCAGGCCTGCGATGGCCAGCATGCCGGCGAAGTACACGACGTACTTGACCGACCGATGCGAGCGTCGCGGTCGCTCGATGACCAACGCGTCGGTGACGTCGGGATCATCCCAAGGATCGTGGTGCCACTCGCGCTCCTCCAGGTCTGTCGCGCGGCCGTTCATGCGCTCCTCACGCCGGCCCGCCAGCATCGAGCCAGTTCTGCAGCATCACAGCGGCAGCGATCTTGTCGACGATCCGACGGCGCGCCTGAGCGCGCATCTTGGCTTCCATCATCGCCTGATCGGCGGTCACCGTGGTGCGCCGCTCGTCGAAGGTCACCACTGGCACGCCGACAACGGTAGCCAGCGCCGCGGCCTCGTCGATGGCAGCCTGCGCTGCTGGGCCGCTCGACCCATTCATGTTCAACGGCAGACCGACCACCACGATGTCGGCCTCCTCTTCGATCACGAGTCTGACGATCGCCTCATGGTCCCGTTTCATGCTGCCGCTGCGTTGCAACACTTGCAGCGGAGACGCGATGGTGCCGGTACGGTCGCCGATGGCCACGCCGACGCGTTTCGATCCCAGATCGAGGCCGAGGGCACGTTTGCCCGGACGATTCACCCTCCGGCCGCCTCCGCAGCCATTCGCAATGCTTCGTCGAGGCCCTCTGGATTCCTGCCACCGGCTGTGGCGATATCGCCCTTGCCACCGCCGCCGCCGCCGACTGCCTTCGCGGCGTCCTTGATGAGGTCGCCCGCGAGCTTGCCGGAGTCGCTGGTAACAGCGGCAACCAGGGCCACGCCCCCGGTATCGGAGATGCCGCCCAACACCACGGTGTGCACACCGCTCTGCTGGCGGACAGCGATTGCCAGGTCGCGCAGGTCACTCGGGCTGATGCCATCGACGCGAGTCACCACGACTCCATCCGACGCGGCAGAAGCCAACTCCGCGGCACGGCCGCTGGCGAGCTGCCCACGGAGGCTCTTGATCTCGTCGTGCAATGACTTGATCTCGTCGAGCCGGCGTTGCACACCACCGACGAGCTCATCGGTGGTCGACCCGACGAGGCGAGCGGCATCGGCGACGATCTTCTCGTCGCGTTGCAGCAGCCGCACGGAGTTCTCGCCTGTCACCGCTTCGATGCGGCGAAGATTCGAACCGATCGACGACTCGCCGATGACCTTGATGAGGCCGATGTCGCCTGCGGCGCGAACGTGTGTACCGCCGCACAACTCGATGGAGTTGCCGATCTCCAGCACCCTGACGATGTCGCCGTACTTGTCGCCGAAGAAGGCAATGGCCCCGAGCGCGCTGGCTTCGTCCTTCGTGGTCTCGAAGATCCGCGCCGGAGCGTTGGCCAGCGTCTCGGTGTTGGCGACCCGTTCGATCTCGGCGATCTGTGCGTCGGTGACGGCGTCGTAGTGACTGAAGTCGAACCGCAGCCGGTCGGGGGCAACCAGAGAGCCGGCCTGCTTGACGTGCTCGCCCAGCACTTTGCGGAGGGCGTAGTGCAACACGTGCGTGCCGGTGTGGTTGCGACGAATCGCTGCGCGACGCTGCGCGTCGATTGACACGGTCACAGGCGTGCCTGCGATCAATGTCCCGCTGGTGACCCGCGCTGTGTGCCTGCGCAAACCAGGGAGGGCGAACGTGGTGTCGAGCACTTCGGCATTGCCACCGTCGGCCGACGTGATCGTGCCGGTGTCACCGACCTGGCCACCGCTCTCGGCATAGAAGGGCGTGCGATCGAGGAATAGCTCGACAGTCCCGTCGTCGTTCGGCACAACAGCGAGGAGACGTGACTGGGTGGTGTCGTCGGTGTAACCGAGGAACTCGGTGATGCCGAACTGCTCGACGATCTCGCGGTACACATCGAGACGATCGTCGTCAGTTGCAGTGCCCTTTCGCGCAGCCTTGGCACGCTGGCGCTGCGCCTTCATCTCGGTGTCGAAGCCGGCTGTGTCGACAGCGATGTTTCGCTCGCCCGCGATCTCTTCGGTGAGCTCCAGCGGAAACCCGTATGTGTCGTGCAGCAGGAACGCCGTTGACCCGGGCAGGTTGGGACGATCGACGCTCAACTCGTCCTCGAGGATCGACAGGCCGTTCTTCAACGTTTGGCGGAACCGTTCCTCTTCGCGGGTGAGGACGCCCACGATGAAATCGCGGTTCTTGGACACCTCCGGATAGGCGTTCCCCATGATGTCGACCGCAGTTTTCACCAGCGAAGGCATGACCAGCTTCTCGGTGCCCAGCAAGTACGCGTACCGCACGGCGCGCCGGATGATCCGTCGCAGCACGTAGCCGCGGCCCTCGTTCGACGGGAACACGCCGTCACTGACCAGCATGGTGCTGCTGCGGGCGTGCTCGGCGAGCACCCTCATCGCAAAGGCGTCGCGATCCTCGTAGTCGCCAGGCGTGTACGTCTTGCCGGTCAGGCTGCAAGCCTGATCGATGAGCGGCATCAACAGATCGGTTTCCCAGACGGAATCGACACCCTGCAGCAAGCACAGCATGCGCTCGAGTCCGAGGCCGGTGTCGATGGACGGCTTTGGCAGGAGCTGCCGACTGCCATCAGGTCCCTGGTTGAACTGCATGAACACGAGGTTCCAGAACTCCATGAAACGGTCACCATGAGGGTCAGCGATCGGACCGCCATCGGGACCAAAGGCCGGCCCACGATCGATGTGGATCTCGCTGCACGGCCCGCATGGACCAGTGTCGCCCATCTGCCAGAAGTTGTCCTTGTCGCCGAGACGTTGGATGCGGTCCATCGGCACACCCACCTGCTCGTGCCAGATGGCCTCCGCCTCGTCGTCGCTGTCGTGCACAGTGATCCACAGACGGTCGCCGTCGAGGCCGAACGTCTCGGTCGTCAGCTCCCAGCTCCAGGGGATGATCTGGTTCTTGAAGTAGTCGCCGAAGCTGAAGTTGCCCAGCATCTCGAAGAACACCAAGTGCCGCTTGGTGCGTCCGACATCGTCGAGATCGTTGTGCTTGCCGCCGGCACGGGCGACCTTCTGGCTGCTGACTGCCCGCTTGAAGGGCGCCACCTCATCGCCGACGAAGTACGGCTTGAACGGCACCATGCCCGCAACGGTGAACAGCACGGTGGGATCGTGCGGGATCAGGCTGGCCGAAGGGACCACCGTGTGTGCGCGCGCAGCGAAGAAATCGAGGAACGAATCGCGCAGTTGATCGGCAGTCTTCGGTGGAGTAGCCATGGACTTGCCAGCCTACCGAGGTAGGTTCAGCGAGTGCCCAAGCATTCCAACGCCGCCGTTCGATCGGACGCTCGGCCGATCGATCTTCACGAATGGGTCAGCTTCGAAGACGCCGGCGAGCAACGAACGTGGGTGTTCGACGCGACGTTCCTGCGGTCGAACTGGAGCTGCATCTATGGCGCAGGTTGCAAGGGTGTGCTCGAGCACGACGCGACAGAGCTGGCGCAGGGCTGCTGCAGCCATGGTGCTCATTTCGTCGACGACGACGATGTGCAAACTGTGCTCGACTCGATGACCCGACTCGAGCCGCGTCATTGGCAGAACTACAAGAAGGGCCACAACAAGGGAGTCCTCGAAACCGAGGACGGAGCAACGAAAACGCGGGTGGTGAAAGGTGCGTGCATCTTCCACAACCAGCCCGACTTCCCCGGCGGTGCCGGCTGCGCGCTGCACCTCGCAGCTGTCGAGGCCGGCGAGCGTTACATCGATTGGAAGCCCGACGTCTGCTGGCAACTTCCGCTGCGGCTGGAGCATCACACCGACGACAATGGTTACGTCACATCGACCCTGCGCGAGTGGAAGCGGCGCGACTGGGGCGAAGGCGGCAACGACTTCCACTGGTGGTGCACCGAGAGCGACGACGCGTTCGTCGGAGGCATACCCGCGTATCAGTACCTGCGCGATGAGATCATCGAGATGGTCGGCCAGGCGGCGCACGACCAAATGGTCGGCCTGCTCGAACGCCCGAAGTGGATCCCCCTGCCCCACCCCGCCATCCGCCGTCGCTAACGCCTGCGACGAAGTGCCCGTCGGACACCACGCCCTGACGACTCGGGCAGCCCCAGAACGGCACGTACGGTTCTGGGGCTGCGCGGTTCGCTAGCGGGCTTGTGGAAGCGCGTCTCTGAGCGACGCGAGCATCGTGGGCGATTCACGCGCGACGTCGATGTACGTGAACTGCAGCGGGTGAAGATCATCGAGGATCATGCGATTCATCCGCTCGGCGTCGTTTTG
Source organism: Ilumatobacteraceae bacterium (assembly GCA_040006755.1). Classification (GTDB taxonomy): domain Bacteria; phylum Actinomycetota; class Acidimicrobiia; order Acidimicrobiales; family Ilumatobacteraceae; genus JAENVT01. Next base: position 2,790 of record JBDTWJ010000099.1, on the reverse strand, counting down.
CATTTGCATGGGCGTGCGGTGGAACCTGTAGCCGAGCAGTTCGACCACCACGTTGGTGCCCGGAAACCAGCAATCGACACGGATCAGCCGCAGTTTGCGTGCGCCGACAACTGCCTGCGTCTGCGGTCTCGGTAGTCCAATCTCAGCCAGCAAGGCCAGAAACCGACGCTCTAGCCATGAGTGTCCTCCCCTCGTCATCTCATTGCCCTCAAGCACCGACACGAGTCCAGCTAGACCGGCGCGACCGCGGCACCGCAACTCCACGATCCGTCGATGAAGAAAATCCTCACTCGTGAGACGGTCACGCAACGCGCTGTCGATCGCCGCAGCCAACCGTTCGCGTGTCTCCGACGCAGCCAGGTCGATGAGGGTCCGAGTGGCGGACATCGTGGGGATGCCGTCCACTTCAGTCATGTCCAGTCGGCTGATGTCGCGACCGCGGTGAACGACGTGCCCAATCCGATTCACCGATCTCTCGCGCGGCACCACGACGTGGAACGGAGGCTCGAGCAGGAAGCCGTCGAACCCGTCCAGCGCCGCGGCCGTCGGTCCATACGCCCAAGACGGCGCGCCGATAGAGGCAATGAGCTCGCGGAGCTCGAGCACGTGACGGGCGTAGAGAAGAGGGCTGCTGCCCCGACTGCGGATGCCGCTCAGGTCTCGGCTTCGAAGCGGCTCCCCGTGCCGCTGACCATCTGCGGTCACCGCTCGGCGACTGACGCTGGTCATCAGCCGGATTCAATCTCTGGAACCATGTCTCCGGCAACATTTGAATCACTCAGGCAGCCCCAGAGGGCTACGTACCGTTCCGGGGCTGCCCGATTCGGCTTGGAACGACTATCTCGGACATGCCTCGGCAATCGGCAATCGCGGCTAGACGCTGACCTTTTTGTTTGCCTTGCGACGCTCTTCCAACGGGAGGTGGCGCTTGCGGATGCGAATGGCCTTCGGGGTCACTTCGACCAACTCATCTTCGACGATCCACTCGATCGCCGTCTCCAACGTGTGGATCTTGGGCGTCGGGAGCTTGACAGCGTCGTCGTGGCTGTGCGTGCGGATGTTGTTCTTCTCCTTGGGACGCACGGCGTTGACCACCATCTCGTCGTCTCGTGCACACTCGCCCACGACCATGCCCTCGTACACCTGCTCGCCCGGAGCGACGAAGAACTGACCACTGAGCTGCAGTTTGTCGAGCGCGTAGCCAGTGGTCTGACCGACACGATCTGAAACCATCGCTCCACCGCGTGAATCGGGCATGTCGCCGGCCCAGGGCATCCAGCCCATGTGGTGCTGGTGCAGCAGTGCGGTGCCTCGAGTAGTTGTCATCAACAGCGAGCGGAATCCGATGAGACCGCGGCTGGGACACTCGAACGTGATGATCGTGCGACCGGCATCACCCGTGCGAAGGTCGGTGATGCGTCCCTTGCGCGGAGCGAGCTCTTGCGTGACGGTGCCGACGTGTTCGTCGGGGACGTCGCACACGCCGCGCTCCTGCGGCTCGAATTTCTTGCCATTGACTTCCTTGGTGATGACCTCCGGGCGGCTGACCTGCAGCTCGTACCCCTCGCGGCGCATCGATTCGATCAATACGGCCAATTGCAGTTCGCCTCGACCCGCAACTTCGATGATGTCGGGCGAGCCGGTCTCGAACAGCTTGATGGACACGTTGCCGAGCAGCTCTTTGTTGAGGCGATCGACGAGGTGGCGGCTGGTGACGTACTTACCGTCCCGGCCGGCGAACGGCGAGGTGTTGACCCCGAACGTCATTCGCAGGACTGGCTCGTCGACCGTCAGCCGGGTGAGCGCGATGGGTGCCTCGGACGAGGCAATGGTGTCGCCGATCTCGACCTCGGGGAAGCCCGCCACCACGAAGAGATCGCCGGCGGAGAGTTGGTCGACCTCGTTGCGGCTGACACCCTCGAACGCCATCAGCTGAGTGAGGCGACGCTTCAGCGGCGGCTGACCCTCGGCGAACTCTTCCTCCAACAACGCGACCGTCTCGCCACGACGCATGACACCGTTGACGACGCGACCAATCGCGAGTCGCCCGAGATAGTCGCTGGCGTCGAGCGTGGTGACCATGGCCTGCAACGGCGCAGTGGGGTCGCCCGACGGAGCCGGGATCGCCTCGATGATGGTGTCGAGCAACGGAGCCAGGTCGGCGTCGTCGCCGGGCATGCCGATGCCACGAATGGCCTTGCCCTCGCGCGCAACGGCCGAGATGATCTCGAAGTCGATGTGATGGTCGCCCGCGTCGAGATCGATGAAGAGCTGATAGATCTCGTCGAGCACCTCGTCGGCGCGGGCATCGCCGCGGTCGACCTTGTTGATGATGACGATCGCGGGAAGATCCAGCGCCAACGCCTTCTGCAGGACGTACCGGGTCTGCGGCAGCGGACCCTCGGCGGCATCGACGAGCAGCAGAACGCCATCGACCATCGTCAGCGCCCGCTCGACCTCGCCGCCGAAGTCGGCGTGGCCGGGGGTGTCGACGAGGTTGATCTTCACGCCCTTCCAAGTGATGGAGGCGGCTTTGGCCAAGATCGTGATGCCGCGCTCGCGCTCCTGATCATTGGAGTCCATGACACGATCGACCACAGCCTGGTGAGCCGCGAACGTACCGGTGGCGCGCAGCAGCGCATCGACGAGTGTGGTTTTGCCGTGATCGACATGGGCGACCAGAGCAACGTTACGAAGAGAAGTAGACATGACCTATCAGGGGGGAGTAGAGGCGAACAATGCCAGCTGCCTGAGGTTCAGTCTTCGGACTCGTCTTCTTCATCGTCATCG
>JBDTWJ010000098.1:0-13695 GCA_040006755.1 Ilumatobacteraceae bacterium | reverse complement strand
GCTTCGCCGTGGAGACCGAGCGCCGGTTCTACCTGGCCAACGACGTCAAGCTGAACGTCAGCGGAGACGCCACCAAGCCGGTTATCGAAGTGGAGTTGAGCGACGCATGGGTGTGGGACATGTACCGGAAGACCCGATTCGTGCCGAAGGTACGGGTCCTGACCTTCAAAGACGTCAACGTCGAAGAGTTGCCGTCGACCGACTTGTAGAACCGTCACTGGCCAACCGGGCCAGGGGACAATGGGGCGAAGACCTGGCCGCGCGATGGTATGCAGCTCACGGCTACGAGGTGATCGACCGCAACTGGCGATCGTCGAGCGGCGAGATCGATCTCGTGGCGTTCTCGGCTTCGCAGCATGGCGGCAACACCGTGGTGTTCTGCGAGATCAAGACGCGGGCATCGGATCGCTTCGGACCTCCCGAGGCCGCAGTCGGCCGCACGAAGCAGCGACGTCTCCGGGTGCTGGCAGCAGAGTGGCTTGCAGTGCACGATCGTCACGGTGTGATCCGCTTCGATGTCGCTGCCATCACTGGCGTGAACATCGAGGTGTTCGAGGCGGCGTTCTAGGCGGCGTCCTAGCCGGAACGACTTTGGCGGCGTTCCCAGCACGCCTTGTGCCAGTGCCGCCGCAGGTCTGGCGCATCAGCCGGAACCGCGACGTAGTGCCCGATGCCCAGCAGGATCTTGTGGTGGCAGCCGGGGCACACGTACACCTTGGTTGCCTCGTACGGCTGCACCCGCCGAACGTCGACGACCCCGAAACCTCCGTCCCACAGTCCCACCGCTACCCGAGCAACGCCCACGCGAGGAGGCCGATCACTGCTACGACCGCAGCCGCGACCATCAGGTAGTCCGCGGGCTTGGCGACGAACTTGCGATACGGGTTGAAGCCCATTGCACCAGTATCGTGCCGTTTCCGTGGAAACCATCGAGGTCACCCGGGCATCGGGCGTGGTCACCGTCACGTTGAACCGCCCGGCCAAGAAGAACGCCGTGAACCGTCAGATGTGGGACGAGCTGCTCGAGACCTTCCGCGACATCGCGTCGAGCACCCAGGATCGCGTCATGGTCCTGACAGGTGCAGGCGGCGAGTTCTGCGCCGGCGCCGACCTCACCGGCGGGGGTACGGGGAAGCCCGAGCAACATCACCTGGCCCAGATGCGCCACGTAGGTGATGTCGCCCTGTCGCTGCATCGCCTGTCGATACCCACCATCGCCAAGGTGCGCGGCGTCGCTGTGGGCGCAGGTTGCAACATGGCCCTCGGCTGTGACCTCACCGTTGCCAGCGACAGCGCCCGTTTTTCGGAGATCTTTGCCCGACGAGGGCTGTCGATCGACTTCGGTGGATCGTGGCTGCTTCCAAGAATCGTCGGCATGCACCGGGCCAAAGAGCTGGCGTTTCTCGCCGAGATCATCGACGCTGCCGAAGCGGAACGGATTGGCCTGATCAACCGTGTGGTGCCCGATGCTGAGCTCGACGAGTTCGTCGACGCGTGGGCTGCCCGGCTCGCCGCAGGCCCGCCGATCGCTCTGGCAATGACCAAGCGGATGCTCGACAATTCGTTGCAGGTCACGCTGGAAGCAGCGCTCGACGACGAAGGGCTCGCCCAGTCGCTGAACTTCACGACTGCCGACACGATGGAGGCCATGAACGCATTCGTCGAAAAGCGCGAGCCGAAGTTCGAGGGCCGTTGACCGGTGCGTAGCTCCGCCGCTCAGTAGCGTGGCGGCGTGAAGCAGGTCCGTTCGGTCTTCATCGGGGTGCTCATTGCCTCCGCGTGGGGTGCAGCGGCCCACGCAGCACCCCCGACCGAGCCACCGCCGGAGGAGCCCACAACAACAGTGGCGGCTACAACGATCGGTCCACCGTTGCCAGCTGTCGAGACGCCGCCGCCCATCGTCGATCCAAACGTGGTCTCCGCTCCGCTCGTTGGTGTACCAACCGCATGCAACAACCCGCCCGCTCCGATTGCGGTGTTCGTCGGGACCCTTGCGGCGGCCGACACCGCGACTGGTCGCTTCGCCGTTCAGCAGATCCGCGCCGGCAGTCTCGACGGCTACGCGGTCAACACCATCGTCGATGTTCGCTATGACGACGACATCCGGTTTCTGCACATCGGTCAGCAGTACCTCGTAGGGGCGATACTCGATCCGTTGTTGAAGGTCCTCAGCTCCAAGGTGCGGCTCGAGGCACCGTTGTTCGGTGGCGACGCGGTGATCGGAGTCGACGACACCGACGTTCAATGCCCACGTGTCGAAGATGGCGTCAAGACACTCCTCGCAAATGGCTCCGACGTCGACACGGGCGTGCTGGCACCGCTGAGTACTGCCAAGCGATCGCTGGTGCGGGCCATCCTGAAGCCATTGGCGATCGCGTTCGCGATCCTCGCCGTACTGGCCTCGATGAAGCTGCTGATCTTCGCCATGGTGCGCGCCGCACGCGAACCGGCACCAGACGAGGAGTACAGGTTCGATGTGCAACGCGATCGCCAGCACGCGGACGGCGATGTCGACATGCTCGATGACCAGCCGGCTGACGACTACACGAGCCAGAACCTCAGCGACGACCAGAACGCCGAACGGGTCTGAATCTGTTAGCCGCGTGCCGCGGTCGCGCGGGCGCGCAGGTCGGTGACTGCGTGTGCGAGACCGAGCGGATCGCGGTAGAGGGCACTCCCGGCAACCAACACGTTGGCGCCGGCCGCAGCAGCACCTGAGACGGTCTCGGGTCCGATGCCACCATCGACCTCGAGGTCTATTTGGTCGTCGAGGCCTGCCGACCGGATCATCTCGGCCATCGCCGCGATCTTCGGCTCCATCGTGGTGATGTACTGCTGGCCACCGAAACCGGGATTCACGGTCATCACCAGCACCATGTCGACGAGGTCGAGCACGTGGGCGACGGCGCTGATGGGCGTCGCTGGATTCAGAGCAACACCCGCTGTTGCACCCAGCGAGGCGATGTTGGCCAGGGTGCGATGAAGGTGGGTGCACGCTTCGGCATGCACGATCAACCGCTGACAGCCCGCGCGAACAAATTCCGCGGCCAGGACGTCGGGGGTCAGCACCATCAGGTGTGCCTCGAACGGCAGCGAACTGTGCTTGCGGGTCGACGCGATCACGTCGGGTCCGAACGTGAGGTTGGGAACAAATTGGCCATCCATGACGTCCCACTGGATCCGGTCGACTCCCGCAGCTTCGAGGGCCGCGATCTCCTCGCCGAGCTTGGCAAAGTCGGCTGGCAGCACGCTCGGAGCGATTTGGATTGGTCGCGGCACGCTCCGAGGGTAGTGGGTGATGCCAGCGGTCGAGAGATCTACAGTCGTCGTCGATGCCGTCGATCGAGGTCCGCGCCGAGAAGATGGCGGCCGGTGGTGATGCCATTGCCCGCCTCGCCGACGGCCGAGTCGTTTTCGTGCGTGGCGCTCTGCCCGGTGAGCTGGTCGCCGTCGACGTCGTGCAGTCGAAGAAGGACTTCGCCCGCGCGGAGGTGGTGGAGGTGCTGGAGCGTTCGCTGCATCGCGTCGAGCCACCGTGTCCGTTCCACGCCGCCGGATGCGGTGGATGCACCTGGCAGCACGTGAATCCGGCAGCGCAGCTCGATCTCAAGATGTTGGTGGTGAAGGAGGCGCTCATGCGCACCGGCAGGCTGGTCGATCCCGTCGTCGATGTCGGTGGCAGCGTGCCGGCGTGGGCATACCGAACCACCCTGCGTCTCGCCGCCGGCGATCACCGCCTAGGGCTGCGCAGCAGGCATTCCCACGATGTCGTCGAGCTCGATGCCTGTCCGGTGAGCCATCCCCTGTTGCAGGATCTATTGGCAAACATCCACACTCGTGGCAGCGGTGAGGTCAGCCTCCGGGTCGGGGCGGCGACGGGGGAGCGGTCTGCCTGGGTCGTGGAGGGTGAGGTCGAGCTTGTCGGGTTGCCGTCCGACGTGGGTGTTGGTCCCAGTGCACATGTACAAGAGGTCGTCGCCGGCAACTCCCTGCGAATCAGCGCGTCCTCGTTCTTCCAGTCGGGTCCTGCAGCAGCCGAGCTGTTGGTGGCCGCTGTTCGAGATGCATGCGGCGAGTTCAGCGACGCGTCGACGATCGTCGACGCCTATGGCGGTGTGGGCTTGTTCGCATCTGCAGTCCGCGGCAAGGTGACCACCGTCGTCGAGTCTTCAGCATCGGCGTGCGCCGACGCTGTGGAGAACCTTGCCGACCTTCGTGCTCATGTAGTCTGTGCGCCGGTCGAGCATTGGAAACCTCGTCGCGCCGATCTGGTGATCGCCGATCCCTCGCGGAGTGGCCTCGGCCGACAGGCGGTCGGTGTGCTGACCGCGACTCAGGCACCTCGGATCGTGCTGGTCAGCTGCGACCCGGTGTCCCTCGCCCGCGACGCAGGCTTGCTTCGCGATGTTGGTTACGACCACGTCTGCTCCACGGCGTACGACCTCTTTCCGCAGACACATCACGTCGAGGTTGTCACCACTTTCGACCGGCAGAGATCTCCTGAGGAGGCGACGAGAGACGCCTGATCCGCTGTTCGACGCGATCGAGGAACGCTTCGCGCTCTGATTGAGAGGAGCGATCGAGGTTGTACATCGCCAGCCACGTCGTGCGGGCGAATCGATGGCACAACACGCGCACCGCTCGTCCGATGACGCGACGTCCGGTCTCGCCCTCAGCCAGGTTGATGAGCTTTGACGATCCGTGCGATGTGATGATGACCAACCGGCGAACATTGGTGAGCCGCGCGGTGATGCGCGTTGCGCCCTCCGGCAGATCCCACGCAACGCCGCGAACAAACACACGATCGAGCCAACCGGTCATCATCGCGGGCTGAGCGCTCCACCAGGTGGGATAGATGAACACCAGCGTGTCGCACCATCGGAGGCTGTCGCAGTAACCGACGATTTCGGGCTGATGCTTCGGTGCGAGGTGATTCGCCTCTTCTTGCATCGTCATGGCGGGCTCGAAGTCCTCGGCGTACAGATCAGAGATGCGCACTTCCTGGCCGGACGCCTCGAACGCCTCGATGGTTCGCCGACGTATCGCAGCGGTGAATGAATCTGCATCGGGATGGCAGTAGACGACGTAGACCTTCACAGTGATTGCATCTTCCGCTCGACCCGTTTCAGGAACGCGGCACGCTTGGCCGCCGTACAACTGTCGACCTTGTACAACCCCATCCACGATCGGTGCGTGAGAACGGCCGTGTTGAGCCGCAGCGCGCGCAGCAGGGTGCGACGACCGTTGTCATGGATTGCTCGCACATACAGCCTCGGCGAGCCGTAGGTTGAGATGCCCACGATGCGGCGAACCTGGGTGAGCCCGCGGCGCACGCGGTGTTTCTCGTCCAAGACGAATCCGACGCCGGGCACCATCACCCGCTCGAGCCAGCCCTTCAGGATTGCCGGCATCGTGCTCCACCACGTCGGGTACACGAAGATCAGCGCCTCGGCCTGCTTGACGATCTCTGCATGTCGCTCGGCCATCGGGTCCAGGAGCGGCCGATCACTGTGGTACGCACGCCACTCGGCATTGCTCATCTGCACACGGAACCCCTCGCCGTAGAGATCGAGCAGGCTGACCTGATGGCCGGCCTTCGCGAGCGAAGCGGTAGCTGTGGACGCGATCGCGTGGTTGAAGCTGTCAGGATCAGGATGGGCTACGACGACCACAACTCGCATGCTCGCCGAACGCTAGTGGAGCGCTCTACGATCCTCGCTGATGGACTCCCAGGGACCCAGGCGTGTCCCTGTGGGGATCTATCTGGTCAGCTTCGTGGTGTTGGGCTGCGCATTGAGCGTTGCCGGCCCGTCGCTGTCACACCTGCGCGACCGGGTTGGAACCGACGACGGGGGGATCAGCCTGGTGTTCGTCGGCTCGTCGAGTGGTTACATGTTCGGTTCGTACCTCGGCGGTCGCTGGCTCGATCGCGGCCGCGGGCATCAGATGTGGGCGACGTGCATGGCTGTGTCGGTCGTCGCCATCGTGGTGATCTCCCAGATCCGAGACCTTGGTCCGCTCGTTGGAATGTTCGTGGTGCTCGGTGTGTCATGCGGAGTGGGCGATGTCTCCGGCAACACCTTGGTGGTCTGGAGCCGCCCCGAAGCGCCGGGAGCAGCGCTCAACGCTTTGCACCTGTTCTTCGCGCTCGGCGCACTGTCGGCACCGTTGCTGACCAACCGCGCGATTGCGTGGAGTGATTCGCTGTGGCCTGTCGCCGTGCCGTTGGCGGTGCTCACCATCGTCAGCGGTTATGTGCTGCTGACGACACCGGCTCCGATGAAGACCCGTGCTGCGACGCATCATCATGACCCTACGGCAGCCGTGTCGACGCGGCGCGGCCACCTGACGGTGGTCGCTCTCTTCTTCTTCGTATATGTCGCCCTGGAGATCGGCTTCGCCAACTGGATCCACTCCTACGTCGAACAGATCGGTTACGGCGACGCCAACACGGCCACGGGAGTCACTGCGACGTTCTGGATCGGATTCTCGTCCGGTCGCGTCATCTCGATCTGGCTCGCCAGACGATTCAGCGCGGGATGGCTGCTGGTCGGATCAATGGCGCTCGCACTCGTATCGTCGATCTCGCTCGTCATCGTCAACGGTGGCAACATTGGACTCTGGATCGTTACGTTCCTGTTCGGAGTCTCGATCTCGCCGCAGTTCGCCTCGATGATTGCGTATGCCGAGGCTCATTTCGCGTTGTCGGGCGCGGCGACATCGGCCTTCGTCGGTGCAGCAGGGTTGGGCGGATTGGTGATGCCGTGGACGGTCGGTCAACTCTTCGATGCGAAGGGTCCCGGAGTGCTGCCGACGGTGACGCTCGGCGCGTGCCTTGCGACGATCGCAGCGGGGCTGTGGGTTCGCCACATCGTGCAGGTCAGCGGGGTTCAGCGACCGCCAGTCACCTCGATGAACGCCCCGGTCACGTAACTCGCTGCGTCCGACGCCAGCCACACGACCGCCTCGGCGACCTCGTCGGCAGTGCCCGCTCGTTGCATCGGAATCATCGGTGCCATCCGCTCGATACGTCCCGGCGTTGCGTGCAGGTGGAAATCGCTCTCGATCAGTCCCGGACGCACCGCGTTGACGCGGATGTTGTGTGCTGCCAACTCCTTCGATAGTCCGATGGTCATCGTGTCGATGGCACCCTTCGATGCTGCGTAGTGAACCCACTCGTTGGGCCCACCGAGCACTGCGGCCTTCGACGAAATGTTGATGATCGATCCGTGCCGACCGGCGGACTGCATCCGCTTCGCGGCCTCGCGGGCGCAGAGGAACGGACCTGTCAGGTTCACCGCCCATAGGCGCTCGAGCGTCTCGACCGTGTAGCTGTCGAGACACCCATGGCTGCCGGCGATGCCCGCGTTGTTGATGAGGACATCAATCCGGCCGCAGCGATCGTCGATCTCGGCGAACATCGCCAGCACGGCCACTTCGTCGCCCACGTCTGCCTGCACGGCGAACGAGTCATTGCCGAGTTCTTTCACCAGCGCCTCGGCGGCATCGGTGCTTGCGGCATAGTTCACCACGACGCAGTATCCGGCTTTCGCAGCGAGGCGCGAGACGGCGGCACCGATGCCGCGGCCGCCTCCGGTGACGAGCATCACGGGCCGCTGCTGTTGCTCGCTCATCGCAGTCGTTCCTCCAAACCACGCTTCACCGCTGGCCAGTCGCTGCGGACCACCGAGTACATCGCCGAGTCGCGCGCGACGGTGTTCTCCTCGCCCGGTGCATACGAGCCACGGTGGCTGCGAAGGATGCCCTCGAACTGTGCCCCGATCCGGAGGATGGCGGTTCGGCTCTGCGTGTTGCGCGAGTCGGTGCAGATGGAAACCCGGTGCACATTCCAATCATCGAAGGCATTGATCAGCAGCAGGTACTTGGCTTCGGTGTTGATGGGAGTGCGTTGCGCCGAAGCCGTCAACCAGGTTCCGCCGATCTCGACCTCGGCGGGCAGGTCTCCACCTGCCCACCATTCGAGACGTAGGTAGCGAGTGCAGCCGACCAATGCGCCGTCACTGATGCGACGCTGCACGAACGGTACGACGCTGCACGAACGCTGATCGTCGAGCAGACCGGTGATGTACTTCTGCATGCCTTCGACGGTGGGTGGCACGGGAGTCCAGCCGTATGTCGACCTGTCTTCGTTGCCGGCGGCGGCGAGTTCTTCGGCGAACTCGATGCGGAGTTGTTCGAGTCGGACGTGTGTGCCGGTCAGTGTTGGTGCTGCGACGCTCATGGGTCCTCCAGCATGCCAGGTGCGTGCGATGAGGGATGAGCCGCCGGAGACCGCACACCTCTCATCGCATATGAGGCCGTCGGCAACGAGATGAGAGATGTGCGGTGCCCAAGGGCTCATCTCTCATCGGCTGTGTCCTCAGGGTAGGAACAGCAGCGCGGGAGTCTCGAGCAACGCCCTGATCCGTTGGATGAAGGCCGCGGCATCAGCGCCATCGACCACGCGATGGTCGAATGACGACGACAGGTTCATGATCCGGCGAGGAAGCACAGCGTCATCGACGTACACCGGCCGGGTCATGATCTTGTTGACACCGATGATCGCCACCTCGGGGTAGTTGATGATCGGAGTCGACACGATTCCACCCAGCGCGCCGAGGCTGCTGATGGTGATCGTCGATCCGCTCAGTTCCTCGAGCGTGATCTTTCCGTTGCGCGCCGCCTCAGAGAGTCTGGCGACTTCGTCGGCGGAGTCCCAAAGGTCCAGCCGTTGAGCATTCGACACGACCGGGACCATCAGTCCTTTCGATGTCTGAGTGGCAACGCCGAGATGGACGGAGTGGTGTCGATTGATGATCCCGTTCTCGTCGTCGTAGCGCGCGTTCATCTGTGGGAAATCGCGAACCGCGACCACCACAGCGCGCATGAGGAACGGCAGCACCGTCAAGCGGGAAGGCCGATCACCCTGTTCTCCATTGAGTTGGGCCCGCAGCCGCTCGACCTCACTGACGTCCAGTTCCTCGACGTAGGTGAAGTGTGGAATGCGGCTCTTGGCGATCTCCATGCGCTGGGCGATGTTACGGCGCAGGCCGATGACCGGCACCTCGTCGATGCCGTCGTCGTATGTGTCATCGACCGGCGTGCTGCGGGCTCTCGATGATGTCCCGTTGCGCGTGAGATGTGCATCGAGATCGCCATGTTCAACTCGTCCATCTGGCCCACTGCCTGTGACCGCGCTCAGATCGATGCCGAGAGTCTTTGCTCGTTGACGTACCGCTGGCGCAGCGATGGTCGGCCTGGCTTCTCCATTGCCTGGAACGGCAACGGATTCAAGTACGGGCGGCGCCAGCTCCACGGGGCTGGCTTGGGTCGGCGACGCAGCGGCATCGGCAGGTGCGGCAGGTGCGGCAGGTTCATCAGTCGTCGTCGGCGGCGGTGGCGGCGGATCTTCTGCAACGGTTGCGCCTCCGTCCTCGTTCGCCGGGCCGACCTGATCCGTCTCGATTCGGATCAGCGGCGATCCGACCGACAGGACCTCGCCGACCGCAGCGCCGACCGACAACACAACACCGGCGACGGGTGACGGCAGCTCGACGGTCGCCTTGTCGGTCATGACCTCAACCATCACCTGGTCTTCGGAGATGGTGTCGCCCGCGTTGACGTGCCACTCCACGATCTCCGCTTCGGCGATTCCTTCGCCGACGTCTGGGAGCTTGACGATGTACTCGCTCACGTCACGCCTCCATCACTCGCCGCAGCGCGGCGCCGACGCGAGCGGGGCCCGGGAAGTAGTCCCACTCCTGAGCGTGAGGATACGGCGTGTCCCAACCGGTGACTCGCTCGATCGGCGCCTCGAGTCGATAGAAGCACAGCTCCTGCACGGTCGCCGAGAGCTCGGCACCGAACCCACTTGTGCGCGTCGCCTCGTGCACGATCACGCACCGACCGGTCTTGTTGACCGACTCCTCGATCGTGTCGGTGTCGAGTGGTAACAGAGTGCGCAGATCGATGATCTCTGCATCGATGCCGGTCTCGGACGCCGCGGCCGCAGCCACATGCACCATCGTGCCGTACGCCAGCACCGTGACGTCGGCGCCAGGCCGGCGAATGGCCGCCTTGCCGAGTTCGACGCGGTAGTAGCCGTCGGGCACCTCACCCAGCGGATGGCTGGACCACGGTACGACCGGCTGGTCGTGGTGGCCGTCGAAGGGACCGTTGTAGATGCGCTTCGGCTCGAGGAAGATGACGGGGTCGTCGTCTTCGATCGACGCGATCAACAGGCCCTTGGCATCGTACGGATTGGACGGAAGGACCGTCGTCAATCCGCAGACGTGGGTGAACAGGCTCTCGGGACTCTGGCTGTGCGTCTGACCACCGTGAATGCCGCCTCCGCAGGGCATTCGAACGGTCATCGGTGCGGTGAACTCAGCACTGGATCGGTAGCGCAGTCGGGCGGCCTCTGAGATGAGCTGGTCGAGACCGGGGTACACGTAGTCTGCGAACTGGATCTCGACCACGGGGCGCAGTCCATACGCGCCCATCCCCACTGCCGCGCCGATGATGCCCCCTTCGGCGATCGGTGTGTCGAACACGCGCGTGCTGCCGTACTTTGCCTGCAGTCCTTCAGTGCATCGAAAGACGCCACCGAAGTAGCCGATGTCCTCGCCGAAGACCACGATGTTGTCGTCGCGTTCCATCATCACGTCCATAGCCGAACGGATAGCCGCGTTCATCGTCATCGCCGTCAACGGCCCTCCTCCATCTGTCGGCGCTGTCGCTCCAGGTGTTGGGGCATCGCTTTGAAGACATCCTCGAAGATGCTCCTGGCGCTCGGCACGCGGCCATCGAGCAGGGTGCCGTAGTTCTCGGCTTCCTTTGCCGCCGCCAACACTTCGCGATCGGAGCTGGCGACAAGCTCGGAGTGCTGCTCTTCCGACCATTCCGTTCGGGCGATGAGGTGGTTCTTCAGGCGCTCGATCGGATCGCCGAGTGGCCACGATTTCCATTCGTCGGCCGGTCGATAGCGAGATGGATCGTCGGATGTCGAGTGTGCTGCTGCGCGGTACGTGACCCATTCGATCAGCGTCGGTCCGTAGTTGGTGCGAGCGCGTTCTGCGGCCCATCGCGTGGCCGACAGCACGGCGAGATAGTCGTTGCCGTCGACGCGTAACGCTGGAATGCCGTAGCCGATCGCTCGTGCGGCGAACGTCGATTGAGAACCGCCGGCGATGCCTTGGAACGACGAGATGGCCCACTGGTTGTTGACAACGTTCAGGATCACGGGTGCCTGGTACGTGGTCGCGAACGTGAGTGCATGGTGGAAGTCGGCCTCGGCGGTTGTGCCCTCACCCACGACCCCCGACGCGATGCAGGTGTCTCCTTTGATCGCGGAAGCCATCGCCCAGCCGACCGCCTGGATGTATTGCGTGCCGAGGTTCCCGGAGATCGAGAAGAACCCAGCGTCACGGGCGGAGTACATGATTGGCATCTGCCTGCCGTGCAGCCGATCCTTCTCGTTGGACAAGACCTGACACATCATGTCGACGAGCGGCCACCGACGGGCGATCAACCATCCCTGCTGTCGATACGTCGGGAAGAACATGTCACGAGCCTGCAGCTCCAGCGCGTGCCCCACCGCGATGGCCTCTTCACCGGTGCAGCGCATGTAGAACGAAGTCTTACCCTGTCGTTGCGCGGTGGTCATTCGATCGTCGTAAGCGCGAGTCATGACCATCGCCCGCAAGCCCTCGTGCAACGCTGCGACGTCGGCTTGCGGATCCCACGGGCCAACCGCGACGCCCTGTTCGTCGAGCACGCGGATGAGGGAGTACGCGAGGTCGCGCATGTCGCTGGGGCGTGTATCGACGGCGGGCCGAGCCACACTGCCCGCGGCCGGCACATCGAGGTATGAGAAGTCGGCAAGCTCACCGGGTCGAGCCGGCGGTTCGGGTATCCCGAATCGAAGTGGGACGGCTTCGATCATTGGCTCTCCTGTCACACTGCCTAGTTCAGCACGTCCGGGCGGTCGTGGTGAGCGGCTACAGACATAGCACTCCTTGTCAAGCGTCGTCGCCCGCCGGTACCCCTCTGTTTTAGGTGCGAAACGGGGGTCAGCTCGTACGATGCCGACCGTGCGTGTGATCATTTATGGAGCAGGGGCAGTCGGAAGTGCGATCGGCGGTCGGTTGCGTCAAGGCGGTGCCGATGTGGTGCTGGTGACGCGTCCCGCCCATGCGGCCGCCATCGGCGAGCACGGGTTGACCGTGCGCGCTGCTGCCGGTAGCGAGGTCGTGAAGATCGATGCAGTGACCTCCATCGATCAGCTGTCACCGAAGTGCGACGACATCGTGATCATCACCGCCAAGACACAAGACACGGCGCCGATTCACGATCAGCTCTTCGATTGGAACCCGGATGTCGCAGTGGTCTGCGGAACCAATGGGGTCGAGCACGAGCGGCTGGCGCTGCGTCGCTTCGGCCGCGTTTACGGCATGGTGATCCAACTCCCAGCTCAATTCGAGAAGCCTGGCGAGGTCACGGTGCTCTGCGCACCGACCAACGCAATCCTCGATGTCGGTCGCTATCCGACAGGTGTCGATCAGACCGCCGAGGAGCTGGCGTCACTCATCGACGCGTCACCGGGGCTGCTGGCAGAGGCCGACGACGATGTCATGACGAAGAAGTACGGCAAGTTGCTCATCAACCTCGGCAACATCGCCGACGCCGCGTGCGGCGTACGCGGAAGACATGCTCGCGTTGTGGTAGCCGCAATCGACGAGGGCAAGCGTGTCTACCAAGCCGCCGGCATTCGATGGGAGCAGTCTCCGGAGCGAGCGGCGCACTACAAGACGCGTGCCGACACGATGCGATTCGACGTCCCGGAAGGCGACACCTTTGTCGGCGGCTCGACGTGGCAGAGCCTGGTGAAGGGCGCGTCGACGCTGGAGACCGACTACTTCAACGGCGAGATCCTCATGCTCGGGCGTCTCCATGGCGTCGACACACCCACCAACGACTTCCTGCAGCGGTATGCCGCACGTTTGCTCCGTGGCGAGATCCGCCCCGGCTCGGTAGCCGCTGAACAGCTCGATGCCGAGTGGGAGAACTGGCGCCAGTAGCGCAGACAATCAGCGGAACTGGCGGAAGCACTCTCGGATGTCGGCGACGAAGAGCTCCGGTTGCTCGAACGCCGCGAAGTGTCCGCCCTTCGGTTGCTCCGACCAGTGAACGATGTTGGGATGTTCAGCTTCCATCCACTTCCTCACGGGGATGACGATCTCGCTGGGATAGACCGCCACGCCGACCGGCACGGTCAGTTGCACCGCGCGGGGTTTGCCGAAGCTCACCCAATAGATGCGAGCCGAGCTCGTCGCGCTGTTGGTCGCCCAGTACATCATCACGTTGTCGAGCAACTCGTCGCGGTGGATGACGTTCTCAGGATGGCCGTCGCAGTCTGTCCGCGCCCAGAACTTCTCTAAGATCCACGCTGCCGGCGCTGACGGCGAGTCGGCAAGGCCGTACCCGACGGTTTGGGGACGCCAGTCGTATTCGTTAGCCCAGTACCTGCACATGAAGGTCGTGGAGCACATCCTGCGGTATGTCGATGCGGAACGGACGAACAGCCGCTTCGTCTGACATGGGTGGGACCATATCCGAACTGTTCAGCTCAGAGGCTTGGCGTACGCGGCCTCGTAGGCACGCAGTTCGAAGCCCAATTTGGTGTACAGCTGGAAC
>JBDTWJ010000097.1:0-13699 GCA_040006755.1 Ilumatobacteraceae bacterium | reverse complement strand
CGAGCGGGTTGACTCCGAAGCCGGCGAGCTCGGCCTCGCTCGACGATTCGCCGCTACCGAATTCGACACGGCCGCCGCTGACCAGGTCGAGCATGCTGACACGCTCGGCGGTGCGCGCCGGATGGTTGAACTTCGGGGCGGTCAGGATGATGCCGTGACCGAGCCGCATCTTCTTGGTGCGCTGGCTGCACGCCGCTAGGAACACCTCAGGTGCCGACGAGTGGCTGTACTCCTCGAGGAAGTGGTGCTCGACCTCCCACACATATTGGATGCCGAGCGAATCCGCGAACTCGACTTGATCGAGGGCATCCGTGATCAGTTGGTGCTCTGTGCCGTCGTCCCATGGTCGGCCGATCTGATGCTCGTAGAAGATCCCGAACTTCATCAGGCGGCCGCTGCGGCAACCGCGTCGACCAGTCGATCCATGTGCTCGTCGAGGATCACCAACGGCGGGCACATCACCAGACCGTCGGCAAGCGCGCGTACGATCACGCTGCTCGTGTCGAGCATGTGGTCGCGCATCGCCTTGGCATCCTGGTCGGGTCGGAGACGGAGCGCCCACATGCCTCCGATGCCACGAGCGGAATCCACGACACCATCTGCGGCGAGAGCACGCAGGCCGCCTCCCAACCGGTCCTCGATGTGCTTGGCGCGCTCGACCAGACCTTCGCGGCGGATGATCTCGAGGTTCTTCAATCCCGCCGCGCAGGCAGTTGGATGTCCGGAGTAGGTGAAGCCGTGTGTCAGGAAGAAGTCGGGATCGGACTCCAACGCTGTCATCGGAGCGGTTCCCACGAAGACACCACCCAACGGGATGTACCCGGAGGTGACTCCCTTGGCGAAGGTCGCAAAGTCGGGCGATACCCCGTAGTGGTGGGCCGCGAACCAACTGCCGGTGCGGCCGTAGCCGGTGATGACCTCGTCGAAGATGAGGTACGCGCCGTGCTGATCGCACAACTTGCGGAGCGACTGCAAGTAGCCGTCGGCAGGTGGCCAGACGCCTCCCGCACCCTGGACCGGCTCGGTCATGATCGCGGCGACCTCGTTTCCCCGCTGGCTCATCAACGTCGCGATCGCTTCGACGTCGTCGGCCGGCACCGTCACGACCTCGTCGACGAACGGGCCGAAGTTCTCCTTGTAGGCGGCGATGCCCAACGCGCTGGTGCCCCCGTAGGCAACACCGTGGTAGCCGCGAGTTCGGCTGATGATGAGCTTGCGCTGTGGCTGACCTGCCTGCACATGAGCCATGCGCGCCAACTTCATCACTGTGTCAATGGACTCCGAGCCCGACGACGTGAAGAACACTCGGGCGTTCGGCGTCGGTGCGATTTGGCGCAACTCCTCAGCCAGAGTCTCTGCCGGCTCATTGGTGAACGGATCGAAGGTCGAATACGCGCCGAGCTTGCGAACCTGCGACGCAATGGCATCGGCCATCTCAGCGCGACCGTGACCGATCGCGTTGTACCAAAGGCTGGCCATGCCATCGACCAACTCGCGGCCGTTCTCGTCCCACACCAGCGCCCCGTCCCCGCGTTCGATGCGGATGAAGCTCTCTCGAGTGGGTTTGGCATAGGGGTGAAGGAAGGCAGCGGGCATGTGACAACGGTACCCAACAGGCTCGAATCGTCAAGAGTTGCGCATACACTCCCCCGACGAGGAGGTGTGGGTGCTCCCAACCGCGACAACAACAACGCCGCCGCAATCGCCTCCACCTGTTATGCAGCTTCTCGGACGTCGATTCTCGACCACCTCGACACCCGCCCGGCTGGCGGTGTTGCGGGCCGTACTCGTAGTGCTCGCCGTGATTCTTGCAATCGTCGGCGCCGTCGGCATCAACCAGCGCACGAACGCCATCAAGGATGTTCGAACGGCGTCGAGGCAGCTCCTCGCCTTGCAGGACATCCAGGTTCGCATCGTGCATGCGGACGCAATTGCCAGCTCGTCGTATCTCCGCAGTGGTCAGGAGGACCCGGCACAGCGCACCGCGTATCTCGACGAGATCGCCACTGCGGGCGACGGATTGGTCGCCGTGTCCGGAGCAGCTACCGCCGCCGATCTCGGCCAGCTCAGCGAGGCCAGCAGGCTGCTGGGTAGCTACGTCGGCCTCGTCGAGCAAGCCAGGGCCAACAATCGCCAAGGCTTCCCGGTCGGCGCCACCTATCAGCGCCAGGCCAACGGAATCGTCAGCAACACCGATCCGGATACGCCCGACATCGTGTCGTCGCTGCGGGCAGTCGAGGCGTCGCAGCGCGATCAGATCAACGAGAGCCTGGCCAATGCCCACCGAGCCGGCATGTGGTTGCATCTTTCTGGGTGGTTGCTGTTGCTCGCACTGGTGCTCGGAAGTCTGTGGCTGTCGCGAACCTTTCGTCGCGTCATCAACATCCCGATCGCAGTCGCGGCCATTGCGTTGCTGCTCCTGCTCGTGATCGGCGGTGCAACACAGGCGCGTGCCGTCAGCGACACCGACGATGCAGTCGGCACGCAACTGGCCGGTGCCGACAGTGCCGCGCAGGCGCGCGCCGCAGCGTTCGAGGCTCGGTCGCAGGAGGCGCTGACGCTGATCAACCGTGGTAATGGAGCCGCCAACGAGACGAATTGGCTGCGCGGCGACGACATAGTCACCAAGGAGCTGGAGTCGGGACATGGAAGCTTCCGAGACCTCGCTGACAGCGCTACAGCCGACTACGCCGACTACAGAAAGGCGCACCAGGAGATTCGAAGGCTCGACGATGCGGGTGACTGGGACACGGCAGTAGCCGTCAGCCTGGGTGCTCAGGACGCCCCGGACGCGATCAACTCCGTGGAAGCGTTCGACACGTTCGACCTCACCGTGGGACAGATCGCCACCCAGGAGGGCGACAACGCATCGTCCCGTCTCGCAGAGGCTTCCTCGGGTCTCAGCTCACTGCGCAACGTCGTGTTTCTCGCCGGTCTCGCCATCGCCGTGCTCGCCGCGTTGGGTGTCGGTCGGCGCCTGAAGGAATATCGATGAGCCGTCGTCGCGACTGTATCGCTCTCATGACCGCGGCGGCGCTCGTCGCAGGCTGCTCCGGTTCGGTCCGGCTCTCTGGGGCCGTCGAGGGCGAGGCGCCGCCAGACACCACTATCGCGACGGCGCAAGTTCCGGTGTGCACCGATGCCGAAGCGGCACAAGACGCGACTCGTTCGTACGAGCCGCAGGAGCCGTTGCCATCACCCGACGAGATCCCCGCAGGCTCGACCATGGCCGACATCGTGACTCGAGGCAAGCTGATCGTCGGAGTCTCGGGCGACACGCTGCTGTTCGGCGCTCGCAACCCGCTGAAGAACGAGATCGAAGGCTTCGACATCGACATGTTGAAGGAGGTGGCCAAGGCGCTCTTCGGGCCCGACGGCGATTCGAAGATCACGTACAAGGTCATCACTTATGCCGACCGCCTACCGAACCTGGAAGCTGGTCCACTCAGCGGTGGCGTCGACATCGTCGCCCACACGATGACGATCAACTGCAACCGGTGGAAACGAATCGCCTTCTCGACGACCTACTTCGACGCCGGTCAACGCGTCCTCGTGAAGAAGGACTCGGGATTCGAGAGCATCGACGATCTGAACGCGGCCGAGGCGACGGTGTGCGCCCCGGAAGGAAGCACCAATATCGAGTTCCTGCGCTCCAACGCAGAGAAGTACAAGAAGCTCATCGTGTTGGCCAAGCCCGACATCACCGACTGCCTGGTCGCGATGCAACAGGGTCAGGCCGACGCTGCGACGGGCGACGACACCGTGCTTGCCGGGCTGCAAGCCCAGGATCCCAACACCAAGGTTGTCGGCGACAAGTTCACCAGCGAGCCGTACGGGCTCGGCATGGCCAAGGACAGCGCCGACTTCGTGCGGTTCGTCAACAGCGTGATCGCGGAGATGCGCACCGATGGCCGTTGGAAGGACATCTACTCGAAATGGCTGGTCGGGGTGTTGAGCAACGATGTCATCGATCCACCGCCAGCGGTGTATGGCAGGGAGCCGTAGTGGCCGCCGAACCCACCGCCCAGGAGATGGCTGCCTTGCTCGCACAGTGGAACGATTGGCTCGCGGGTCGCACAGACGCGATGTTGTCGTTGGAGGACCGCGTCCGCACCGCAGGGTCGGATCAGGACCGGGCGGATCTGGCAGCGGCGTTCGTGGCTCGCAAGGTGGTCGGCGATCGTCTGCAGGCCATCACCGATCTCGCCGAGCGCGACCGAGCCAGGGCTGCCGCGCTCGCAACCGAGCCGCTGGTCGACAACCTGGGGGGTGCCGTGGGTCAGAACCTGGCCGACGCGGCCGTCCTCGTCGACGCCATTGTGCAGCGGGTCGAGTCGCACGTGTCGACCGTCGAGACGCGGTCGGCGACCGAGGTCGCGGTGGCTACGCGCGCCGACGCCGATCTCACGGTCGCCGAGCGACTGGCCGATCAACTCGGCAGCCACATCAACAGGGCCGCGCAATTGCGCGGCGACCTCATCGCCCGTCGTGATCTCAACGGGGTCGCAAAGCGTGCATCCGAATTGCGCATCGAACTCGAACAGGCAGACACCGAACGGCGGCAATTGTTCGAAACATGGACAACCGTTGATCAACGACTCGTCGACCTTGCCGAAGCCGAGCGGTCGGTTCGCCAATTGGCGCAACGATGCCGCGACAAGCTCGTGCAAGCGCCAACGCTGGCGGTCCCGTCGGTCGCGGCCGTCGGGCCGTTCGCGTCGAGTGACGAACTCCAGGCAATGCCATGGACGGCCGCGCGCGCCGTGATGGCGCCGGTCGTCGACAAGGTCGAGCGATTGGAAGCTGCGCTCGTCGAGGCTCGTCGACGGTTCCAGAAAGCCATCGACGAGCGCGACGACCTGCGCGGGTTACTGCAATCGTTCCGCGGCAAGGCCGCATCACGGCGGTTGGGCGAGGATGCCGACCTCGAGTCGATCTATCGGAGCGCGGAATCGTTGCTGTGGTCCGCGCCGTGCGATGTCGCTGCTGCACGTCGACTGGTGGAGGAATACGTGACCGCGGTCAACGCCAAGATCGCTTCGACCGTGACACCCGGGGGTCTGGGCTCATGAAGTGCGCGCAGCCGGGCTGCACTGGCACTGTGGTCGACGGTTACTGCGATGTGTGCGGATTGGCGCCGACCCCTTCCTCGGCCCAGTACGCCGCCTCCAACTCTGATTCCAACTCTGGCTCCAACTCTGCCTCCGTTCACCTGGATGGCCCCAGCGCCGTCACCAGTCAGACGGGCACGACGCGGCTCGGCCAGGTGCCGCTGGGTTCGGCTCGTTCGACGGGTGCCAGTCGTCCGACCCGCCGGCTGACGGCAAGAACTCAGACGTCGAGGCTCGGCGCGGGGTTGACGCAGGTTCCATCGGTACCCGTCACCGACCCGCGCCAGGCGTTGATGGATCCACCAACGGTCGCCGAGGACAAGCGCTTCTGTTCGGTGTGCGGCGCACCCGTCGGCCGCTCGCGTGAAGGCGTGCCGGGTCGATCGAAGGGCTTTTGCCCGAAGTGCCGAGCGCCGTTCGACTTCGACCCCAAACTGCAGCCCGGCTCGTTGGTCGGCGGGCAGTACGAAGTCGCGGGCGGCCTCGCCCACGGGGGCATGGGTTGGATCTACCTGGCCAACGACCGCAACGTCAACGATCGCTGGGTGGTGTTGAAGGGTCTGCTCAACAGCGGAGACCCCGACGCGGCGCGAGCCGCTGTCGCCGAGAAGCAGTACCTCGCCGAGGTGGAGCATCCGCTGATCGTCGAGATCTACAACTTCGTCACGGCCGCCGACGGTGCGTCGTACATCGTCATGGAGTACGTCGGTGGGCGGTCGCTCAACGTCATTCTCAAAGACAGGATGAAGGCCACCGGCCGCTTCTCACCGATCCCCGTCGATCAGGCCATCGCCTACATCGTCGAGATCCTGCCGGCGTTCTCGTATCTGCATCTGCTGGGTCTGCTCTATTGCGACTTCAAGCCGGCCAACATCATCCAGGTCGGCGACGGCCTGAAGCTGATCGACCTCGGGGGTGTGCGGCGGATCGACGACGACCAGTCGCCGATCTACGGAACGGTCGGATTCCAGGCACCCGAGGTTGCCAAGGAAGGCACGTCGATTGCCAGCGATCTGTTCACTGTCGCCCGCACGCTCGCCACCTTGATCTTTGAGTTCAAGGGCTACCAGAGCACGTTCGAGACCACGCTGCCATCTCCGTCAGACGTGCCGATCTTTGCGCAACACGACTCGCTGTATCGCTGGCTGGCGAAGGGCACTGCGCCTCAGCCGGAGGATCGTTTTCAGACTGCCGACGAGATGCGCGACCAACTGCTCGGCGTGCTTCGCGAGGTGACGGCGTCGGCAGGTGGGGGAGCGGTCACGCGCAGCACACCGTCGCGCCTGTTCGACACTCCTGCCGTTGCCGACGACCGGCTCGATTGGGCCGACCTGCCCGCGGTGGCCGTGGACCCGCTCGACCCGATGGCCTCGTGGGTGGCCTCGGTCACCGCCGAGAATCCGTCTGACCGGCTGCAGGCCTTGGAGTCAGCACCCGAACAGACGGTCGGCGTCGAGATGGCCAGCGGATACGCGGCGATGGCTGCCGACCAGTTGCAGCAGGCATCGGCGATCTCCGACACCATTCTCGGCAGCGATCCGTGGGAGTGGCGTGGCGTGTGGCTGCACGGCCTCATCGCCCTCGCGGCGGGCGATCACGCTGGGGCGATTTCGGCGTTCAACAGTGTGTATGGCCAGTTGCCCGGCGAGCTTGCGCCGAAGTTGGCGCTGGCAAGGGCCTGCGAACTGGGCGGCGAACCCGAAATCGCGGCTCAGATGTATGCGCAGTGTGCGCGCACCGATGCTGCGTACGTTGCACCCGCACAGTTCGGGTTGGCGCGCCTGGCCGCCGCTGCCGGTCGGCGCGACGAGGCTCTCGCCGCGTTCGATCACATCCCCGCGACCAGCCGCGCCTACGGCGACGCGCGCCGCCAACGGGCACTCCTGCTGTCGGCGACCGATGGATCGGCGGACCCACTCGACGACCTCGCCGCCGCTGCACGCGAGCTCGAGCATGCTGGGCTAGATCCCGCCGGCAGAGTTGCGCTGCGCATCCAGATCCTCAGCGCCGCTCTCGCCCACGTACGCGATCACGGCGCGGCGCCGCAACTGGTCATCGCTGGGGTCAACGGCACGGTTCCGTCGCTCCGTTCCGGACTCGAGCAGGCCTATCGTGACGCTGCACGACTGGCCGAGACTCCCGCCGATCGCACGCGCCTCGTCGATCAAGCCAACCTGGTTCGGGTTCGCACGCTGACATGAGCGACACTGAACTCAAATGCCCGGCGTGCGCCGAGCCGATCGCGAACGGCGACACGTTCTGTGAGGCTTGTGGCGCCGAGTTGCAGGCTCCGGAGCCTTCCGCCGTATCCCCCGACGACACTGCGCCGATTCCTCGTACCACGAAGATCGTCGCGGTATGCGCCTACTGCGGTGGGTCAATCCTCGACGACGGCTTCTGCGGCACGTGCGGGCGGAAAGCGCGCTCACCGCGCGACCACTGGTCGGAGCTCCCGGTGCCGTGGGTTGGCGGAGTCTGCGACAAGGGCGTCGTTCACACAGCAAACGAAGATGCAATGGCGCTGTCAGCGACACCCGGCGGCTCGTTGGCTGTCCTCGTCGTCTGCGACGGCGTCACCAGTGCCCCGCACAGTGATCGCGCAGCATTGGCCGCGTCGCGTGCCGCGTGCGGCCACCTGACCGCTGTGGTGGCGCCACCGAGCGAAAGCGTCGCTGCAGCTGTCAGCTATTGGTCGGATGCGTTGTTGGCCGCGACAAGTGAAGCAAACGCTGCGGCGGTTGGCGTCGCCCACACGCTCGGCGATCCGGCCGAGCCTCCCGCGTGCACGTTCGTGGCAGCAGTCGTCGCCGGGGATCTGATCACCGTGGCGTGGTGCGGCGACTCGCGCGCCTATTGGCTGCCCGACTCGGGCGACGCGCGGCAACTGACCCTCGACCACTCCCTCGGGACGGAGATGATCGCTGCCGGCACGGCGGCGAGAGAGGCCGAGTTGGAGCCGGGATTTCACACGATCACTCGATGGCTGGGCGCTGACTCGGTCGACCACAGTCCCGAGATCGCGTCGCAGTCGATCGAGGGTCCCGGCTGGCTGCTGGTGTGCAGCGATGGGCTGTGGAACTATGCGTCGGCACTGACGGAGATGATGACGCTGCTGACGGATCTCAGCGCCAGCTCCGCTTCTGACCCGGTTCCCCTCGCCGAGGCGATGGTCGACTGGGCCAACGCCGCCGGCGGTCACGACAACATCACGGTCGCCCTTGCTCGATGCGACCCATCGCTACGCTTGGAACGAGAGAGGACAACACGTGGCTGAGTTCAAAGCAGAGGTCTTTCAGAACGAGTTCCTGGCCGAGGGCGCCACCGATGTGCATGCCGTCGTGTCGGTCACCTGTACTGCCGCAGGGAAAGCGGGCCAGTCGGGCCAAGGAGAAGCCGCAGAGATCATCATCGTCGACACCTCCGGTTCGATGGACATGCCGGCGTCGAAGATCGTTGCGGCGCGCCGCGCCGCAAAGGTTGCGCTCGGCGAGATCGTCGACGGTACGTGGTTCGCGGTCATCAGCGGTCACAGCGTCGCCCAGATGGTGTATCCAACACATCCCGGTATGGCGAAGATGACCGATGTGACTCGACGTGAGGCGACGCACATGGTGGACGCACTTCGCCCTGGCGGTGCAACGGCGATCGGAGCGTGGATTGCTGCTGCGACGGAGTTGTTCTCGCAGGTGCAGACCGCGCAACGCCACGCCATCCTGCTGACAGACGGCAAGATCGAGGGCGAGCCGTCGTACGCGTTGCCGCAGGCCCTGGAAGCCGCGCAGGGACAGTTCCAGTGCGATTGCCGTGGCATCGGAGCCGACTGGGTGGTCGAAGAACTTCGCACCATCTCCAATGCACTGCTGGGCACCGTCGACATCATCGCCAAGCCCGAAGACCTCGAGGCCGACTTCGAGGCGATGATCCAGATGTCGATGAGCCGCGGCGTGGCCGACGCCCGACTGAGGGTGTGGGCCCCGCAGGGCAGCGAGGTGCTGTTCGTGCGACAGGTTGCACCGCTCGTCGAAGACCTCACTCCGAAGGCGGTGCAGGTCGGCCCACTCATTCGCGAGTTCCCAACCGGTGCGTGGAGCGACGAGAGCCGCGACTACCACGTCGCAGTTCGCGTACCGGTCGCGCCCCTTGGCAACGAACGGCTCGCAGCGCGCGTCGAGATGGTCATCAACGACGAGGTGGTTGCCAAGGGCCTGGTGAAAGCGACGTGGAGTGCCGATGCCAACTTGACGACTCGCCTCGACCCAGCCGTCGCGCACTACACGGGGCAGGCACAGTTGGCCGATGCCATCCAGAAGGGATTGGCCGCCAAGGCCGCCGGCGATGATCGCACCGCGACCGTGTTGCTCGGCGAGGCGGCCAAGATCGCCCACGACAGCGGCAACGAAGACACCACCCGATTGCTTTCGAAGGTGGTCGATGTGGTCGACGCCGAAGCTGGAACGGTGCGACTGAAGAGCAACATCGAAAAGACCGATGAGATGGCACTCGACACGCGCAGCACAAAGACCACGCGAATTCGGCGGGAGCCGTGACCACGGTTGTCTGTCCGAACGGTCACGAGAGCGGCGACGCCGAGTGGTGCGACACGTGTGGCGCTCCGATTGGTGGATCGCCTGCGCCTTCGTCGCCTTCAGCGGCGGGTCCCGCCACGCAGTTGCCATCAGCACAATCTTCCGGGGCGATGGTCGACTGCCCCAACTGCGGACTGTCGAACGCGAGTGACAACCTGTTCTGCGAACAGTGCGGCTACGACTTCACCACGGGGCAGGCGCCGCCGAAACCCGAGGTCGTCGAGCCACCCGCAGAACCGGCGACCGCTCCCGACTCCAATGTGAAGTGGGTCGTGGTCGTCGAGGTCGATCCTGAGTGGTTCGAACTGAAGGGCTCGCTCGCCGACCAACCGTGCCCGCAGGCATCCTCCTCGACCGTGGCTGTCAGTCAACAGACGGCGTTGATCGGTCGATCCAGCCAATCCCGCGACATCCATCCGGAGATCGCACTCGACGGCGACACCGGGGTCTCGCGCCGCCACGCCCAGTTCGTTCGCGACGGTGATGGTCTCGTGGTCATCGACCTCTCGTCGACCAACGGCACGTATGTCGTGCGGGCCGGTACCGATCCGACAGACGACACCGACGCCGTCGTGCCGGGGCTCTCGATACCCCTGCAGGACGGCGACCGGGTCTACCTCGGCGCATGGAGCCGGCTGACCGTTCGCGTCGGCTAACCGCCGTCTCGGCTGCGGTTACCGGCGGCTTTCGACGCCGGGGAGCACGCACAACATCTCGTAGATCAGATTCGCGGCGACCAACGACGTCATGCCCGACACGTCGTAGATGGGGGCGACCTCGACGACATCGCAGCCGACGACGTTGAGACCCCGGCAGCCACGGATGATCTCCATCCCCTGCCAGATCGTGAGGCCGCCGATCTCAGGGGTGCCGGTGCCCGGGGCGAACGACGGGTCGAGACCATCGATGTCGAAGCTGAGATAGACGGGGCCATCGCCGACCTGGCTGCGGATCTCGGCCATCAGCGGATCCAGGCTGCGATGCCAGCACTCCTCGACCTGAACGACGCGGAACCCCTGCTGTCGTGACCAGTCGAAGTCGTCGGCCTGGTACCCGGTGCCGCGTACGCCGATCTGAGCAACGCGGTTGCAGTCGAGCAATCCCTCTTCGACAGCTCGCCGAAACGGTGTGCCGTGGGCGATGGGCTCGCCGAACATCGTGTCGTTGATATCGGTGTGCGCATCGACGTGTACCAACCCGACGGGACCGTGCTTCTTGGCCATGGCCCGGAGGATCGGCAGCACGATGGTGTGGTCGCCACCCATCGTTGCTGTCATCAAGCCGTGGCCCAGCAACGTGTCGTAGTAGCACTGGATGCGGTCGACCGAATCGAGCAAGTTGTACGGATTCGTGGCGACATCGCCGAGGTCGTCGATGCGCAAACTGTCGAAGGGCGCGGCGCGAGTGGCCATGTTGTAGGGCCGGAGCAGAACCGACTCGTTGCGTATGCCCCGCGGACCGAAGCGCGCGCCAGGACGGTTGGAGGTTCCGATGTCGAACGGCACGCCGACCACAGCTGCATCGAGTTGGTCGGGAGCGCTAATACCCGGCAGGCGCATGAAGGTTGCTATCCCACCGAACCGGGGCATGTCGTTGCCGCCGAGCGGTTGGGGATGCGCAGGCGTCGTCATGAGCGGAACGGTATCGCGTAGTCCGTACGACTCATTGAGTGCCGTCTCCCTTCCGGTCGAGCGCGTCTCATGCTCTACTACCCCCCGGGCCGACGGGACGGGCGGCCGGATCTGAAGCAGCGTTGCTTCAAAGGAATTTCGTCCTGGGGAGCGGCACGGCGGTCCGCTCCCCAGGACGATTCTCTTCTACGATGGACGCATGACCAGCAACAGTTCCACCACATGGGCGAACGGTGCCATCAACTTCACGCGAATGGCCGATGGAACCCGCGACGAGTACCAGTACCTGCATGGCCTCGAGAGCGAGTACATCTCCCATCTTCCTGAGCGATTGATCGAGGCGTTGCGTCGTCTCGACGACGGCCTTGCGGGTTACAAGGTCAGCCGCTATCAGCACTCGTTGCAGTCGGCGACACGGGCACTGCGCGATGGAGCCGACATCGAGATGATCGTCGCCGCGTTGATCCACGACATCGGCGACGACCTCTCGCCCGAGAACCACTCGCAGGTCGCGGCATCCATCATCCGGCCATATGTGCGCGCCGAGGTGACGTGGGTCGTCAACATGCACGGCGTCTTCCAATACAAGTACTACGGCCATCACATCGATCTCGATCCGGATCAACGCGATGCGTATCGCGACCACAAGTGGTTCGACAGCTGCGTCAACTTCTGCGAGCGATGGGACCAGGAGTCATTCGACCCCGACTATCCCACCGAGCCGATCGAGACGTTCGAGCCGATGCTTCGTGAGGTCTTCAGCCGCCCGCCGTTCGACCCGGCCATCGTGGGCGACGTCGACGCACCGGCAACGACACGGGTGTAACAGGGCCGTTCGAGAACTAGGGGATCACTCGCCGCACGGCGGTGATGACACCCTTTGCCGGAATCGGCCCGAAGCGCACGACATCGCCGGGCCTCGGCGCGTGGATCCAATGGGTCGCATCGACGGCGATCCCCACGTGAGTGATCTCGGGCCCGCCTCGGCTGGCCATGAAGACCAGATCACCAGCCTTGATCGGCTCGCTCCAGATGTCGACCGCCTTGCCGTACGACGCCTGCGAAGCAGCGTGATGGACCATCTCGATCCCGATCTGGGCGAAGCCAGCCTTCACCAGTCCGGAGCAGTCGAAGGTTGCCGGCCCGGCCGTGAAGAAGCGATAGGGCTTACCCAGCTGTGCATACGCAAAGGCGACGACGACGCCTGCCGGACCGGCGCTGGATTGAACGACCGCGGCAGCGGGTGCGGTGACCGACGGTTCGACGGCACCCGGCGGTAGAGCGAGTATCGCGCCGGGAAGGATGAGGCTGTTGGGCTTCAACTTGTTCACAGCGAGCAAGTGGGGCAGCTTGACCTTGAACGTCGCGGCGATGCCTGCCAGGAAGTCGCCCGACTTCACGGTGTAGGTCAGCCCTGAAGCTGCTGGCGCCGCGGGCGCTGCCGGTGCTGCCGGTGCTGTGTGGGGGGCGACAGCGTTGGCGGGCAGTGCGAGCTGCCTGCCGGGCGTGATAAGGCTTTTGATGGTCAACTTGTTGACGGCGAGCAGGTCGGCGAGGGTGACCCTGTACAGCGTCGCGATTCCGAGCAGGAAATCACCCGACTTCACGGTGTGCACCAGCGCGCCCGCGGTGGGTGCGGCCGGCCCGGCGGCCGGCCCCGGAGTTGCCGGAGCGGCGGGAATCACCAGCGTGTCGCCGGGAAGGATCAGGCTCTTCTTCGTCAGGTTGTTGAGGGCCATCAGGTCAACGAGGGTCATGCCCACTTTCGCAGCGATTCCGGCGAGGAAGTCACCGTTCTTGACGACGTAGACCCCAGGGGCTGCGGTAGCCGAACCGCCGGCGGCCGACGTGTATGCAGGCAGGGTCAGGGTGCTGAGCGTGATGGTCGAAAGGGAGGCAGCCAGCAGCGCTCGTTGAATCCGAGACATGCCAATCTTTCGGCAAGACGCGCGAGGACCTTTACGATTTCTTGACAATTTCACAACTTACCCTGGTTGCGCCCCCCGAATCCATGCACTCGGTGTCGCGTACGGCGGCTACGACTGCAGCGCGCCGAGCCCAGCACCCATCACGTCGACGAAGTTGCCGTGGTAGAAGGCCTGGTACGGCATCACATCAGTGTGGCATCTTGCACGGCCGCTGGGATCGGTTGTGTGGTGTGCACCACGGCCGTGCGCCCGACCACGACCGCGCCGAGCACCACCGCAATGGTGACGACCGCGGCCATCGACAGGTGCTCGCCCAGCAACGGCCAACCCCAAACCATCGACAGCGCCGGTTGCGCGAGTTGTACCTGACTGGCCTTGGCGATTCCGGCCTTGGCCATGCCTGCGTACCAGGCGAAGAAGCCGAGGAACATCGAGAACAGCGC
>JBDTWJ010000096.1:0-13809 GCA_040006755.1 Ilumatobacteraceae bacterium | reverse complement strand
AGCTGCTCTGCCAACTGAGCTATCTCGGAAGGCGTTGACGAGGATAGCAAAGCCGTTTGGTCACTCCTCCTCCAAAAACTCCTTCAATCGCTGGCTGCGCATCGGGTGACGCAACTTGGCCAGCGTCTTTGCCTCGATCTGGCGGATGCGTTCGCGGGTGACGCCGAACTCCTTGCCGACATCTTCGAGCGTGCGAGCTTGGCCGTCGTCGAGCCCGAATCGCATGCGCACGATCTCCTGCTCGCGGGCGGTCAGTTCGCCGAGCGCCTCTTCGACCGCTTGCGCCAGCATCCGCTTCGTAGCCATGTCGGCGGGCGCGTCAACGGTGAGGTCTTCGATGAAATCGGTGAGGTTGGAATCATCCTCCTCGCCGACTGGCGAATCCAGCGACAACGGATCGAGCGAGATGCGCAGGATCTCGCGGATGCGGTCGGGATGCAGCCCGCACCGGTCGGCCAGTTCGTCGAGCGTGGGCTCACGCTCGAGCTCTTGATGCATCTGACGTTGCATGCGCAAGACGCGGTTCATGCTCTCGACCATGTGAACCGGGATGCGGATGGTTCGCGCCTGGTCGGCGATGGAGCGAGTGATCGCCTGTCGAATCCACCACGTGGCGTACGTCGAGAACTTGAAACCTTTGGTGTGATCGAACTTGTCGACAGCACGCATCAGCCCGAGGTTGCCCTCCTGGATGAGATCGAGGAACAACATGCCACGGCCGCTGTACCGCTTGGCGATGCTGACGACGAGGCGCAGATTGGCTTGGATCAACTCGCTTTTCGCCCGCTGACCGGTTTGCACGATCCGCATGTAGCGACGATGTTCTGCCGGATCGGTCGGTTTGTCGAGCTGCAACGCGGCTTGATTGCCCTCCTCGATCGCTTGCGCAAGACGTCGCTCGTCGTCTGGTGTCAGCAGATCGACACGCCCGATTTCGCGTAGGTACATCCGCACGGTGTCGGCTGTGTTTCCGGTGTCGACGCCACTGGCGTTCATCCGTTCGCTTCGACGCCGGCGACGACGAGCCATGAGACCGTCGGCATCCTCCGCGAGTGGCGGCTCGATGACCGGAACTCCCGCCGGCGGCGTCTCGTCGACTACATCATCAACTGTCTCGTCGATGCGAATGTTACGTGAGGTGACCGCCTTCTGCACCTCTTCGAGCACATCACCCGTGAGCTCGACCGTACGCAGCACATGCGTGATCTCCTCGGCCTCGAGTACGCCAGAGATCGCTCCGCGCGCGAGCAGACTGTTCCACTCACCGGGATCTACACCGGGAAAAGGTGCCGACTCCGTTGGTGCGTCAGACTGCCCGAAACTCAATCACGCTCCTCATTACGCCGTTGCAGCCACCCTAGCAATAGCTCGGCAGCATCGTTCCCTGCAGTTGAGTCGTCGAATCGCTCCAGCGCAAGGCGTGCATCTCGATTCGCCAGTATTTCCACAGGGTTGGTCTCGTTGACGCGCCGTGCCAACTCGCGTCGCACCGCCGCAGCGATGAGGTTGCGACCCTCGATCGCCGGGTCGGCGTCGATGTCGGCGACGGCAGCGCGTTCGATCATCTCTCGCGCCTCGGGGTCGGCCAGTTCGAGCGATCGTCCCACGGATCCGTCGCCTTCAGCGACAGCGAGAAATGCGCGTCGAGCCACCTCGTCGACGAACAGCACTTCGTCGAGCCACCCGGCCATGTCGTGCCAGCGCTGTAACAGCAGAGCGATTGCCACGAACTCCGCATTCTCCGAACTCCCCACACGTCGAGTGTTGCCAACGCGCACGATCGGACGCGCTGATCGCCTCGACGCAATCGCTACCAGATCGTTGATCGGAAGACCGGTGTGACTGGCAACCTGTCCGGCATACAACTTGCGAACATTCGTATCGGGATGCTCGTTGACGACAGCCATAGCCTGCTCAGCCAGTCGGGCGCGATCCTCCGGCGAGTTCAACGCCCGACCGGTCATCACACGCTGGAGCCGGAAGCCGAGAAACGGCAACGCCGTGTCGACAGCTGCCGCCAGCGCCGAAGGATTCGAGAGGCTCAGCTCGCCTGGATCCTGTCCTTTCGGGAAGGCCGCCACGCTGACCTGGACCTGATACTTCTGCTCCCACTCGTAGAACTTTTCGGCGGCGCCCTGACCGGCGGCGTCGGCATCGAACGCCAGCACGACGCGGCTGGCAAAGCGCTTCAACATGCGAACATGCTCCTCGGTCAACGCTGTGCCGCATGTTGCAACCGCACGCTTCACGCCGGCCAAGTGGAAGCCGATCACGTCGGTGTATCCCTCGCACACGATCACCTGATTCGCAGCGACGATGTCGCCCTTTGCCGCGTGCAAGCCGTACAGCGTCTTCGACTTCGCATAGATGTAGGTCTCCGCGGAGTTCTTGTACTTGGCGGGGTCGGTCGATCCCGGCAGGATCCGGCCGCCGAACGCCACGGGGTCTCCGTTCTCCGACAGGATCGGGAACATCACCCGTCCCCTGAACGAATCCTGCAAGCGATTCCGCTTGTTGGTGAACGCCAGACCGGTATCGCGCAGCGCGTCGGCGGGCAGGCCGACGTCGCGGCTCATCGCGTCCCAATCGTCGGGTGCCCAGCCCAGCTTGAACTGCCGAGCGATGTCGCCGGCAAGCCCGCGCTTGCGGAGGTAGTCGCGCGCCGCACGCGCGTCGTCGCCGGTCAACAGGCGTTGGTGATACCACTCGACGGCCTTGCCCATTGCGTCGATCAACTGTTTGCGTCGCTGACGATCCTTGCTCTGACCGCCAGATGTGTACTGCAACTGGATGCCCGCCTTCGCTGCCAGTTGTTCGGCTGCGTTGACGAAGTCGACATGATCCATCTCCTGCACGAACGTGAACACGTCGCCCGCTGCGCCGCATCCGAAGCACTTGTAACGGCCGGTCTCCTCGCGAACATTGAACGACGGGCTGCGCTCGGCATGGAAGGGGCATAGCCCCACCCAGTTACGACCTACCCGACGTAGCTGCATGTATCCCTGCACCACGTCGGCGATCGATATCGTGGCTCTGAGTCGTTCGAGATCCTCTTCGACAATCGCCACGGCCGCGAGGTTACCGGAGGGGTATCACGGCTCGTCGGGAGGTACGTGCTCCTCGACCGACGCCAACGTGTCGGCGCCGCGCGTGCGCTGCAACGAAAACGCAACCGAGGACACCAGCACCAGAACGATCACCAGCAGTGACACGGGGGTCGCGATGTGATACCACCGACTGATGATCATCTTGATGCCGACGAACGCGAGGATGATTGCAAGGCCCTGTTGCAGGTAGCTGAACCTTGCATGCATGTCGGCCAGCATGAAGTAGAGCGACCGCAGCCCCATGATCGCGAACGCGTTGGAGGTGAACACGATGAACTGTTCCTTGCTGACCGCCAGCACGGCCGGAACCGAGTCCACAGCGAAGAGAACATCGGTTGCTTCGACGAGCAAGAGCACAGCGAAGAGTGGTGTTGCGAGGCGTTTGGCATCGATGCGCACGAACATCTTCTGCCCGTGCAAGTCGGGCGTGGTCGGCACGAACCTGTGCACCAGCGCGAGAAACTTGCTCTGCGCGGGGTCGACCGCGTCGTCGTTGGAGAACAGCAGCTTGCCTGCGGTGTACAGCAAGAAGGCGCCGAAGATGAACAACATCCACTCGAACCGAGTGATCAGCGCGACACCGGCAAAGATGAATGCGGCGCGCAACACCAGCGCGCCGAACACGCCCCAGAACAACACTCGGCGTTGGTACTGCGCCGGCACCTTGAAGTAGGCGAGGATCAACGCCCACACGAAGACGTTGTCGATCGACAAGCTGTATTCGATCAAGTAGCCGGAAAACCATTCACCGCCGGCCGTGCCGCCGAACGAAACCAGGACGACCACGCCGAACGTGACCCCGACGAGCACCCACCCGATCGTCTCGACCGCGGCACGGCGCAACGTCGGCGCATGCGCGTGACGATTGAGCAGCAATATGTCGATCAGCAGGAGCGCGATGATGACGCCGATCGTGACGGGCCATGCCCATTGGGCAACGTCGAGATCGACGAACTTGTCGCGGCCGTTGCCGCTCGCAACTAGGCCAAGCGGCATCTAGTCACGACCGAGTAAACCGCCCAATGCCCCGCCAAAGGAAGTGCCACTGGAATTACCTGTGCCCACGAAGCTCTGGATCCAACCCATCAACTCCGTCGGATTGCGAGTCTGCGTCCACACCCGTCCGGGCCCTGAGAAGTCGAAGACGAAGCCCTCGCCGCTCTTGAAGCTCTGCACCAGGCCGCCGCCGCTGGCCTTGCGCATCTGCATCTTGACAGTGTCTTCGTAGGCAACCATGTGGCCAGTGTCGATCGTGATCGACTGCTCGGGTTCGAGGTTCCAGACCTCCAACGCGCCGTAGCACGCGAACACCACGGTGCCGTGCCCCTCGATGCGAATGATGAATCCACCCTCGCCGCCAAACAGGTTCTTGAACCCACCCCACTGCGCATCGATGGTGACGTTGACCTCATTGCCGAGCCACGAACCCTTCTGCACGAACAGGGCATGACCCGGCGACACGTCGTAGGTGGTGACGTCGCCAGGAAGCCGCGCAGCAATGTCGACGAAGCCGCCCGATTCGGGCGCGGTGTACGTGCTGACGAAGAAGCTCTCGCCGCCGAGCGCTGCGCGCTTCAACGACTTCATGACGCCGCCCTGCGCCTTCGATGACAGCTCAACGCCGGCTGACATCGCCATCATCGCTCCACTCTCGACGCGCACCGGTTCGTTTGGCGCCAACGTGAGGCGAGCGACTCCATAGGCCGGGCCTTGACGGGTCTGAACCTGCATTCGAAGCCCCCGGTTACTTCGTCTCAGACTTGCCGCCGTCACCTGACCGCGTGATGATCGCCTGCGCTGCGGCAAGGCGGGCGATCGGTACGCGGAACGGGCTGCAGCTGACATAGTCGAGCCCTGCGTCATAGAACAACTGAATGCTCTCCGGGTCGCCACCGTGCTCGCCACATACGCCGAGCTTCAGGTCCTTCTTCACGCTCCGGCCGCGCGCCGCGGCGATCTTGACGAGTTCGCCTACGCCGTTCTGGTCGATGGTCTCGAATGGATTGCGCTTCAGCAAGCCCTGCTCGAGGTAGGCCGGCATCATGCGGCTCTCGACGTCGTCGCGGCTGAAGCCGAACGTCAACTGCGTCAAGTCGTTGGTGCCGAAGCTGAAGAAGTCGGCCTCTTCGGCGATCTCGTCGGCGCACAACGCTGCACGTGGTGTTTCGATCATCGTGCCGATGGTGATGTCGGGCTTCTTCTTCATGCCCTTCAATGCATCGTCGATCTCGGTCTGCACCCAACTGCGCGCCAGTGCGAGTTCCTCGCGAGTGACGGTGAGCGGGATCATCACCTCGACGATCGGATTCTTGCCCCGCTGGCGCAGCACCGCTGCGGCAGCAAGCAACGCCTTGACCTGCATTGCGTACAGGCCTGGCTTGACCACGCCGAGGCGAACACCTCGGGTGCCGATCATCGGGTTGTGCTCTGCCCAGTCTTCGGCAGCTTTCAGTTCTTTGCCTTCTCGGCTCGAAAGACCGGTGGTTGCCTGCTTGATCTTCAACTCCTCGATCGACGGCAGAAACTCGTGCAACGGAGGATCGAGCAGGCGAATGGTGACCGGCAGGCCGTCCATCGCTTCGAGGATCTCCTCGAAGTCGATCTGCTGCACGCGACCGAGTTCCGACATCGACGCTGCTTCCTCCGCGACGGTGTCGGCAAGGATCATCTCGCGTACGACAGGCAGCCGGTCCGGGGCCAGGAACATGTGCTCGGTGCGGCACAACCCGATGCCTTCTGCGCCAAGGTCGCGGGCATTCTTCGCGTCCTCGCCGGTGTCGGCATTGGCGCGCACGGCCAGCTTGCCCTTGCGGACCTGATCGGCCCATTCGAGGATGGTCGAGAACTCGACGGGTGGCTCCGCGGCTTCGAGCTTCATCTCGCCGAGCACGACTTCGCCGGTCGTGCCGTCGAGCGAGATGATGTCGCCTTCGTTGACCACGATGTTGCCCACCGTGAACTGCTTGCCTTCGATCTTCACCATGTCGGCGCCGACGATTGCAGGCGTTCCCCAACCGCGGGCGACGACTGCGGCGTGACTGACGAGGCCTCCGCGAGCAGTGAGGATGCCCTGGCTGACCATCATGCCATGCACATCTTCAGGACTGGTCTCGCTGCGTACGAGGATCACGTTCTCGCCGCGCTCATCGGCATCGGCAGCGTCGTCGGCGGTGAAGTACACCCTGCCGACTGCCGCACCCGGTGAAGCCGCCAATCCCTTGGCGATGACCACGCCCTTGCCTGCGAACTGCGGATGCAAGACCTGATCGAGGAAGTCGGCGGTGATACGCATGATCGCTTCTCGCTTGGTGATCTTCCAGCGAGCCTTGCCCTTGCCACTTCCCTTCGTCATGTCGACGGCCATCTTCAGTGCGGCAGCTCCGGTGCGCTTGCCGACACGAGTCTGGAGCATCCACAACTTGCCCTGCTCGATGGTGAACTCGGTGTCGCACATGTCTTGGTAGTGGCGCTCGAGGCGATCGAAGATGTCGATCAGTTCGGCGTGGATCTTTGGGAAGTGGCGCTTCAGATCCTCGAGGGTCTCGGTGTTGCGGATACCAGCTACCACGTCCTCGCCCTGCGCGTTGATGAGGAAGTCGCCATACGGCTTGTCGTCGCCTGTTGCGGCATTGCGTGTGAAGCCGACGCCCGTGCCGCTGAGCTCGTCGCGGTTGCCGAACACCATCGCCTGCACATTCACTGCTGTGCCGAGATCGTGGCTGATGCGTTCGCGCACGCGATACGCGATAGCGCGAGCGCCGTTCCAACTCGCGAAGACGGCCTCGACCGCGCCGCGGAGTTGCTTGGTGGGATCCTGCGGGAACGGCTTGCCGGTCTCGGCGCGCACGACCTTCTTGTAGAGCTGACACAGTTCTTTCAGCGCCTTGGCGCTCAGCTCGGCATCGGTCTTGATCCCGGCCGTGGCCTTGGCCGCCTCGAGCGGACGCTCGAAGCGCTCGCCCTCGACACCGAGCACGATCCGCCCATACATCGCGATGAAGCGGCGATAGCTGTCGTAGGCGAATCGCTCGTTGGACGTGACCGCGGCGAGGCCCTTGACGCTGGCGTCGTTGAGGCCGAGGTTGAGGACGGTGTCCATCATCCCCGGCATCGAGAACTTGGCGCCAGAACGCACACTCACTAGCAGCGGATCGGCGGCGTCGCCAAGCGTGCGGCCCATCGCCTTCTCGAGCTTGGTGACCTGCTTGGCGATCTCATCGTTGAGACCGGCCGGCCATCCACCCTTCATGTACGCCCGGCATGCGTCGGTCGAGATCGTGAACCCCGGCGGGACCGGCAACTTCAAGACGCTGGTCATCTCGGCCAGGTTGGCGCCCTTTCCACCCAGGAGATCCTTGTACTCCATGGGGGGACGGCGGTGTTTGTGATCGAAGGAATAGACGTAAGACACGAGAGACGAGTCTACGCGGTCTTGCCGGTGGGAGGTCCTTTCGACATGCGTAGGCTCTGGTAATGCATTCACAACCGGCGTTTCGGCTGTTCGGGTTCCCCGTGCACGTCCGTCCCGGTTTCTACATGTTCATGGTGATCGTCGTGATCGCGAACGGCCCCGACCTCGGTCTGTGGCTTGCCGCGTTCATTGCTGTGCTCACGCTCATCCACGAGCTCGGGCACGCGTTCGCCGCCCGCGCGACTGGCGCACGCGCCGAGATCTCACTCGATCTGTTGGCCGGCTACGCCTCGTTCGTGCCGACGCGGCACCTGAAGCGGTGGGAGCGTGCGGGGATCAGCTTCGCCGGTCCAGCCATTCAGATCTCGGTCAGCATGCTCGCTCTGTGGGCGATGGGCGTGCACCCGCTGCACCCTGGCACGGGCGCATCCGACGCTGCACGCGCCCTGTGGTGGGCCGGCCCTGTCATCGGCCTGTTCAACCTGTTGCCAATCCTGCCCTTCGACGGCGGCAACATCGTGCTGGCTGGTCTCGAGGTGGTGCTCCGCAAGAAGGCAAAGGTCGTGATGCTGTACTTCAGCCTCGCGATCACCATCGGCGGTGGTTTGTGGTTGCTCAACGAACCACGTATCGGAACCATCGCCATCTATGCGGCCATCTTTCCCCTGATGGCACAGTTCCAAATGCTGCGGTCGCTTCGCGAGGCCGACGAACCCACCAGCCTCGAGGCCGCCGTGCTCGCCGAGAGTTCTGCATGGGAGAAGGGTGACGTCACCCTGATGTTGCCGGGGCAGGTCCCTTCGCCGTGGTATCGCGCCAATCAGCAACTGCATCAGACCAGCCCCGAGATGGCGCGCGCAGTGCTGCTCGACGATTTCGCGGATCCACGACCACCACGTTGGATTCCACCCGCAGCGGCCGACGAGCAGACCCTTGCCACCCTCCTAGCCCTCCTCCCCCGCCCACTTCCGACGGGCAACCCCCATGCCGAGCAAGCCCTCGGCGACATTCTGTTGCGCCTTGGCGAATACGACACCGCAGCCCACTACGCGGCCGACTCGTTTCAGCGTTCCCCGTCACCGGTCTCAGCATTCACCGTGGCCCGTAGCGCAGCCGCGCTCAGCGATCGTGACACCGCTGTCGGCTGGCTGCGTGCTGCAGAAAATCTTTCCAACCCCGTCTGGATCGGTCAGGCGTTGCAGCAGGCACCGGTGTTGGCTCAGCTGACCGGCCGCACCACTGCCGCCAGCGAATTCGGGCCGCGCTAGCGATCGGGTTCACCGAGCAAGGCCACCAGCTTCTTTGGCGCGATCAAGCTGTACGACGTGCGGATGAGTTCGTCGATCTCCGCCCAGTCCGGCGTTCGGTTGGTGAGGTCCATGCGGACCCAGCCACCGCGCGCCAGGTATGGCGCCGGCGTGAAGCGCACGTCACCGAGCAGCGCAGGCAGTTCCTCGCGGTCAGCCTTGACCGTCAAGCTGTTGCCCGAGCCAGGGAACGCGAAGATCTTCTTGCGCACTCGAAAGTTGATGTCGGTTCCCCAGGTGACCTCTTCGGTGGCCTCGGGCAACGCCATCGCCAGCTTGCGCATTCGCTCGAGGTTCTTGGCGAGAGCCTTCGCCGTCGCGCCCACGCTTCAGTCTCGCTCGGAGTCGTCTCGCCCACGCTTGATGAAGGCGAGCACTTGGGTCGTGCCTACTGACGTGATGGTGCCGATCTCGGCGCCATCACGCGTGACGATCGAGCCGGGCTCGTCGTCGGCGCGGCGGGGTAGCACCGAGAGATGGCGGGGCGCGGTCGAGCCTCTGCTGTCCATTCGCTCAACCAGTTCCTGGCCTGGGTAGCAGCCCTTTGTGTAGCTGACGGCAACGTCTGCCAGACCCGTCTCGGCAGGGATCGCCTCGCCCGGAACGATCTCCGAGCCCATCTTCGGCCAGCCAGCGGCGATGCGCGCATCGTCGTCGTCGTCGGTCGAACCCGACGTCGGACGCACCAAATCCACCGAGGCCTTCACGCGGATCTTGAATCGGTTGAGACGCGCTTCCAAGATGCCTCCGAACCCGAGGTCTGTGTCGAGCTCGAAGCGTTCGTCGCCCGTCATCGTTACTCGTGCGAGCACGTCGACCTTGCCGGTCGGTTGCAGCAGGAAGGTCCACCGGGCTTCGCCCACTGTGATGCCACGTAGGTCTTGGGAGGCCTGTGACTGCAGGTATGACGCCGCATCCGGCCCCTCGACCACGACGATGTCTCGCCGATCGCCGAGCCAGATGATATCCATGCCCGACAGTGTTGCAGCGCAGTCGCCGGATGCCACACTATGGGCATGGCAGATCTCGACCGAGTTGCCGTTCGCGTCTCCGACGGCCTCCGCAACACGTTGTCCAGGGTCAACACGCTGGCCCGCGGCATGGCCGGATTCACAGCGACGATCGGAATCGCCACGTTCCTCACGGGTCTGTGGGTCTTCAAGGGGAGTCGTCCGACGTGGATCGTCATCGGCGGCGCGCTGTGCTTCGCCCCGACGGCTGCCGTCCTGCTGGCCTGGTTCTACGTCCGCACGACCCTCAAGGTCATACCGGCTTTGCAGAGCAACGTTCGCACGCTGCTCGACGGGTCGAACAGCGCGGCGAACGTTCTCATCAACTACGACACGGGCGAGCGACTGACCAACACCGCGAAGAGCTTCGGGAACCTGAAGATCGACCTCAAGAAACGACGGAAGGAGCTGCCGGCACTCTGGGCAGGAATCCGAGCGATCGTCAGCGTTCCCGGCCTGGTGGCAATCGCTCTGCTCGGCACAATTGTTGTCGGGGCCCTCGGAACCATCCTCCTGATCGGCGGCCTCATCGACTGACAACCCCGTGCGATGAGAGATGAGCCGTCCCACGCGGCTCATCTCTCATCGCGAACGTGGTGCGGTCCACGGAATACGCTGTGGGATGCACAGCAGCTTCCCGGTCGATGCAGGAATACTCCTCGGCGCCACCCTCGTCATCGTCGGCGTGGCGGTCAGCGGTGTTGCCCAACGCTTTCGACTTCCGGGGCTGGTGCTCTTCCTCCTGATCGGCATGGCGGTCGCCGACGACGGACTCGGCATCATTCATTTCGGCGACGCCAGGCTGGCCCAGAACGTCGCAATCATTGCCTTGGTCGTCATTCTCTTCGAAGGTGGTCTGGCCACATCGCCCCAGGCGATTCGCCGAGCCGGTGTACCCGCAGCGCTGCTGGCAACGGTGGGCGTGGCGCTGACCGCAGCCATTGCCGCCAGCGGTGCCGCGCTGGCGTTTGATCTGCCAGCGAGCTCGGCGCTGTTGATAGGCGCCGTGGTGGCGTCCACCGACGCAGCCGCGGTTTTCAGCGCGTTGCGCGGCCAGACCCTGCCCGCCCGAGTCCGCGATCTGCTGCAGATGGAGTCAGGTCTCAACGACCCGATCGCGGTGATGCTGACGATCGGGATGGTCGAGGTGTGGCGAGGTGAGCCCAGCGCGGCCGACTGGATGACGTTCGGACTCCTTCACCTCGTCGGCGGCCTGGTTGTGGGCGTTGCGATCGGATTCGTCGCGCGCCTGGCGTTGCGACAGTTACATCTACCCAGCGCTTCGTCGTACCCGGTGCTCGCATTGGCGATCGCCGGTCTGTCGTACGGCGTGGCGGCCGCTGTGAGTTCGTCGGGTTTTCTCGCCATGTACCTCACAGGGCTCGTGTTGGGACGCAAGCGGCGACTCGTCAGGTCTCTGCTGCACTTCCACGAGGGTCTCGCCGCCGCGGCGGAGGCCGTGCTGTTCCTGATGCTCGGCCTGCTTGTGTTCCCCTCGCGTCTATTGGATGTGTTCGGTCCGTCGTTGGTCGTCGCGGCCGCGCTGATGTTCGTCGCACGTCCCATCGCTGTGGTGCTGTGCCTGCCGTGGTTCCGATTCGACCGGCGCGAACTCGCCGTCGTTTCGTGGGCGGGTCTGCGAGGTGCCGTGCCGATCGTTCTCGCCACCATTCCCCGACAGCAGGTCATCCCGACGGGTCCCTGGTGTTCGACGTTGTGTTCGTCACCGTGCTTGCGTCGCTCATCGTCCAGGCCGGCACGGTCGGCTGGTTGGTGAAACGCTTCGGATTCGCCGACGAGATGTCGGGCGCTCACGCCGAGATTGCCGTGCTCGATGCCCTCGTCGCGGATCTCATCGAGCTTCGCCTCACCGCTGAATCACCTGTCGTCGGCACACCGCTTCGCGATCACGACCTGCCCAACGGAGCCCGCGTGGCACTCGTCGTGCGCGACGACGAAACCTTCGTGCCAGACGGCGGCATGGTGCTGACTGCCGGTGACGTGCTGCTGCTGGCGGTCGCGCCCGACACCGTCCCGGCCTCCCTCATGGAATGGGCCACCCGGCAAGCCTGACGGCGCGCTATGAGAGATGTGCGGTGCCCGACGGCTCATCGCTCATCGCGGGGATACAGGTCGCGAACGAGTGTTTCCGACGCACCCGTGGTGGCCCCAAACACTCGACTGCGACGGTCCGAGCCGCAAACACTCGCATGGGGTTCTGGTGGCGGTGCGCGATGAGAGATGTGGGGCGCCCGACGGCTCATCCCTCATCACCCACCGGCCATCTCGAGGGTCTCGGTTACGCGGGGGTGTTGGCAGCGGTTCTCTGGGCGGTCATTCGTCGCGCTGCGGGGACGGCGGCGAGCAGCGCCGCCGCCTTGTTGCGGCACTCGAGGTCTTCGTCGTCGGGAACCGAATCGGCGACGATGCCGGCGCCGGCTTGGAAGGACGCACCGTGGGCGCCGACGAACATCGTGCGGATGGCGATGGCGGTGTCGAGGTTGCCGCTGAAGTCGACATAGCCGACGACACCGGCATACGGGCCACGCTTCACGGGCTCGAGTGCGTCGATGATCTCCATTGCCCTCACCTTCGGTGCACCGCTGACAGTACCGGCCGGAAGGGTCGCGCGCAGCACATCGATCGGTGTCTTTCCGTCGACCAGTTCACCGCTGACCTGCGACGTGAGGTGCATGACGTGGCTGTAACGCTCGAGCGTCATCAACTCGTCGACATGCACGGTGCCGAACTTGGCGATACGGCCGACGTCGTTGCGGGCGAGGTCGACCAGCATGATGTGCTCAGCGACCTCCTTCGGATTCTCCTTCAGCTCACCGGCCATGCGTCGATCGTGATCGTCGTCTCGGCCCCGGCGACGCGTGCCGGCAATGGGGCGACTGATCACTTTGCGACCCAGAACCTGAACCATCGGCTCGGGTGAACTGCCGACGATGGTGATGTCGGGGTGGCGAAGGAAGTACATGTACGGGCTCGGATTGACCTGGCGCAGCACTCGATAGAAATCGAACGGGTCCGCCTCGAGGTCGATGTCGTATCGCTGCGACAGCACGACCTGGAAGATGTCGCCGGCAACGATGTGTTCCTTCGCGACCTCGACCGCCTGCTGGTACCTCCCGTTGGGCATCGTGCTGCGCACTTCGGGCATCTCGTCGTCGGCGTGCGGCGGGGCAACCGGCACGTAGGCGAGCGGGCGGGAGAGATCAGCGACCGCTCGCTCGACACGGCAGATCGCCGCGTCGTATGCCTGATCCAGCGCGTCATCATCCATCCCGAGCACCGGCACGCTCTCGATCAGATATACACGCTGCCGCCAATGGTCGAACGCTGCCAACGAACCGATCACGCTCATCGCCGCATCGGGGAACTGGCGGTCGTCGGCGGGCACATCGGGCAGCCGCTCGACCTCGCGAACCACGTCGTAGCCGAGGAAACCCATCACTCCGCTCTGCAACGGTGGTAGATCGGCGATGTGCGGCGCACGATAGATGTGCAGCAGTTCGTCGAGAGCCGCCAGCATGCCGCGATCGAGCGGCACCGACGACGGAACGCTGCCGAAGGTGGCGATGACTCCGTCGCGCAGTTCGAGTGTCGCGACCGGATCGCGACCGACGAAGCTGTATCGGCTCCAGCGTTCGCCGTGCTCGACGGATTCGAGCAGGAACCCCGAGCCCGAGCCGACCAGCTTGGCGTACGCGGCAACGGGCGTTTCGAGATCGGCCAGCACCTCGGTCCACACCGGCACCACGGTGTGCTCGCTCGCGAGGGCGCGGAATTCGTCTCGGCTCGGCTGCATTCGCAGCTCGGTCATTCGCCGAACCGCCGGAAGAAGCACGAATACGCCCCCGTGTGGCAGGCGCCATTGCCTTCCTGCTCCACCATGAACAGCAACACATCGCCGTCGCAGTCGTAGTACGCCTCGCGCACGAACTGTCGATCGCCACTGGTGTCGCCCT